>DASQNF010000129.1:0-20671 GCA_035645115.1 Thermoleophilaceae bacterium | reverse complement strand
TGCTGCTGCGGCTGCGCCGCGAGCTGCCGCGGCTGCGGGAGCCGGCCCGCGATGAGATCCAGGCTCTGCTCGCTCCGCCCGGGCCCGGGGCGGCCAGCTCGGCGTCGAAGAGCCAGGCGAACACGCACACCACCACGCACTTCCACATCACCTACGACGACGTGGCCGCCGGGCTTGGGGTGGCCGCCTACGCGGCCTCGCTCGAGCGCTCGTGGCACGCGCAGGTGGCCGCCTTCGGGTGGGCGGCCCCGCCCGTGCTCGGCGCGAACCCGGCTCTGGGCGTCGCCTTCGTTCCACGCGGTTGCCGGGTTGTCGCCGACGAGGCCGGCGTGCGTGCCGGCCACGCTCACGAACCCGTACAGCCCCGACGACAGGGCGTCGATCCGCACGTGGTAGCGGCCGCCCGCCGCGAGCTGCATGGTGCTGAACCGCGACTACGGCGGCTTCCCCTCCGTGCCGCAGGCGGCGCTCGACGCGACCACCGCGCACGAGCTCAACCACTCGATCCAGTACGGCTACGGCGCCCTGCACGGCTCGAACCTGCCGGACGACGTGTTCGCGGAGGGTGGCGCCACCTGGATGGAGGACGAGGTTCACGACGCCGCCGACGACAACCACAGCTACCTGTGGCCGACCTTCAGCGAAAGCATGGGCGACTACGACGGCTCTCCCTACCCGTACTGGATCACCTTCCGGGGGCTTACCGAGCGCTACGGGACGGGCAGCGCCTTCGGGGGCGAGCAGGTGATGCAGGACTTTGGGAGCTGACCAGCCGAAACGCGGCAAGCAACCAGGCGGCCCTCGGCTCGGCGCTGGCGGTGCGGGGCACCACGCTCGCCGACGCCTTCCACGCGTATGCGATCGCGGTCCGGCTGGGCCGCGCGTGTGCGGGCGGCTACGCCTACCCGTACTGCTTCGAGGAAGCGCCCGCGTACATCGCGCGGGCCCCCGGTGGCGCGCCGGCTCTGCAGGCGAGTGTGGCGAGCGCCGCGGCAGGCTCGCCGGCCGCGCCCTGCGGCCGGGTCGCTACAGGCTGACCGCGCGCGCCCGCGACGCCGCCGGCAACCTGTCGGCCCGGCGCCGGGCGGCGTTCCTCATCGTCCGCTAGCGCTTCAGGCCGGCACGCGGACGACCGCGGCTTACGAGCCGCACCGCGACGACGCGGCGCGGGCGCCGTAACGACGAGGCCTCGCGAGGCATCGCGGGGACGGCGGCGTTTGCCGCACTATCTCCGGCGGCTCGGCGTCGTCAGTGGCCGGGCTTCAGGGCGTCGCGACGGTTGCCCTTGCCGAGCCCGCCCGCGTCCGCCACACCGATGAAGCCGGCCGCGGCGATGATGCCGACGATCGTGCCGAGGATGTTCAGCTCGAAGATGTCCCCGGTGCCGATCGCGCTGGCAACGATCCCGCCCACGAGCGCTCCGGCGATGCCGAGCAGCACGGTCATGCCCATGCCGATCTTCTGCTTCCCGGGGAGGACGAGGCGCGCGAGCACGCCGATGATGATTCCGATCAGGATGAGGCCGAGTATCTGCACACCTGCCTTTTATCCGCGGAGCGGGCGTCCAAACCTCCAGCGGGTGTCGTCGGCTCAGACCGTGGCGGCGCGCCGGCTCCAGTGGATCCCTGCGAGCTCGTCGGGAGGCGGTCCGCGCAGGAGCCAGGTGCCGTCGGCCCTGCGGGCCACCAAGCCGCTCTCGCCGATCCTGCGCAGCGCGGTGGTGACCGATGCGCGGCGGCTCCCCACGAGCTGGCCGAGCAGCTCATGGGACATGCGCAGCCGCACGATGATCCCGTCCGGGGTCACCCGGCCCCAGCGCTCGGCCAGGTGCCAGAACAGCACGATCAGCCGGGTCTCGACGGGCGAGAGCTGCAGCAGCGCTTGGTGGATCGACATCTGCAGCGTTCGCCTGACCGCCCGCTCGAGCAGAGCGCCCATCACCTGCGGCCAGCGGGCGAGGGTGCGCGCGAACTGCTCGTCGAGCACCGCCAGCCGGACCGGCGAGAGCACGTGCCACAGCACGTGGTAGCGCAGCAGGCCGCCCTCGCGCGCAGGGACCCACGGCTGGAGCACGTCGCCCTCGCCGATCAGCTCGGTGCAGGTCGTGCCGGTGAGGATCACGTCCCGCGCGAGCACTCCCTCGAGCATCAGGAACCCGAACCGCTCCGGGTCCTCGCCGCTGTGTGGCACCTCCCAGCGCCCGCACGGGAGGGAGGTGACGCGCGCAGTGAGCTCGGCCCGGGCGTGCGCGATCTGGGCGGCCGGGACCCGTAGCCCGAGCTCCGGGTCGCTCTCCAGTATCCGGATCGGCGCCTCCAGCCGGGTGCTGGACGCTCGCCGGAACCGCCCGCTGACTGATGGCGCCGGTGGTCGGCTCGATGTCACGAGACCGTCCTCCACATGCTGATTCCAGCTAATCGAATGGGGGGTTGAAATGCAACGTTGATGTTCAACCTCGCGCCTTCACGCTGAGCGCCCTCAGGCGTAGTGTCCGCCGCGCCAACCGGGAGGAGCGCACAGTGTGCCTGGCCATTCCAGGCCAGATCGTTGAGGTTGTGGACCCCGAGAATCGGCTCGCGCGGGTCGACGTCGCAGGGGTCCGGCGCACGATCAACATCGGCCTGCTCGACGAGAACGGCACGGGGGTGGACTCGGGCGACTGGGTGCTGATCCACGTGGGCTTCGCGATGTCGCGCGTCGACGAGGAGGAGGCGATCGCCACGCGCAGGCAGCTCGAGCGCATGGGGGAGGCCTACGAGGCGGAGCTCGAGGAGCTCAAGGCGAGCGTCATCGAGTGAACGACTGCGGCGACCACTGCATCACCTGCTCGGACGAGGGCATCCCGATGCAGGTCGAGCGCATCGACGAGGATCGCGGGCTCGCCCTGTGCTCGGCCGATGACGGCTCGAAGAGCACGGTGGAGATCGCGCTCGTCGAGCCGGTGGCGCCCGGCGACCGGCTGCTCGTCCACGCCGGTGTCGCGCTGGTGGGGCTGGAAGCATGAAGTACGTGGACGAGTTCCGCGACCCCGAGCTTGGCCGCGTGCTGGCCGCGGAGATCCTCGCCGCGGTCGAGCCGGGCCGCCACTACAAGTTCATGGAGGTCTGCGGCGGCCACACGCACTCGATCTACAAGTACGGCGTGGACGACCTGCTCCCCGCCAACGTCGAGCTCGTGCACGGACCGGGCTGCCCGGTGTGCGTGATCCCGATGGGTCGCGTGGACGACGGCATCGCCGTCGCACGCGAGCCCGGCGTGATCTTCACCTGTTTCGGCGACATGATGCGGGTGCCGGGCTCGAACGGCAGCCTGCTCGACGCGAAGGCCGCCGGCGCAGACATCCGGATGGTCTACTCGCCGCTCGACGCGCTGCGGATCGCCAAGCAGAACCCCGATCGCGAGGTCGTCTTCTTTGCGATCGGCTTCGAGACCACCGCGCCGTCGACGGCGCTCACGCTCAGGCGTGCGAAGGCCGAGGGCGTGGCCAACTTCTCGTGCATGTGCAGCCACGTGACGATCGTTCCGCCGTTGCGCGCGCTGCTCGACTCGCCCGACCTGCGGCTCGACGGCTTCGTCGGCCCTGGTCACGTGTCGACCGTCGTGGGGGCCCGGCCGTTCGAGTTCATCCCGGCCGACTACGGCAAGCCGATCGTGGTCGCCGGCTTCGAGCCGCTCGACATCCTGCAGGCGATCCGCATGATCCTCGCGCAGCTCGCCGACGGGCGCTGCGAGGTCGAGAACCAGTACGCCCGCGTGGTCCCCTACGACGGCAACGGGCGCGCGCTGCAGGTGATGTCCGAGGTGTTCGATCTGCGGCCCCACTTCGAGTGGCGCGGGCTCGGGTTCATCTCGCAGAGCGGGCTGAAGCTCTCCGACGCCTACGCCGACCTCGACGCCGAGCTGCGCTTCAGCGTGCCCGGCGTGCGCGTGGCCGACCCCAAGGCGTGCCAGTGCGGCGAGGTGCTGAAGGGGGTGATCAAGCCGTGGGAGTGCAAGGTGTTCGGAACGGCCTGCACGCCGGAGCGCCCCATCGGCACCTGCATGGTCTCCTCGGAGGGCGCCTGCGCCGCCTACTACAACTTCGGGCGCTTCGCGCGGGAGCGGGAGCTGGTCTAGGTGAGCGAGCCCGTGGCCCCGGCTCCGGTGTCCGAGCGCGAGGAGCGCATCCTCGGGATCATCGAGACCGCGCGCGGCAAGCGCGGCAAGTTCCGCGACGCGCACATCACGATGTCGCACGGGGCCGGCGGCAAGGCCACCCAGAGCCTGATCGAGGGGCTCTTCCTCCCGGCGTTCGGCTCCGGGACGCTCGAGGCGATGGGCGACTCCGGCGCCGTCGGCGTGGACGGCGCCGAGCTGGCGCTCACCACCGACTCGTTCGTCGTCAAGCCGATCCGCTTCCCGGGCGGCTCGATCGGCGACCTGGCGGTGAACGGGACTGTCAACGACCTTGCGGTGTCCGGCGCCCGGCCGCTCGCGCTCAGCTTGGCGCTGATCCTCGAGGAGGGCCTGGCGGCCGACGACCTGCGGGCCGAGGTGGAGGCGATCGCCACGGCCGCCGAGGCGGCCGGGGTGGAGATCGTGGCCGGCGACACCAAGGTCGTGGAGCGCGGCGCCGCGGACCAGATGTACGTCTGCACGACCGGGATGGGGCTGCGCGACCCGCGAGCGCTGCTGGCCACGGACGCGATCCGCCCCGGGGACCGGATCCTGCTGTCAGGCACGATCGGCGAGCACGGCACGGCGATCATGCTGGCCCGCGGGGAGTTCGAGCTGGACGCCGAGATCGAGTCCGACACCCGCCCGCTGTGGCCTGTGGTGGACGCGCTGCTCGACTCGGCCGGCCCGTCGCTTCGCTGCCTGCGCGACGCCACGCGCGGAGGCGTGGCCTCTGTCCTTAACGAGCTCGCGCGCTCCTCACAGGTGGCGATGCTCGTGCGCGAAGCGGCGGTGCCGATCGATCCCGCCGTCGCCGGCGCGTCCGAGCTGCTCGGGATCGACCCGATGTACGTGGCAAACGAGGGCAAGCTCGTCGCGTTCGTGGCCCCGGAGGCCGTGGACGAGGCGCTCGGCGCGCTGCGCTCGGTCCCCGGCTGCGAGCGCGCCGCGGAGATCGGCGAGGTGCGCACCGAGCCGCCCGGGATGGTGCTGGTGGAGACGAGCTTCGGCGGCAAGCGGGTGATGGACCAGCTCGTCGGAGACCCGCTGCCGAGGATCTGCTGATGCACGAGCTCTCGATCGCAGAGCTGATCGTCGACGTGGCCGAGCGCCACGCGGCGGGGCGCCGCGTCTACGCGGTCGACATCAAGGTCGGCCACCTGCGCCAGGTCGTGCCGAGTGCGCTCGAGTTCGCGTTCGAGCTGACCGCGAAGGGCACATGCCTCGAGGGCGCGGAGCTGCGAGTCGAGGAGGTGCCGGCGGCCGGGCACTGTCGCGCCTGCGCCGCCACGAGCGTGCTCGAGCACTTTCCGCTCACATGCGCCGCTTGTGGCGGGCTGGACGTCGAGGTCACGGCCGGCGAGGAGCTGCTCGTGGACTCACTCGAACTGGAGGAGACGATGACCACCACCGGAGGTATGCGTCATGCCTAGCGAAGGAACCGCGAGCCCAGGCGTCGAGGAGGTCCACATCCTCTGGATCTCGGAGGGGATGAGCTGCGACGGCGACACCATCTCGATCACGGCGGCGGGCCAGCCCGGCATCGAGGACGTCCTGCTGGGCGCGATCCCGGGCCTGCCGAAGGTCAACCTCCACAACAAGGTGCTCTCGCCCACACTCGGCGGCGAGGAGTACCTCAAGCCGTTCCGCCAGGCGGTGGACGACGAGCTCGACGCCCCTTTCGTGCTCGTGATCGAGGGCTCGATCCCGAACGAGCAGATCAACGGCGACGGCTACTGGACCTCGTTCGGCAACGACCTCGCCACCGGCGAGCCGCTGACGCTCAACTGGTGGATCGACCGGCTCGCGCCAAAGGCCTGGGGGGTCGTCGCGGTGGGTACCTGTGCCACCTACGGCGGCATCCACGCGATGGCCGGCAACCCGACCGGCTGCATGGGCCTCGCCGACTACCTCGGCTGGAACTTCCGCTCGGCGGGCGGGCTTCCGATCGTCAACGTCCCCGGCTGCCCGGTGCAGCCCGAGAACTTCATGGAGACGCTGACCTGGCTGCTCTACCAGGCGGCCGGCCTCGCTCCGACGATCCCGCTCGACGAGGCCCTGCGCCCCCAGTGGATCTTCGGCAAGACGGTCCACGAGGGCTGCGACCGCGCCGGCTACTACGAGCAGGGCGACTTCGCCGCCGATTACAACTCGCCCAAGTGCCAGGTGAAGATCGGCTGCTGGGGCCCGGTCGTGAACTGCAACGTGCCGAAGCGCGGCTGGATGGCGGGCCTCGGTGGCTGCCCGAACGTGGGCGGCATCTGCATCGGGTGCACGATGCCCGGCTTCCCCGACAAGTTCATGCCGTTCATGGACGCACCGCCCGGCGGCACGCTGTCATCGGCGTTCAGCGGCACCTACGGGCCGATGATCCGCAAGCTGCGGACGATCACCAACAAGACGGTCAACAAAGAGACGAAATGGCGGCACAACCGCCCCGAGCTCACCACGGGCTACCAGCCTCGCTGGGGCAACTAGAGGAGGAAGGAGAGCGGGAATGGCCGTTCAGGAGAAGATCAAGCCGGAGGCAGGCAAGCTCGTCGACATGGCGTGGGACCCGATCACGCGCATCGTCGGCAACCTCGGGATCTACACGAAGATCGACTTCGACAACCGCGAGGTCGTGAGCTGCAAGGCCACCTCGTCGCTGTTCCGTGGCTACAGCATCTTCATGAAGGGCAAGGACCCGCGCGACTCGCACTTCATCACGAGCCGCATCTGCGGGATCTGCGGCGACAACCACGCGGTCTGCTCCTGTTACGCGCAGCAGATGGCGTATGGCGTGAAGACGCCGCCGCTCGGCGAATGGATCGTCAACCTGGGCGAGGCCGCCGAGTACATCTTCGACCACATCATCTTCCAGGACAACCTGGTGTTCGTGGACTTCTGCGAGCAGATGGTGAGGGACACGAACCCGAGCGTGATGTCGAAGGCGGAGTCGACCCCGGCTCCCCACGCGGACATGCACGGCCACGGCACGATCGCGGACATCATGCGCTCCTACAACCCGTTCGTGGGGGAGACGTACAAGGAAGCCCTGCTGATGAGCCGCATCGGGCGCGAGATGATCTGCCTGATGGAGGGGCGCCACGTGCACCCCTCGACGATCTACCCGGGCGGGGTCGGCACGCAGCCGACGCCCACGTTGTTCACCGACTACCTGTCGAGGCTGCTGCGCTGCTTCGACTTCATCAAGAAGGCCGTCGCGATGAACGACGACGTGTTCGACTTCTTCTACGAGGCCCTGCCGGGCTACGAGGAGGTTGGCCGCCGCCGCATCCTGCTCGGCTGCTGGGGGGCGTGGAACAACCCCCGCCACGTCGACTACGACTACAAGAACATGGAGCACTGGGGCAACGAGATGTTCGTCACCCCGGGCGTGGTGGTCGACGGCGAGCTCGTCACGACCAACCTGGTGGACATCAACCTCGGCATCCGCATCCTGCTCGGGTCCTCGTACTACGAGGACTGGACCGGCGAGGAGGTGTTCGTCGAAAAGGATCCGCTCGGCAATCCCGTCGACCTGCGCCACCCCTGGAACCAGACGACCATCCCCAAGCCGCAGAAGCGCGACCTCGAGGCCGGCAACTACAGCTGGGTGATGAGCCCGCGCTGGTATGACCAGCGCACCCAGCAGCACCTGGCGCTCGACACGGGCGGCGGCGCGCTGGCTCGGCTGTGGGTGACCGCGCTGGCGGGCAAGGTGGACACGCCGTTCGTGAAGGCCACGGGCCAGAGCGTGCTGATCAATCTCCCGCAGACGCCGAACACGCCGGAGCAGACGCTCGAGTGGAAGGTCCCGCAGTGGTCGAACGCGATCGAGCGCAACCGGGCGCGGATCTACTTCGTGGCCTACTCGGCGGCGATGGCGATGCACTTCCTCGACGAGGCGCTGACGTTGGTGCCAAAGGGCGACACGAAGGTCTTCGAGAACTTCGACGTCCCCGAGGAGGCCATCGGCTGCGGCTTCCACGAGGCGGTGCGCGGCGTGCTCTCGCACCACCTCGTGATCCGGGACGGGAAGATCGCGAACTACCACCCCTACCCGCCCACGCCGTGGAACGGCAGCCCCACCGACGCCTACGGGACGCCGGGTCCCTACGAGGATGCGGTTATGGGCCAGCCGATCTTCGAGGAGAACGGCCAGGACGAGTTCCGGGGCATTGACATCATGCGGGCCGTGCGCAGCTTCGACCCGTGCCTGCCGTGCGGGGTGCACATGTACCTGGGCAAGGGCAAGACCCTGCGAAAGGTGCACTCGCCGATGTTCGGCGAGCACGGCTAGGAGGCCGCATGGAGGATCGCGAGCCGCTCGAGCAGGTCGCGAGGGTAGAGGCGCTCCTGGAGGAGCTGGAGGGCCTTCCGGACCCGGCGGCGCGCGCCAACACCACCGAGGTGGTGAGGGCGCTGCTCGACCTCTACGGGGAGGGCCTCGAGCGGATCGTGGACGTCGTGGCCGAGCACGACTCGCAAGGCACGATGGCCGAGTCGCTGGCGGGCGACGCGCTCGTCTCGCATCTGCTGCTGATCCACGGGCTGCATCCCGTGCCGGTGGAGCAGCGGGTCCATGCCGCGCTCGAGAGCGTTCGCCCCTACCTCGAGTCGCACGGCGGCAACGTCGAGCTGCTCGCCGTGGACGAGCGGGTGGCGCGCTTGAAGCTCGAGGGCAGCTGCAGCGGCTGCCCGTCGTCCTCCATGACGCTCAAGCTCGCCATCGAGAAGGCGATCCACGAGGCCGCGCCGGAGATCGAGGAGGTGGTGGCCGACGGCGCCGTGGCCGAGCAGGCGCCTGCGCCCACGCTCATCCAGATCGAGGGGCTTGCGCCGACGGGCCGGGCAGGCAATGGGCACGGCGAGGCGAACGGCTCGCCGCCCGACCCCGCCGCGCCCGCCGGCGCCTGGGTGATGGCGGGCGGCCTGCCCGACCTCGAGGCCGGCGCCCCGCTGGTGAGGGATGTGGCGGGCGAGCCGCTGCTGTTCATTCGCCAGGACACGCGCCTGTACGCCTACCGGCCCGGTTGTCCGAGCTGCGGCGAGTCGCTCGGCGGCGGAACGCTCGAGAAGTTCGACCTCACCTGTCCCGGCTGCGGCAGCCGCTACGACGTCCTGCGCGCCGGCCGCTGTCTCGACTCGCCGCAGCTGCATCTCGAGCCGGTTCCCTTGCTCGTGGACGACACTGGGCTCGTCAAGGTCGCATTGGCGGCCCCCGTCTAGCCATGGCGGCGCCCTCCTCGCTTGCCGGCTCGCGGCTGCGGCGCCTGGCGCAGGGGCCCGCGGCCGATGCCGGCAGCGCCACGGCGCAACCGCCCGCCCGGGTGGAGGACGAGGTCTGCGAGCTGTGCGGCGTGGCCGTCGCGCCCGAGCACCGCCACCTGCTCGACCTCGAGAAGCGGGATTTGCTCTGCACGTGCAAGGCCTGTTCGCTGCTCTTCGACGGCGACGCGGCCGGAGGCGGGCACTACAAGCTCGTCCCAACGCGTCGCGTCTCGCTCGACGAGCTCGTGCTCGACGACATGACCTGGGAGCAGTTGAGCATCCCGGTGGACATGGCGTTCTTCTTCCGCAACTCGCGGGAGGGACGCGTGATGGCTTACTACCCGAGCCCGGCGGGCCCGACCGAGTCGCTGCTCGGCCTCGAGGCCTGGAGCGAGCTCGAGGCCGCCAACCCGGCGCTCGCGGAAATGGCCGACGACGTGGAGGCGCTGCTCGTGAACCGCGCGAAGGGCGAACGGCGCCAGTGGATAGTGCCGATCGAGGACTGCTACGCGCTCGTGGGCCTGATCCGCACCCGCTGGCGCGGCTTCGGCGGCGGCACCGAGGTGTGGGAGGAAATCGACCGTTTCTTTCAGAGGCTCGACGCCGCCGCGGCGCCGGGCAGGAGGTAGTGAGATGGCGAAGATGAAGACCGACAAGGGGCCGGCGGCGGACCTTCCGGCCCACACCCCCGGCGTCAAGTCGGGCAACTCGAAGGGCAACTACGAGAAGAACGGCGGGCACCTGCCGGACGGGCGCCGCACCTCGCGCGCCTCGACCGGCATCAACCCCGACGCCGCCGGGCCGATCGACCCGAGCATGCCGAACCTCTCCCCGGGCTAGCGGCCGATGACGGCAGCTTCCCATGCGGCCGTGACCGGCCCGCGAGTCCCGGAGCTCGGCTTCGCCGTGCGCGGCGCGCGCGCGCTCGAGCACTCGGCCGCGCCGACGATCCGCTTCGAGCTGGCCATCGAGAGCCTGAGCGGGCACGACGTTCGATCGGTGCTGCTGAACGTCCAGATCCAGATCGCCGCCCGCCGCCGGCCGTACGATCCGGGGGCGCAGGAGCGGCTCGTGGACCTGTTCGGCACGCCCGACCGCTGGGGCTCGACGCTAGCGACGCTGCCGTGGCTGCGCACCACGGTCGTGGTGCCTCCGTTCCCCGCGAGCGCCGTGGTGGAGCTCGACGTGCCCTGCACGTACGACCTCGAGGTGAAGGCCTCGCGCTACCTCAACGCGCTCGAGGGCGGCACGGTGCCGCTCGAGCTGCTGTTCAGCGGGTCGGTGTTCTACGCGGGGGAGGGGGGCGGACTGCAGACGGCGATGATCGGATGGGACAAGGAGGCCCTGTTCGACATGCCCGTGACGGTCTGGCGCGACGCGATGGACCAGCACTTCCCGGGCAGCGCCTGGCTGCGGATCGACCGCGCGACCTACGACCGCCTGAACGACCACCGCTCGCGCCGCCAGCACGCGAGCTGGGAGGAGACGCTGAGCTCGCTGCTCGACGATCGGGGGGAGGGGTCCTAGTGGCGGCCCCGGTCGACCCGGTCCGGGCGATCGCCGACGCCGTCCTCTACGAGGGCTACGTCCTCTGGCCGTATCGGCGCTCGGCGCTCAAGAACCAGAAGCGCTGGACGTTCGGGGGCGTGTACCCGCGCGCGCACAGCGAGGGGCGGGAGGACGATCCGTGGTCGATGCAGACGCAATGCCTGCTCGAGGCGAGCGCGGCCACCCGCGTGGAGGTGAGCGTCCGCTTCCTGCACGTGGTCGAGCGCCAGGTGGCTCGCGTGACACCCGAAGGCGATCTCGAACCCGTCGACGAGCTGACGGTGGCGGGCGAGCGGCATCTGTCCTGGAGCGAGGCGACCGAGCGTGAGATCGCCGTGAGGCCGCTCTCGCTCGAGGAGCTGACCGGCGGATACACGGCGGCGATCGAGGTTGCGGCCGCGAGTCGGGAGGAGCCGCTCGCGGACGAGGCCGGGGAGCGTCCCGGCGTGCTGGTGCGAAGCTGGAAGGAGCTCCGTGGAGCGGTGGAGATCGCAGCGCAGGAGCTGCGCTCGCGGCTATGGCGAGTGGGCGTGCGGATCGTGAACACCACTCCGTTCGAGGGCGGATCGCGAGAGCAGGCGCTCGAGCGCACGTTCTGCTCCACGCACACCGTCCTGCACGCGAGCCCCGGCGCGTTCGTGTCGCAGACCGACCCCCCCGACGCTCTGCGCGAGCTCGCGGAGGCCTGCACGAACGACAACACCTGGCCGGTGCTCGTCGGCGATCCGGACGACCGCAGCACGGTGCTCTCGTCGCCGATCATCCTTGAGGACCACCCCCGGATCGCCCCCGAGAGCCCGGGCGACCTCTTCGACGGCGGCGAGATCGACCAGATGCTCGTGCTCAACATCCTCAGCCTGACCGACGAGGAGAAGGCGGAGATGCGCGACTCCGATCCGCGCACGCGCGAGATCCTCGAGCGCACCGAGGCGCTCACGCCCGAGCAGCTCCTGAACCTCCACGGCGCGGTCCGCGAGTTCGGGATGGCGCGCGAGCGATGAGCGAGCGCCCCGGATACTGGGAGGAGCTCGAGCGGCCGGGCCCGGACGCGGTGCTCGTGGACGGCGCGCAGCTCCGGGCGGGCAGCCGGGTGCGGCTGCGCCCCCGCACGCGGACGGATGTGTTCGACTCAGCTCTCGACGGCATGGTCGCGGTGATCGAGGGCGTCGAGCAGGACATGGAGGGGCGCATCCAGTTCACGGTGATCGTCGATGACGACCCGGGCCGCGACCTCGGCATGCGCAGGCAGCCCGGGCACCGCTTCTTCTTCACGCCCGAGGAGGTGGAGCCGCTGGGGCCCGCCGACGCGGCGCGTGCGGAGGCGCCCGCGGGCCCGCGCTTGCTCGTCGCGGGGATAGGGAACGTGTTCCTTGGCGACGACGGCTGGGGCGTCGCGCTCGCCGATCGGCTCGCCCGCCGCGAGCTTCCCGCGGGCGTGGACGTCGTGGACTACGGCATCCGCGGCATGGACCTCGCCTACGCGATGGTGGACGGCGGCTACGACGCGGTCGTCCTCCTCGACGCCGCTCCGCGCGGTGACGCGCCCGGGACGCTCTACGTGATCGAGCCGGAGATCGACGCCGGCGAGGTCGCGATCGACACTCACGGCATGGACCCGGTCAAGGTGCTGGCAATGGTGCAGGGCCTGGGGGCCGATCCGCCGCGCACGCTGGTAGTCGGCTGCGAGCCGGCGAACCGGCTGAGCGCCGACGCGGAGGAGTTCGTCGTCGAGCTGTCGGAGCCCGTGCGGGCGGCTCTGGGGGAGGCCGAGCGGCTCGTCGAGGAGCTGCTGGAGGAGCTTGTAACCGTCAACAAGGAGGAGAAGGCGAGATGAAGTTCGCGTTGCTGGGCCTGGTGGCAGCCATAGGGACGGCGGTGGCCGTGCAGCTCCCGGAGCTGCGCAGGTACATGAAGATCCGGTCGATGTAGCCCGGTCGATCCAGATGCATCGCACCAAGGTGAAGGTCGTCGAGGAAGCGCTCGACGCCAACAACACGATCGCGCGAGCCAACCGGGCCGACTTCGACCGCGCCGGAGTGCGGGTGGTCAACTTCATGAGCGCTCCCGGGGCCGGCAAGACAGCCCTGCTCGAGCGCGTGGTCGCCGAGCTGCCGGGCGTGCGAGTGGGCGTGCTCGAAGGCGACGTGCAGGGGTCGCTGGACGCCGACCGGCTGGCCTCGCTGCACGTGCCCGTGACCCAGCTGAACACCGCTCCGAGCTTCGGCGGCGAGTGCCATCTCGACGCGAACATGGTGCGCTCGGCGCTCGCCGACCTGCCGCTCGACGACATCGACCTGCTCGTGATCGAGAACGTGGGCAACCTCGTCTGCCCGGCCGAGTTCAGGGTCGGCGAGGACGCCCGCATCATGGTCTCGGCGGTCACCGAGGGCGAGGAGAAGCCGCTCAAGTACCCGCTCATGTTCCGGGCCTGCGAGCTCGTGCTCGTGAACAAGATCGACCTGCTGCCGCACCTCGACTTCGACCTCGACAAGTTCCTTTACAACCTGGACGCGGTGAACCCGGGGGTCGAGCGCATCCTGGTGAGCGCGAAGACGGGGGAGGGGATCGAGCAGTGGCGCGACTGGCTGGCCCGATTGGGCGCGCCGGTGGAGGCGCCCGCTTGACCCAGGCGCTCGGGAGCGACGTTCTCCACCGCAGGCTCGAGACCGCGCTGGCCGAGCGCACGCAGGCGAACGGCGACTTCTTCGAGGCCGAGGCGGAGCGGCTCGCCCGGCTCTGCCATCGGATGGCCGAGCGCTTCGCGCGCGGTGGGCGGCTGATCGCCTTTGGCCGCTCGCCGGCCGCGCGCTCCGACGCCCGGCACGTAGCCGTCGAGTTCGTGCACCCGGTGATCGTGGGCAAGCGCGCGCTGCCGGCCGTAGGCCTGGCCGGCGAGGGCGGGCCGCTCGCGACGCAGGTCGCCCTCACGGCAGAGCCGGACGACATCGCCATCGGGTTCGGCGCCCACGAGGACGACGGCGAGGCCGCGGCGGCGATCGCCGTGGCGCGCGAACGCGGCTGCCTGACGCTCGCGTTCGCTCCGGCCGGCGCCGAGTGGGAGTTCGAGCCGCCGGGGCGCGACGCGCAGGTGCGCCAGGAGCTCGTGGAGACGCTCTACCACGTGCTCTGGGAGCTCGTGCACGTGTTCTTCGACCACCGGGGCCTGCTCGAGGGGCGCAGCGCGCGTCGCACCCACGACACCGGCGCCTCGAGCTTCCTCTACCCGTTCCTGGGGGAGCGCGAGGACGACCTCGAGGCGATCGTGGCCGACGTGCGCCGCTCGGTGCTAGCGAAGGCCGAGGAGGTTGCGGAGCTGCGGGCGCAGACGCTCACCGACAACCGCGACGAGCTGATCGCCGCCGCCCGCGGGGTCCGCCAGGACCTCGACGCCGGCGGCTGCCTGCTCGCGCTCGGCAACGGCGGCTCCGCCACGGACGCGATGGACGCGGTGGCGGACTTCCGCTGTCCCGCCGAGCCCGGCTGGCCGCCGCGGCGGGCGATGGACCTGACCGAGGATCCGGCCATCCTCACCGCGATCGCGAACGACATCGGGACCGAGGCGATCTTCTCGCGCCAGGTGATCGCCCACGGACGCGCGGGCGACGCCCTGCTCGCGATCTCCACGAGCGGGAGCTCGCCGAACGTGATCGCGGCGCTGGCGGAGGCGCGGGCGCGCGGCCTGCGCACGATCGCGATGGTGGGCTACGACGGCGGCCGCGTGGCCGCCGAGCGCCTGGCGGACCACGTCGTGGTTACCCGCTCGGAGCGCATTCCGCGCATCCAGGAGGCTCAGGCGAGCGCCTACCACCTGCTGCGCGACCTGGTTGAGGCGGCGCCGTGAACGAGGTGGTCCACGCCGCCGGCCGCGGCGTCGTGGCCGCGATGGCGATGACGGGCATGCGCGCCCTGACCGTGAACCTCGGGATCGTGGAGCAGGCGCCGCCCCAGGCGATCCTCAAGCAAAAGGCGGGCGGCCTGATGATGATGGTGCCGCGCAAGAAGCGCAGAGCGGCGCTCGAGCTCTTCCATTGGGGCTACGGAGCGGCCGGCGGCGCGACGTTCGCCCTGCTCCCCGACGAGCTTCGGCGCCGGCGCTGGGCGGGGCCGGCGTACGGGCTGGCGATCTGGCTCGGTTTCGAGCTCGGCGTAGCCCCGCTGCTCGGGCTGACGCAGTCGAAGGAGCTGCGCCCGGTCGACCGCGCCGGGCTGGCGGCTGACCACCTGCTCTACGGCCTCGTCCTCAGCGAGATGCGCGCACGCCCGCAGGAGACGCCCGGACCGCAGGGCGGGCCGGGACAGCAGGGTGCGCCGGGGCCGCAGGGCGCGCTGGGCCAACAGGAGCCGCCGCGATGACTCGCGTGCGCGCGCGCGTGGAGGGCACGGTCCAGGGGGTGGGCTTCCGCCCCTACGTCTACCGGCTGGCCGACGAACTGGGCGTGGCCGGCCACGTGCTGAACGACTCGCGCGGGGTGGTGGTCGAGGTGGAGGCGCCATCGGAGACGGTGGAGCGCTTCCTCGCGAGGCTGGCGGCCGAGGCGCCGCCCTTGGCGAACGTCGAGCGGGTCACCGCGGAGCAGCTCGAGGAGCTCGGCGAGCGCGGCTTCAGCATCCGAGAGAGCCCGGGCGCAGGGGAGCCGCGTGCGGCCGTCACGCCCGACAGCGCCACCTGCTCCGACTGCCTGGCCGAGCTCTTCGACCCGGCCGACAGGCGCTTTCGCTACCCGTTCATCAACTGCACGAACTGCGGCCCCCGCTTCACGATTGTGCGCAACGTCCCCTACGACCGCCCGCACACCACGATGGCGGGCTTCGAGATGTGCCCCGACTGCCTCGCCGAGTACCGCGACCCGACGGACCGGCGCTTCCACGCCCAGCCAAACGCATGCCCCGAATGCGGGCCCCAGGTGCGGCTGGCGTACGCCGGCGGGCGAGAGGTGGCGGACCCCGGTGCGCGAGACGCCGTCGAGGCCGCCGCCCGCGCGCTGCAGGCGGGCGCGATCGTGGCGGTGAAGGGGATCGGCGGCTACCACCTGGCCTGCCGCGCCGGCGACGAGGCCGTGGTGGCCGAGCTGCGGGCGCGCAAGCACCGCGAGGACAAGCCGTTCGCGCTGATGGCAGCGGACCTCGCCGGCGCCCGCGAGCTCGTGGAGCTGACCCCGCTCGAGGAGGAGCTCCTGCTCGAGCGCGCGCGGCCGATCGTGCTCGCGCGCCGTCGCCCCGAGGCGCGGGTGGCCGCGGCGGCGGCGCCGGGCGCGCGGGAGCTCGGCGTGATGCTCCCCTACTCGCCGCTTCATCACCTGCTGCTCGCGGACGTGGGGGCCGTGATCGTGATGACGAGCGGGAACGTCTCCGACGAGCCGATCGCCCACGGCGACGAGGACGCGACCGAGCGGCTCGCCGAGATCGCGGACCTGTTCCTGTTCCACGACCGGCCGATAGAGACGCGCACGGACGACAGCGTGCTACGCGTGGCCCGCGGGCGCCCACTGCTGCTGCGGCGCTCCCGCGGGCGCGTCCCCGACGCCATTCGCCTGCCGCTCGACTGCGGCCGTCACCTGCTCGCCTGCGGGGCGGAGCTCAAGAACACCTTCGCCGTTGCGAGGGGCGACCGCGCGTGGGTCGGCCACCATGTGGGCGACCTCCGGAACTACGAGACGCTGCGCTCGTTCGAGGTCGGCATCGAGCACTTCCAGCGGCTGTTCGCCGTCGACCCCGAGGTGGTGGCGCACGACCTGCATCCCGAGTACCTGTCGACCAAGTACGCGCGCGAGCGCTCCGGTGCGCGGCTGATCGGGGTGCAGCACCATCACGCCCACCTGGCTGCCTGCCTCGCCGAGCACGGCGTGACCGGGCGCGCGATCGGCGCGATCTTCGACGGCACCGGCTACGGCGAGGACGGCAGCGGCTGGGGAGGAGAGCTGCTGCTCGGCGGGCTCGCGCACGCCGAGCGCGTGGGGATGCTGCTACCGGTGCGGATGCCGGGCGGCGAGGCCGCGATCCGCCAGCCGTGGCGGATGGCCTGCGCGTGGCTCGTGGCGGCGATGGATGACCCGCCGGAGGGCCCGCCGAGCTTGCCACGCGGCCTGCGCGGACGCGTCAGCGCGGAGTCTTGGAGCCAGGTGGCGGGGCTCGCGCGCACCGGCGTGGCGTCGCCGCTCACCTCGAGCGCCGGCCGGCTCTTCGATGCGGTGGCCGCGCTCTGCGGCGTGCGCACCGAGGTCAACTACGAGGGGCAGGCGGCGGTTGAGCTCGAGGCGGCCGTCGACCGCAACGAGGCGGGCGCCTACCCGCTGCCCGTGCGCGACGAAGGCGGCGGCACGCTCGTGCTGGACGCGCGCCCCACCATCCGGGCGCTCGTGGCCGAGCTCGAGGCGGGCGCGGGGGCACGGCTGGTGGCGGCCCGCTTCCACAACACCCTCGCCGCGGCCACCGCCGGCGCCTGCGAGCTCGCGGCGGGCCGCCACGGCGTGGACACAGTCGTGCTCTCGGGCGGCGTGTTCCAGAACAAGCGCCTGCTCGAGCTGACGGCCACGCTCCTCGAGACCCGCGGGCTCAGAGTGCTGGTGCCGGAGCGGCTGCCGCCGAACGACGGCGGAATCGCGTACGGGCAGCTCGCGGTGGCCGCGGCGAGGCTGGCGGCCGAGGCGGGGAGCGTCGATGTTCGGGCTTGACCAGTGGGTGGCGGAGCTCGCGCACGGCGAGACACTGGCGCTCGTGCTCGCGGTGGCCCTGCTGCTGGGCCTGCGCCACGCGTCGGACCCCGACCATCTGGCCGCTGTCTCCACGCTGATCGCATCCGAGCCGGGAGACGGCACGCGCCGGGCCGGCAAGCTCGGCCTCGCCTGGGGCCTCGGTCACGCGGCGACGCTCGCGCTGTTCGGCCTGCCGATCGTGCTCTTCCAGGCCTATCTGCCGGACATCGTCCAGCAGGGCGCCGAGACGCTCGTCGGGCTCGTGATCACCTTCCTTGCGCTCCGGCTGCTGGTGCGCTGGCGGCACGGCCGCTTCCACGTTCACGCCCACCGGCACGGTGAGATCGAGCACCGCCACCTGCACCCGCACGAGCAGCACGCCGCGCGCCACGAGCACGCGCACGAGCCGCACCCGGCGCGCCACGACCACGCGCACGAGCCCGAGAACTGGCTCGGGCGCTCACCCGCTCAGGCCTTCGGCATCGGCTTGCTTCATGGGGTGGGCGGCTCGGCTGGGGTGGGCGTGCTGCTGCTGGCGACCATCCCGGGACAGGCGGAGGCCGTGGCCGCGCTCGTTGTGCTCGCGCTCGGCACGGCGATCTCGATGGCGCTGCTGTCGTCGGGGTTCGGCTACGCGATCACCAGGGGGCCGGTGCTGCGGCGGGCGATCGCGTTCGCTCCCACGCTCGGCCTGCTCACGCTCGCGTTCGGGGCGTGGTACACCCTCGGGGCGGTGGGGGCCGTCCCGTACCTGCTGTAAGCGCCGGCGCGGCGCTCACACCCGCGTGCGGGTCGCAATCGTCGTTCTGTCGGCCTCGCTCTCTGGGTAGCCTCCACGTACCGTGGGCGAGGAAGTAGCCGCGAAGGTCTTCAGCCGCGACGACCGGCAGCGCTACCGGACGAAGGTTCGCTCCTGCCTCGACGTGTTCGCGCGCATGCTGCGCGAGTCGCGCTTCGATCCCGAGTTGCGCTCGTTCGGGCTCGAGATCGAGCTCAACCTGACCGACGACGCAGGCGACCCGGCGATGATCAACCACGCGGTGCTCGAGGCGATCGCCGACGCCGCCTTCCAGACCGAGCTCGGCCAGTTCAACGTGGAGATAAACATCCCACCGCGGTTGCTGGAGGGCGGCGTGTTCGCCGAGCTCGAGGCCGACATCCGCAAGAGCCTCAACCAGGCCGAGGAGCGCGCGCGGCCGGTGGGCGGGCGCATGATGCTGATCGGCATCCTGCCCACGATCTACGAGGCGCACCTGAGCGCGGAGGCCTTCAGCGACAGCGCGCGCTACCGGCTCCTCAACGAGCAGATCTTCGCCGCCCGCGGCGAGGACCTCGAGATCTCGATCAGCGGTCAGGAGCGACTCCAGACCTACGCGGACACGATTGCTCCCGAGGCCGCCTGCACGAGCGTCCAGCTCCATCAGCAGGTCGACCCGGACGCCTTTGCCGCGTACTGGAACGCCGCCCAGACGATCGCCGGGGTGCAGGTGGCGGTGGCCGCCAACTCGCCGTTCTTCTTCGGCAAGGAGCTGTGGCGCGAGACGCGCATCGCGCTCTTCGAGCAGGCCACCGACACGCGGCCGGACGAGTTGAAGGCCCAGGGGGTGCGCCCGCGGGTGTGGTTCGGGGAGCGCTGGATCACCTCGATCTTCGACCTGTTCGAGGAGAACGTGCGCTACTTCCCGGCGCTGCTGCCGGTGTGCGAGGCCGAGGACCCGCTCGAGACGCTCGAGCGCGGCGACGTGCCGAGCCTGGCCGAGCTGCGGCTCCACAACGGCACCGTCTACCGCTGGAACCGGCCGATCTACGATGTGGTGCGCGGGCGCCCGCACGTGCGGGTGGAGAACCGGCTCCTGCCGGCGGGCCCGACGGTCGTCGACATCCTGGCGAACGCCGCCTTCTACTACGGCCTGATCCGCTCGCTGGTAGAGGACGAGCGACCGGTCTGGTCGCAGATGTCGTTCGACGCCGCCGAGGACAACCTCCACGCGGGCGCCCGCGACGGGATCGAGGCGCGCGTCTACTGGCCCGGCGTGGGCGAGGTCCCCGTGGCGGAGCTTGTGCTGCGGAGGCTGCTGGCGATGGCCCACGCCGGACTGGAGTCGGCGGGCGTGGACGGCGGCGACCGCGAGCGCCTGCTCGGCGTGATCGAGCGCCGCTGCGTGGGGCTCACCAACGGCGCCGCCTGGCAGAGCGCCGCCTTCGGGCGCCTCTACGGCGAGCGCGGGCTCGACCGCCCCGACGCGCTCCGCGAGCTCACCGTCCGCTACCGCGAGCTGATGCACTCCAACGAGCCCGTCCACGCCTGGCCGGCGCTCTGAGCTGCGAGCTCGACCGCATCGCGGCGCGCGGCGGCGGCGAGCGTGGCCTGCGAGCATCCGGCCCATGCCCGAGATCGTCCTGGTCCGCCACGGGGAGACCGAGTGGAGCATGGACATGCGGCACACCGGGCGTGCCGACATCCCGCTGACCGACGTCGGCCGCGAGCAGGCGGCCCTGCTGCGCGACGCGCTCTCGGAGTGGAGCTTCGGGCGCGTGCTCACGAGCCCGCTTGAGCGGGCGCGGGAGACCTGCCGGCTGTCCGGCTTCGGCGAGCACGCCGAGCCGAGCGACGCGCTGCTCGAGTGGGACTACGGCGACTACGAGGGGATCACCACAGCCGAGATCCGCGAGTCCCGGCCAGGCTGGTTCCTGTGGCGGGACGGCTGCCCGGGTGGCGAGACCGTGGCCGAGGTGGGGGCGCGGCTCGACCCGCTCGTCGAGCGCCTTCGGACCCTGGGGGAGAGCGTTGCGCTGTTCGCGCACGGCCACGTCCTGCGCGTGCTCGCGGCCCGCTGGCTCGGACTCGCGCCCGAGCACGGCGCGCTGTTCGCCCTCTCCACCGCCACTGTGTCGGTGCTCGGCTTCGAGCGCGAGACCGCGGTGATCCGGCGCTGGAACGCGCCGGTCAAGTCGGGCTGAGCCGCCGGCCCGAATCGGCCGCGGCGGGCCGTGGTCCGCGGCCGGCGAAGGAGTACCCT
>DASQNF010000128.1:0-3117 GCA_035645115.1 Thermoleophilaceae bacterium | reverse complement strand
CCGAGCAGGCCGCCGTTGCGGACGTCGGAGCTCCTGATCGTGTTGTCCTTGATGCTGCCGCTGGTCACGACGAGGGCATAGGCCGATCCCCCCATCGCAACGAACAGCGCCGTCAGCGCCACGACCATCGCAGGCGACGGCAAGAGACGACTAACCCATCGCTTCATCGGCACCTTCCTTTCGATCCGTCTAGAGCTGGGCGTAGGCGTCAACCCGCCTGCCTCGTCCAGGTTTCGGTACGCGGGCGCCAGCACCTGCACGGGCTCGGCTTGGACGCGGCAGCATGGCGGCGTCGAAGGCCGACGCTGAGGCGTGGGCCTGCCCCCTAGAGCGAGAAGCCGCCCGTGAACGGCTCGCCGGCGGGCTCGCCGACCATCTCGCGCAGCCGCGCGACCTCGTCGGGCGCCATCGTGTAGCCGTGCTCAGGCCCCGGATAGCGGCGCTGTCGAACGTCCTCGGCGAAGGCGCTCACGCCTTTCAGCATCGCCGCGCGCACGTTCGCGTAGCGCTTCACGAAGCGGGCCGTGTGCCCGTCGTAGATGCCGAGCAGGTCGTGCAATACGAGCACCTGCCCGTCGGTGTCCGGGCCCGCACCGATCCCGATCACCGGGATCGCCAGCCGCGGCAGCATCAGCTCGGTGAGAGCGCTGGGGATAGCCTCGAAGACGATCGAGAAGCAGCCCGCGGCCTGGAGCGCGAGCGCGTCGTGCATCACCTCGAGCGCCCGCTCGGCGGTGCGACCCTGAGAGCGGTAGCCGCCGAGCGCGGTCGCGCTCTGAGGCGTGAGGCCCACGTGGCCCATCACCGGGATCCCCGCGCCGACGATCGCGCGCGCCCGCTCGGCCGACGTCCCGCCGCGCTCCAGCTTGACCGCGTCGCAGCCGGCCTCCTTGACGAAGCGCTGGGCGTTCGTGATCGCGAGCTCGTTCGACGCCTCGTAGGAGCCGAACGGCATGTCCCCGATCAGCAGCGGCGTGGAGAGCCCGCGCCGCACGGCCGCGGCAAGCATCAGCAGCTCCTCGAGGGTGACCGGCACCGTGGAGGGGTAGCCGAGCACGGTCATCGCGCCGGAGTCGCCCACCAGCACCATGTCCACACCTGCCTCCTCGGCCACCTGGGCGCTCGGGTAGTCGTACGCCGTGACCATGGCGATCGGCTCGCCGAGGGCCTTGCGCTCGGCGAGCGTCGAGAGCGTCACGCGCGGGCGCTTGGCCGGGGGCGCGTTCGCGCGCGGGGTGGAGGGGCTCATTGGTCGCCTTTCAGTATCGCGTTGTCGATCAGCCGCGCGCGGCCGATGCGAGCGGCCACGGCGAGCAGCGTCGAGCCGTTCACGCGCTCGACGGGGGACAGGTCGGTGGTGGAGCGCAGCTCCAGGTACTCCGGCTCGACGCCGGCCTCGTCGAGCTCCGAGCGGGCGGCGGCCAGCACGGCGGCGCCATCGCGCACGCCGCTCCCCACGGCCGCCTCCGCCGCGCGCAGCGCCCGTCCGAGGGCGAGCGCCCGCCGGCGCTCCTCCGCCGAGAGGTAGGCGTTGCGCGAGGAGAGCGCGAGCCCGTCGGCATCCCGGATCGTGGGGCAGACCTCGATCCGCACCGGCATGTCGAGGTCGCTCACCAGCTTGCGGACGACCAGCGCCTGCTGAGCGTCCTTTTGGCCGAAGTAGGCCACGTGGGGGCCGACTATGTTGAACAGCTTCGTGACCACGGTGGTCACGCCCTCGAAGTGGCCGGCGCCGCGCTGAGTCGACGCGCCCTCGAGCATGCCGGTCAACCCTCCCACGGTCACCGTCGTGTCGAATCCGGGCGGGTAGACCTCGGCCCGGGACGGAGCGAACAGCAGGTCGACGCCCTCCGCCTCCGCGAGCTCGGCGTCGCGCGACTCGTCGCGGGGGTACCCGGCCAGGTCCTCACCGGGCCGGAACTGCGCCGGGTTGACGAAGAGCGAGACCACCACCAGCTCGCAGTCGCCGCGCGCGCGACGGATCAGCGACAGATGCCCCTCGTGGAAGGCGCCCATCGTGGGCACGAGCCCGATCGAGCGGCCGGCGGCCCTTGCCGGCGCGAGCGCATCGCGGAGCTCGCGGACCGTGCGCACGGTCCTCATGCCGAGACCTCCTCACCCGCGCGCCGTGCGTGCCCGCCGGCGAGCGACCGTGTCCGGCGCACCAGCTCGTCGAAGAGCTCGAGCAGCTCGGGCGCCACGGCCTCCACGGCGCCGCGCTGGACCGCGAGCGTGGCCTCGTCGCCGCGCGCAATCGGCCCGGTTAGAGCGGCCTCGGGCCCCCGCGCCTCGACGTTGGCGACCGTCCCGCGCATGAGCGGCGCGAGGAGGGCGCGCGCAGCCTGCGGCTCGAGACCCGCCCCCGCGGCGATCGTCTCCGCCGCCGCCGCGAGCGTCACCAGGAAGTTCGAGGCCACCGACGCCGCGGCGTGATAGGCGCCGCGGCCGGCGTCGTCGATCTCGAAGGGGGTCATGCCGAGCCGGCCGGCCAGGGTGCTCGCAAGCTCGAGCGCCTCCGGGGAGGAGCCGGCGATGGCGCAGCCAACACCGCGGAAAGCCTCGGGCCCGGTGTCGTGCGCGAACGACTGCAACGGATGGAGCCCGAAGCGCTCGACTCCCGCGGGCGC
Source organism: Thermoleophilaceae bacterium (assembly GCA_035645115.1). Taxonomy (GTDB): domain Bacteria; phylum Actinomycetota; class Thermoleophilia; order Solirubrobacterales; family Thermoleophilaceae; genus JACVRW01. The sequence continues at coordinate 490 of DASQNF010000128.1, read as the reverse complement.
CAGCGCCGACAGGGGCGTGGCGCCGCTCGTGTGCCCGATGTACGGCGCGGCGGCCGTGGCGGCCTCGGCCGCCGCGGGGATCTCGGAGTCGGGGACGCAGAGCACGACCGCGTGGCAACCGCGAGGCGCCGCGCCGCGGCCGAGCGGTCCCTCGACCTCGAAACCCGATTCGCGCAGCGCTCGAGCCAGCGCGCTGCCGAGCCGGCCCGCTCCGATCACGGCCAAGCGGCTCGTGCCCTCGGGGTGCACGGGGCGAAGGTGGCTGTGGACGGTGGGGTGCATTCCCGTGCCGGTCCACTCCGCAGGGGGTAGCGGCCGGCACAGCCAAGGATATCCATGGGCGCTTGCGTCTTGTCCGATCCGTAGCCTTCGGACCCATGCAGCCACGCAGCGCGGAGGAGCGTCGCGCGGAGCTCGTGGAGCTCTACCGGGAGGCGGCCGCCTGCGCCCGCTGTCCGCTCGCGAAGACGCGCACCAGGGTCGTGTTCGG
>DASQNF010000127.1:0-13247 GCA_035645115.1 Thermoleophilaceae bacterium | reverse complement strand
TCGAGCCGTACGACGGAGTGCCGCTCGAGCGCGCGATCGCGGCGCTCACCGGCGGCGGCGGACGGCGCCCGCCGCAGGCGCGCGCGGCGGAGGAGATCGCCCGGCTCGACCTGCACGCGCGCCAGGAGGAGCGGCCGCTCGCCGAGCCGGTCAAGGACTCGCTCCCGGTGAACATGACGCTGCCGGCCGGGCCGCCCGAGGAGGCCGCGGAGCGCGCGCGGGCCGGGCTGAGGGCCGGATATGCCTGCTTCAAGCTGAAGATCGGGCTTCCGGACGACCCCGACCGGGTGGCGGCCGTGCGCGCGGCGGTCGGTCCCTGGCCCGCGCTGCGGGTGGACGCAAACGGCGCGTGGTCGGTGGACGACGCCGTGCGCGCCATCCGCGCGATCGAGGACAACGACCTCGAGTTCGTGGAGCAGCCCTGCCGCACGCTGCGCGAGCTGGCCGAGGTGCGCCAGCGGGTGTCCACGCCGATCGCCGCGGACGAGTCGGTGAGCTCGTTGCGGGAGCTGCGGCGGGCGGTGGAGCTCGAGGCCTGCGACGTGGTCAACGTGAAGCTGGCCGGCTCCGGCGGCTTCGCGCCCGCCCGGGAGATGCTCCGCGAGGCCGGTGCGCACGGGCTCGGCGCCTTCTTGTCGAGCACGCTCGACGGCCCCTGGGGGATCGCCGCGGCGCTCCAGCTTGCGGCCGCCGAGGGCGTCTCCATGGCCTGCGGCCTGGCCACGCTCGACCTGTTCGACGCCGAGATCGCCCGGGCGCTGCCCGCGCCGAGACGAGGAACGCTGAAGGTGCCAGCGGGCCCGGGCCTGGGAGTCCGGGTGGAGCAGGAGGCGCTCGAGGCGGTGACCGTGGAGCGGCTCGCCTAGGGGACGCGCTGCTGCTCGATCTCGGCGAGGAAGCGCTCCAGCAGGCGGGCGACCTCCGCCGGGCGCTGCAGCTGGGGGGCGTGGCCGGCGTGCTCCACCACGGCCACGCGCCCGCGCGGCGCCGTCCGGGCGATTCGCCCGGCCGCGGCGGCGTAGCCCTCGTCGCGGGCGCCGGCGATCCCCATCACGGGCAGCTCGAGCACGAGCAGCTCGTGCCAGACCGGCTCGAGCACGCCCTGGCCCGCGGTTCGCAGCAGCATCGCCAGCTCGCGCGGGTCGTGGGAGAGCCGCCCGGGGCGCTGCTCCTCCACGAGCGTCTCGAGCTGGTCGGCGAACAGCGGCTGGCGCTCCCAGATGGCCACCACGTCCTCGATCGAGGCCGTTTCCATCCAGGAGGCGAGCCGGTCGTCCGCATCCGCGCGGGCGGAGCGCGCAGCCGGGTCGTCGATCCCGGCCGTGGCGCCCACCGTTACCACGCCAGCGTAGGCGGACGGCTCCCGAAGCGCGGCGCGCAGCGCGAGGCGCCCGCCCAGGGAGTAGCCCACCAGCACCCGCCCCGCGCCGGCCCGCGCGATCTCCTCGAGCCGGCCCTCGTAGCTGTGCTCCGCATGGTCGAGCAGGGTGCTCGGATAGCGTTCCGGCAGGAGCTCTGCCACGGGTCGCCAAGCCTCGCCGCGCTGCATGAAGCCCGGGATGAAGAGCAGCATCGCCCTGGATGATCCCGATCAACCGCACCTACGCGCCGGTCCAGGCCTTCGTGGACGAGCTCGCGCGCTGCGGGATGACCCATGCGGTGACCTCACCGGGATCGCGCAACGCGCCGCTGTCGCTCACGCTGGCGGCGCAGGAGGGGATCGAGGCGGTGTCCGTGATCGACGAGCGCTCTGCCGGCTTCGTGGCGCTCGGGATGGCGAAGGCGAGCGGCAGGCCGGTGGCGGTGACCTGCACGTCGGGCACGGCCGCGGCCAACCTCCACCCCGCGGTGGTCGAGGCCTGGGAGGCGCGCGTGCCGCTGATCGTGCTGAGCGCCGACCGCCCGCCCGAGCTGCGCGAGGTCGGCGCCGGCCAGTCGATCGACCAGCTCAAGCTCTACGGGGGAGCGGCCAAGTGGTTCGTGGAGGTGGGAACGCACGAGCCGGAGCGCGCCACCGCAATCCACCACCGCGCGCTCGCCTGCCGCGCCTGGTGGACCGCCGCCGGCGGCAGGCCCGGCCCCGTGCACCTGAACTTCCCGCTCCGGGAGCCGCTGGCGCCGCAGGCGGAGCAGGGCATGCGCCCGGCCGACTGGGCGGGACGGCCGGCCGGCCGCCCCTGGACCGAGCTGCGCGAGCACGCGGGCGTCCCGCGCGACGCCGACGTGCGTGAGCTCGCGGCGCGCCTCGCCGCAACGCCGCGCGGGGCGCTCGTCTGCGGCCCGAGCTCAGAGGAAGTGGCAGCGGCCGCGGCACGGCTGGCGGCCGCCACCGGCTGGCCGCTCTTGGCCGAGCCCGGGTCCGGCGCCCGCTGCGGGGCCCACGACCGCTCGCATGTCGTGGCGCACTACGACGTGCTGCTGCGGGCGGAGCGCTTCGCCGGCGCGCATCTCCCGGAGCTCGTCCTGAGGGTCGGCGACACGCCCACCTCGAAGCCGCTGCGCGCATGGCTCGCGCAAGCGCCCCAGGTTCTGCTCGACCCGCACTGCGCATGGCACGAGCCGACCCGCCGGGCCGAGTTGATCCTGGCGGCGGCGGCGGCGCCGACGCTCGAGGCGCTCGCCGCCGCGGACGAGTTGCGCGCGCTGGTCCCCGATCCCGGTTGGCTTGCGTCCTGGCGCGCGGCCGACGCCCTGGTCCCGGCGGCGCTCGCCGACGCGCCCGAGGACTTCGAGCCCAAGCTGCTCGCCGCGGTGGAGGCGGAGCTCCCGGACGAGGCGGTCGTGTGGGTGAGCTCCTCGATGCCGATCCGCGACGTCGAGGCCTACTTCCCGCAGTCCGAGAAGCGCATCCGGCTGTTGGCGAACCGCGGCGCGAACGGGATCGACGGCGTGGTGTCCTCGGCGCTCGGCGCCGCGCTTGCGACCGGGCTGCCGACGTGGCTGCTGATCGGCGAGCTTGCGCTGCAGCACGATGCCGGCGGGCTGCTCGCGGCGGCCCGGGCGGGCGTGCGCCTCAACATCGTCTGCATCGACAACGGCGGCGGGGGCATCTTCGACTTCCTGCCGGTGGCGGAGCACGCCGACCCCGGCGACTACGAGCGCCACATCGCCACGCCCTCGAGCGCGGATCTCGCGTCGCTCGCGCCGGGGATCCGGGTGGTGCGGACGAGCCGCCGCCGGAACGTCGCGCTCCACCGTGAGACGGTCGAGCGCGTTGCGGCTCAGATCCGGTAGCCGACCCGGTCGACCCTCTTGTGGTAGCGCTCGCCGGACTTGCCGCCGACCAGGGCCGCCACGAGCGTGCCGATCACAACGATGGCGAGGGCGATGGCCGCGCCGGCCGTGAGCGTGCCCTCCTCGACCGGGATGCGCGGCAGGTTGAGGCGCTCGAGCACGTTGTACTCGGCGCCGAAAAGCGCGCCGGCCACGGCCAGCACGACCGTGACCGTGAGGCCGATCGCCCAGACGCCGAGGCCCTGGCGGGCGCCGTCGAAGCGGGACATGCGCCCGCTCACATACCCGCCGAAGTAGTAGGCCGCCATCAGCACGATGATCAGCAGCACCGCGCCGACGATTCCGATCGTCTCGGCGTTGTTGCTCGCCTCGCTCTCCGACACCTCGCCGAGGCCGAAGGCCGCCCCGGCGGCGCTCAGCAGGCCCAGCAGGATCGCCGCCATGCCCACGGCCACGAGCCAGCCGAAGAAGGCCGAGCCCCAGTTGATCCCCCCGAACTCCTCGCGCTGGCGTGCGCGCACCTCACGGGCCGCATCGGCCCCGGTGGTCCGGGTGCCCACCTCGGTTCGGCCAACGTCGGCGCGCTCGCGTCCGCGAGTGGGGCGCCGCTCGTCCGGCCGGCCGCGCTCGTCGGCGCGCCCGCGGTCGTCCTCGGCCACCCGCTCGCGCCGTGGGGCGGTGGCCACAGCGCCGCGGTCGTCATCTCGTCTGTTCTTGAATCGTTCGAACATGGCCCTGTTCGGGTGCCCGATTGAGCTGGCGGCAAACCCAAATGGGTGACGCCCGTCAGGCAAGAAGCGGCAACAGCGCCTGCAGCTTGACCTCGCTCTCGGCAAGCTCGTCGGCCGGCGCGGAGTCGCGCACGATCCCGCAGCCGGCGTACAGGTGGGCCACGCGCCCGCGCAGAAGGGCGCAGCGCAGTGCCACGCAGAATTCGCCGTCCTCGGCGAGGTCGGTCCAGCCCACGGCGCCCGCGTACCAGCCGCGATCGAGACCCTCGAGCGCGGGGATGAGCGGCAGCGCCGCCGCGCGCGGCTCCCCTCCCACCGCCGGCGTGGGCAGCAGCATGCCGGCGAGCTCCACCGCGGCCACCGGCTCGGCGAGCTGCGCGCGAATCGGCGTGGCCAGGTGCTGCACGTTCTGGACCCGCACCAGCACGGGCTCCTCCCCCGCCGCCACCCAGAGGCTCACCGGCTCGAGCGCGCGCTCGATCCGGCGCACGACGATCGCCTGCTCCTCGCGGTCCTTTGCGCTCCGCAGCAGCGCCTCGCCGAGGTGGTCGTCCACGGACGAGTCGGCGCTGCGACGCGTGGTCCCCGCGAGCGCCACGGTCTGCGCGCGCTGGCCGTCGCGGCGCACGAGCAGCTCGGGGCTCGCCCCGACGAACGCGAGCTCCGGCGTGCCAACGCACCAGCAGTAGCAGGCGGGGAACGCCTCGCGCAGGGCGCCGAGCACCGCGGCCGGGTCATGAGCCGCGGGCGCGTAGGCCCGCACCTCGCGCGCCAGCACGATCTTCTCGAGCTGGCCGGCCCGGATCCGCTCGACCGCGCGGGCAACGGCGGCCTCGAAGTGCGCGGGCGGGGCGGCGCTCGCCACGCGCGTGCGCTCGACGGGGTCGGGGTCGAGCAGCGGCATGGAGGCGGGGCCCAGCTCGTCGAGGCGCCGGTTCAGGCGAGCCAGCAGCTCGTCGGGGTCGTCGTCGGGGCCGGCCGCCGCGCACAGGGTCATGCGCGCCTGCTCAGCCTGTCTCGCCAGCGCAAGCTCCGGAAGCACGAGCGAGCCCGGCGCCAGCGAGCTCCACTCGGGCGAGCCGCCACCCTGGTCCGCGAACGCGAAGCCGCCCACGAACACAGGTCCCGCGGCGGGCGGCCGCGCCGGGTCCGCCGCGGGATCGTCCGCGAGCGCCCGCCTGCCGAGATCGCGCGCGCGCGCCGCGAGCTCGGGGAAGCGCTCGGGCCCCCGCGCCTCGAGCAGCGCGGCCTGGCCGAGCGCGGCGAGCGCGAAGCCGTCCCGGTCGGGCTGCTCCAGGCAGGAGAAGCGGTCGTCCGGGCGGCGAGCGGCCAGCACCGCGGCTGAGAGGTCGAGCCCGGCCGGCAGCGCCACCGTCGCGGCCACCGGCACCACCGCGCGCTCGCGCCGCGCCACCCGGACGCCCTGCTCCACCCGGGCCGCGAGCCGCTCGCGCAGCGCCTCGCGCACACGCGAGTCGAGCCCGAGCGATGTGGCGCGTGCGCCGGTGACGCTGGTCACGTGCTGAAGGATGGCGGGTTCGCGCATCGAGACCGAACTTATCGGTCACATAGGCCGATAACTTCGGTCTCGCGAGCGGCCGGCGCGCGGGGCTCGCCGCGCTAGGTCGGCCCGCGGCCGCGTGCCACCGCCACCTCGCCGGTCCTGACCATCTCGATCAGGCCGAACGGGCGGACCATCTCCTCGAAGGCCTCGATCTTCTCGTCGGCGCCGGTGATCTCCACGGTCACGGTGCGCTTGGACACGTCCACGGTCTTGCCGCGGAAGATCTCGGTGAACTGCATCACCTGTGCGCGGGCGTCGCCCTCAGGGCAGGAGACCTTGAAGAGCGCCAGCTCGCGGTTGACCGTGTCGGCCGGCTCGAGGTCGCGGATCTTGATCACGTGCACGAGCTTGTGCAGCTGCTTAGTGACCTGGTCGATCGGGTGGGCCGCGCCGTCCACGGTCAGCGTGATGCGAGACATCGACTCTTCGTCGGTGGGTCCCACGGCCAGCGAGTCGATGTTGAACCCGCGCCGGGCGAACAGGCCGGCGATGCGGGCGAGCACGCCCGGCTTGTTCTCCACGAGTATCGAGAGGATGTGCCTGCGGCCGGTGCGGATCCCGCCACTTGCCTCGAGGTCCTCGAGGTTGAGGATCTCCTTTGTTCCGGGCTCGCCCATCGCTCAGCCGACCATGTCCCGCGCGGCCTGGCCGGCGGGGATCATCGGATAGCAGTTCTCCTCCGGCGTCACGCGCACGTCCACGAGCACCGGGCCCTCCTCGGCGAGCGCGTCCTTGAAGGCTCCGACGAGCTCGCCCTTGTGCTCCACGCGCATCCCCCTGGCGCCGAACGCCTCGGCCAGCTTCGTCCAGTCCGGGCTCGTGCCCATCTTCACCGACGAGTAGCGCTTGTCCCAGAACAGCTCCTGCCACTGGCGCACCATGCCGAGGTAGCCGTTGTTCATGAGGAACACCTTGACCGGGACGTCCTCGTCCACGCAGGTCGCGAGCTCCTGGATGTTCATGATCAGGGAGCCGTCGCCGGCCAGGCAGACCACGTCCTGGTCGGGGCACGCCACCTTGGCGCCGAGGGCGGACGGGAGGCCGAAGCCCATCGTGCCGAGCCCCCCGGAGTTGATCCACTGGCGCGGTCGGCTGAAGCCGTAGTACTGCGCGGCCCACATCTGGTGCTGGCCCACGTCTGAGGTCACGATCGCCTCGCCGCCGGTGGCCTCGAAGATCGCCTCGACCATGTACTGCGGCTTGATCTCGGAGTCGGGCGAGTCCTCGTAGCCGAGCGGGTGCTTCTCGCACCAGCCCCTGATCCGCTCGAGCCAACCCTCGAGGCGCGCCGGGTCCGCGCCGAGCGCGCGGTACTCGGCCGTGAGCTTCGGCAGGACGCTCTTGGCGTCGCCCACGATCGGGATGTGGGCGGGCACGTTCTTCGAGATCTCCGCGGGGTCGATGTCGATGTGGACGAACTTCGCCCGCGGGGCGAACTCGGACAGCTTCCCGGTCACGCGGTCGTCGAAGCGGGCCCCGATCGCGATGATCAGGTCGGCCTCGTCCATCGCATAGTTGGCCGCACGCGTGCCGTGCATACCGAGCATGCCGAGCCACTGCGGGTGGTCGGCCGGGAACGCGCCAAGACCCATCAGCGTGCAGGTGACCGGGAACGGGTCGGAGAGGCAGAGCTCGCGGAACTCCTTGGACGCCTCCGCGTTGACGATCCCGCCGCCGCCGTAGAGCACCGGCCGGCGCGAGTTGGCGAGCGCCTTCGCGGCCAGCCGGATCTGCTTGGCATTGCCCTCGGTGGTGGGCTGGTAGCCGGGCAGCTTCAGCTTCGTCACCGGCTCGTACGGGATGTCGGCTCGGGAGAGGTCCTGCGGCAGGTCCACGAGCACCGGGCCGGGCCGGCCGCTGCGGGCGATGTGGAACGCCTCGTGGATCGCCCTCGGGATCTCCCGCGGGTCCTGGATCATGATCGAGTGCTTGACGATCGGCATCGTGATGCCGGAGATGTCGGCCTCCTGGAAGCCGTCGGTGCCGATCAGCTCCGTGCGCACCTGGCCGGTGAGGAAGACCGTGGGCACGCTGTCCATCACGGCGTCTGCGATGGAGGTGACCAGGTTGGTGGCGCCCGGGCCGCTCGTGGCGAGCGCCACGCCGACCTTGCCGCTCGCCTTCGCGTAACCCTCGGCGGCGTGGCCGGCGCCCTGCTCGTGACGGCACTGGACGTGCCGCAGGCCGGCGTCGTAGAGCGCGTCGTAGGTGGGCAGGTTGGCGCCGCCCGGGATCCCGAACACGTGCTCGACGCCCTCGGCCTTGAGGCACTCCATGATGGCGTCGACGGCTCGCATGACGCGCGTGCTCCTTGTGGGGTTTGCAGTTCGGGCCGCGGGGCCCCGGCCAGGGAAGGAGGCCAGTGTAAACGGCGTCAGATCCGGTCGACCCGGGTGCCCTCCTCGCGGGTCGCGTTGCTGCCGGCTCAGGCCGTGGTCCGGGCGGGCTCCGCGGGGAAGTCGAGGTCCTCCCCGCAGCCCATGCAGACCTGATCCGAGATCGCGATCACGTTGCCGCAGCGCGGGCAGGCCCGGCGCGGCTCGGCCCGCTCGTCGCGCATGAACAGCACGGCGAGTATCCCGATGCCCGGCAGCGCGGCGCCCACGAGGAACCAGATGAAGACCGAGGAGCCCTTCAGCCGCGCGATCGCCGCGGTCGCGACGCCGAAGACGAAGGCGAGGAGGAGGAACTCCACCGCGCGGCGCTCGCTAGAGCACGCGCAGTGCCCAGATCACCGCTATCACGGCGAGCACCGCCACCGCGATCCAGGCGACCGCCGCGACGAACCCGAGCACGAGCTTGAAGAGGATGTAGGCCGCGACCAGCAGCACGAGCACCGCGAGCGCCTTGCGGCCGATGTCGGAGGCAAGCTGTCGCATGGCCCGAATTCTCGCAGAGGGTCAGAGCAAGCGGGCGGGGCGCGTGGGCAGGTAGCGGTCGAGTCCGGGCAGCGGCACCGAGCACAGCACCCAGGAGGGCCAGTGCACGCGGAAGCCGAGCCGCAACAAGCGGTCGAGCAGCCACCACGAGTCCGTGGTGCAGAACACGTCGAAGCTCTCCGGCTCCTGTGCCTTGGCCACACGGTCGAGCGCCGCGAGCACCACCGGCACGAGGTCCTCGGGCGTCTCCCCCACCGCGGGGCCGATGTAGCCGTCGGAGCTCACCCAGCAAAGGCCGCGCGCCTGGCCGGTCTCCTGGTCCACGCAAGCCAGGCACGAGCGCGTCCGGCCGAAGAACTCGTGCAGGCGCGGGCGCTCGTGTCCGATCGCGGCCGGCTCGAGGCGCTTCCACTCCTCCACCGCACGGTCGGAGGTGAGCGCGTGCACCCCCGGCTCGGTCGAGTCGAGCTCCAGGGCGCGCTGCTCGAGGTACTGCTCGACGCGGTGGCGCAGGTGCCAGTGGCCGCCCACCGGCATCACGCCGAACTGGGTGTAGAGCGTGAGGTCGCCCGGCGTGCCGAGCGTGAGCACCACGCGACCGAGCTCCGGGGTCGGGGAGTCCGGCCAGACCAGCTCGAGCAGAGCCCGTCCCACGCCGCGGCGCGCGTGCTCGGGCGCCACCCACAGCTCGGTGAGCTCGTCCATGACCCCGAAGCGCGCCGCGCGGGTGTACCCCACGAGCTCGTCGCGCGACTCGCAGATCCAAAAGGCGCCGTCGTCCTGCGCGGCCACGAACTCGAGCAGCGGTCGCTCGCGCTCCCACTGGGCCGCGAGATCCGCCGGCTCGCGCTCGTGGTCCGGCGCCAGCAGGCCGCGACCGCGCCGCGAGGCGTCCCAGGCCGCCTCGCCCAGCTCGAACACGGGTCGCAGGTCGCCCGGGCTCCCCTTCCTGAAGGCGAGCTCGCTCACGGCCGGCGCGCGCCCGCTCCCTCGAGGTGCCGGCGCAGCGGGTCGGGGTGGCCGAGCTGGCCCAGCTCCGCGGCGGCGCGCCCGAAAGCGAGCCCCACGGCCCAGTCGAGCCCGAGCCTCACCTTGCGCCCGAAGCCGGGCATCATCGCGAGGTGGTAGGTGCGCGCAGCGAACCAGGCCGGGAAGCCGCGCAGGCGCACGCCCAGCACGGTGGCCACGGCCTTGTGCTGGCCCATGTCCACGAACACGCCGAGCGTGCGGTAGCGAAACGGGCGCGCCCGCCTGCCCGCGAGGGCGGCGGCGACGTTCTCGGCCACCACCCTGCCCTGGCGGATCGCGTGCTGGGCGGTGGGCGGGCACGGTCCCCGGCGGCGCTTGGCCGGGTCGGGCACCGCCGCCGCGTCGCCGATCGCCCAGACGTTCTCGCGCCCCGCAACGCGCATCTGCGCGTCCACCTCGACGCGGCCGTCCACCAGCGGCAGTCCCAGCTCCCGCACCACCGCGGGCGGCTTCACGCCGGCGGTCCAGCAGACGGTGCGGGTGGGCACGCGCTCGCCGGTCGAGAGCAGCGCGCTGCGCTCGTCCATGCTCTCGAGCCGCGTGCCCGTGCGGATCTCTATGCCGCGCCCGCGCAGCTCGCGCGTGGCGAACTCGGCGAGGCTCGCGGGGATCTCTGACATCACCCTGTCGAGCGCCTCGATCAGGATCCAGCGCGTGCCGGTGAGCCGACAGCGCGGGTAGCGCTCGATCGTGGCGGCCACGAAGTCCTGCAGCTCGGCGATGCCCTCGAGGCCCGCGTAGCCGGCCCCTACGAACACGAAGCTGAGGTACTCCCGCCGCGACTCCTCGTCGGGCAGCGACTCCGCCACCTCGAGGTTCCAGATCGCGCGGTTGCGCAGGGCGATCCCGTCCGCGAGCGTCTTGAAGCCCACGGCGTGCTCGGCCAGCCCCGGCACCGGCAGCACACGCGAGACCGAGCCGAGCGCCAGCACCAGCTGGTCGTAGCGGAGCGTCTCCTCGCGCTGGTCGACCGTGTGCACGTGCAGCTCGTTCAGCGTGGGGTCGGCGCCGCTGACGCGCGCGAGCCGCACGTCGGTCCAGCTCAGCTCCTCGCGCAGCGGCACCACCACGTGGCGCGGCTCGAGCGAGCCCGCGGCGGCGCCCGGCAGCAGCGGCGAGTAGAGCAGGTAGTTCACGTCCGAGACGAGGATGATGCGCGCGCTGTGGCGAGGAAGCCGCCGCTCGAGCCTGCGGGCGGCGTACAGGCCTCCGAAGCCGCCGCCGGCGATCACGACGTCGTACGACACGGCCCGCGAGGCTATCGCCGGGCCGCGTCCAGCGCCGGGCGCATCGGCTTCGGCATGCGCCGGCGCACCCGCCAGGGCGCACCCGCGAAGGCGTGGTTCGCCACCGTCGCGAAGCCCTCCTCGTCCACGCGCAGGGCGAGCAGCAGGTGTGCGATGCGGTCGGAGGGCGGCAGCTCGCGCTCCGGGACCCGTACGCAGAAGCAGTGGACCCGCCGCCCGCCCGGCATCACGAGCAGCGCGCCGGCCTCGCCCACGAGCCAGGAACCGAGCTCGCCGCGCTGGAGAGCGAGCCCGGTGGCGCGCTGCAGCTCGCGCTCCTCGTGGCCGAGCAGGTCCCCGAGCAGCCCCTGCGCGGTCCGCTCCGCGTGCTCGTTGCGCGGCCCCTTCGGCCGCACCACGCTGGCGCCGCGGAACGCGTACAGCTCGGGGATGATCCAGGCGTGGGCGAACGCCGCGAGCGCCACCGGCGCCGCAAGCGGCTCGAGCAGGACCATCGCCACCCCCGCCGCCACGAACGGGACCGTGTAGAGCAGCGTCCAGGCGTGCCAGATGCGTCCCCAGCGACGCAGCCAGCGGGCGTCGGTGCGCGGGCGCCAGGGCACCGCCGCGAGCTCGGGGAGCGCCTGGCTCGAGGCCACGAGCGGGTGTCCCCGCTAGCCGCCGGCGATCGGGCGCCGCATGATCACGAGCTCCGCCTCACGGGGCAGCTCGGGCACGTGGGAGGCCGTACCCGGCCCGTCGGGCACGGTGCCGATGTAGCCGAGCCCCTTCTGGTCTTCGAACTCGCGTGCCGCCTCCTCGAAGGCGAGGTCGTCCTCGGCGGTCCATTCGGCGAGCGTAGTGTGCCCGCTGCCGTCCATCCGGATGAGTCGCGCCACCTTTGTCCTCCTGTCGACGAAGCCTGCTGCGGATGGTACGCCGCTCAGGAGCCGAGCTTCTCACGGATCAGGCGCTGCACCTCGCTGCCGTCGGCGGCGCCGCGGGTCTCGCGCATCACGGCCCCGACGATGGCTCCCACCGCCTGCCCCTTGCCGGCCCTGATCTTCTCGACGGCGTCCGGGTTGGCGGCGATCGCGCGCGTCACGACCTCATCGAGGTCGCCGGCCGCCGCCATCCCGAGCCCGCGCTGGTCCACGATCGCCTCCGGCTCGCCGCCCTCCGCAAGCAGCACGTCGAGCACCTCCCTGGCCGCGCCCGCCGAGACCCGCTTGGCGCCCACCATGCCCACGAGGCGCGCGAGCGTGGCGGGCGTGAGCTGCGTGCCCGCCGGGTCCGAGTCCCCGATCCGCGCCGCCAGCTCGTTCGTCATCCAGTTGGCCAACGTGCGCGGGTCCCCGTCGGAGGCGCCGGCCGCGAGCGCCCGCTCGTAGAAGTCGCCGAGCTCGGCGCGGAAGGCGAGGTGGCGGGCGGTCTCGGCGGGCAGCCGCAGCTCGCGCTCGAGGCGCTCCGCCCGAGCCGCCGGGAGCTCGGGCAGCGCCGCCCGCGCCCGCTCGAGCATCTCCGCGGTCGGCGCGATCGGCACGAGGTCCGGCTCGGGGAAGTAGCGGTAGTCGTGCGCCTCCTCCTTTGAGCGCAGCGATGTGAGCGAGCCCGACTGCGGGTCGTAGTGGAGCGTCTCCTGCTCGACCTCGCCACCGTCCCTGACGATCGCCTCCTGGCGCTCCAGCTCCTTTTGGATGCCGCGCTCGAGGAAGCGGAACGAGTTCATGTTCTTCAGCTCGGTCTTTGTCCCGAGCGTGGCCTGGCCCGCCGGCCGGATCGACACGTTCGCGTCCATCCGCAGTGAGCCCTCCTCCATGTTCACATCCGACACGCCCATCCGGCGCAGCGTGGCCTGCAGCAGCCGGCCGAAATCGGCGGCCTCGCCCGGCGAGCGCAGGTCAGGCTCGGTGACGATCTCCACGAGCGGCGTGCCGCCCCTGTTGAAGTCGACGACGCTCGCCTCGGCGCCGTGGATGCGCCCCGAGCTCCCGGCGTGCACGAGCTTCGCGGCGTCCTCCTCCATGTGCACCCGGTGGATGCGAACGTCGCCGAGTTGGCCGTTCCTGGCGAGCGGAATGTCGTACTGGCTTATCTGGTAGCCCTTCGGCAGGTCGGGATAGAAGTAGTTCTTGCGATGGAAGATCGAGCGCGGGGCGATCTCGCAATCGAAGGCCATCGCGATCATGAGCGCGAAGTGGACGGCCTCGGCGTTCGGAACCGGCAGCGTGCCGGGGTGGCCGAGGCAGACCGGGCAGGTGCGCGTGTTCGGCTCCTCCCCGAAGGAGAGCGCGCAGCCGCAGAACATCTTCGTGCGCGTGCGCAGTTGTGTGTGGATCTCGATGCCGATCACCGGCTCGTACTCGCGCGCGGCGCTCATGGGGCCACCGGAACCCCCTCGAAGCCGATCGCCTGCTCGAGCGCGTACGCGGCGTCGAGGATGCGCGGCTCGCTGAAAGCCGGCCCGGCGATCTGGAACCCCACCGGCAGTCCTTCGGAGAGGCCGCACGGGATCGAGATCGCCGGGATGCCGGCGAGCGGCATCGGCACCGTGAAGTAGTCCGAGAGGTACATGGCGAGCGGG
>DASQNF010000126.1:0-3412 GCA_035645115.1 Thermoleophilaceae bacterium | reverse complement strand
ACTCCAGCCGGGAGGTATAACGCAACCTTGTGCGGCGGTGCTACATAGTGCGAAAGGGCACCCCCTGAGCGGCCTCCACATGGCCGTGGGCATCGCCGTGCTGGTGACCAACGCCGTGGCCGCGGGGTGGGGCGCCGTGGGGTGGCTGCGCAAGGAGGCGCGGGCCTCGCTCGTGTTCTGGCCGCTGCTGCGCGCGGCCCAGGCCACGGTGGTTGTCCAGGCCGTGACCGGGTTCCTGCTGCTTGCCCGGGGGGCCTCGGCGCCGGACGGCCTGCACGTGGCCTACGGGATCGCCCCGCTCGTGATCTCGCTCCTGAGCGAGGGCATGCGCGCGAGCGTCGGGCAGCGCGAGCTCGAGGGCGTGGAGGACGTCGAGGCGCTCGAGCGCGACGAGCAGGTGAGGCTCGCCAAGCGCGTGGCGCTCGGCGAGATGGGCGTGATGACGGTGGGCGCCCTGCTGATCCTCACGCTCTCGCTGCGCGGGTATCAGACCGGCGGATGAGCCCGGCGCTCAGGCGAGCCCGGCGTAGGAGAGCCCGAACAGCACGCCGAAGACGCCGAGCGACGGGATCAGGACCGTGCGGTAGACGGGCTCCACGATCGGGCGCGTGAGCACCCAGGCGAACGTGGCGGTGCAGGCCGCCATCGAGACGATCGACATCGGCGCGAACACCCCGAGCGCGAGCGCCGCCTCGAGGCGCGTGGGGAGCGCCGCGATCAGGAGCAGCACCACCGCGCCGGTGCCGGCGAGTCCGTGGAGCAGCCCGATCGAGGCCGCCTGGCCGCGCGTGCGGACCTTGACGTGGCGGTGGCCGTGGCCGCTCGCGCTCGCCCGGCGCAGGTGGCGCCGGCGCGGGTGGCCGCGGTCGTGGGAGTGCGCGCCGGCGCGGTAATCCCCGCGCGCCCACTTGAGCACCACTCGGAGGGCGAGCACCACGATGACCACGCCGATCGCCTTTTCGGCGCCGGTCTCGAGCCACAGCGGCAGCTCGGTCTTGAAGGCGATCAGCGGGATCCCGATCGCGAGCAGAGCTCCGGCGTGGCCCGCGCCCCACCAGGCGCCGAGCCGCGCGGCCTTGCGCGTGTCGCCGTCCTCGGCCGCCACCAGCGAGGTCACCGCCACGAGGTGGTCGGGGTCGGAGGCGTGGCGCAGCCCGAGCAGGAACGCGATCGCGAGCGCCGCCGGCAGCGGGGCGCCGTCCAGCAGCCCGGTCAGGAGCTGGTCGAGCTGCTCGAGCGGCGTGAACAGGAAGTCGAAGCTCATGGTCGGTCCCTCCTCGGCTACATGACCCCGGGGAGCGCGCGCGCCGTGAGCACGCCCCCGACGGCGACGATCAACAGGGCAGAGGCCGCCGGCAGTGCGGCGGCGAGCCGGCCGGCCGCGAGCCGCGGCGGGATCAGCTTCCTCGCGTGGACGACGGCCAGGCCGAGCACCGTGAGCGTGCCGGCGAGGCCGAGGCTGAAGGCCAGGATCAGCAAGAGCCCGAGCGCGACCTCGTGCTGCGAGATCGCGGCGAGCAGGACGACGAGCGCCGACGGGCAGGGGATCAGGCCGGCGGCGGTGCCCATGCCGAGCACGCCCTTCCAGCTGAGGTCGTGGTGGTGGTGGTGGTGGGCGTCCCCGCGGCCGTGGGCGTGGCTGTGGGCGTGGCTGTGGGCGTGGCCGTGGGCATGCGCGTGCGCGTGGCCTTCGGCATTCGCCCTCGCCCCCCGCATTCGGGAGCGCAGCACCCCCGCGCCGATCACAACGACCATCAGCCCCGCCACGAGCGTGAGCCACGGGTAGAGGTCCTCCGGGAGCACGTACTGCGAGAGCGCCAACGTGACCACGCCGAGCGCGAACACCCCGATCGTGTGCGTGACCGTGACGGTGGCCCCGAGCGCCACCGCGTGCCGCGGCGTGCCGCGGGTCCCGATCAGGTAGGCCGCCACCATCGCCTTGCCGTGGCCGGGCGAGAGCGCGTGCAGGGCGCCCCAACCGAACGCCGCCAGCAGCAGCAGGAGGAGCACGCCCTGACCCGATGCCGCATCCGCGAACAAAGCTGCGAAGCCCTCGGGGCCGCCCGTCTCGAAGCCGCTCCCGCCTTCGCCCCTCGGCGCGCTGAGCGTGCCGTTCCCCGGCTCCACGCCGAAGCTCGCAAAGGTGCGGTTGGCCGGGCTGTCGAGCAGGTCGTCGGGGTAGCGGGTGAGGCCCGCCGTCGGGTCGCCGCTGGGGGCCTGCGTGCGCACCGCGGTCCCCTTGCCGGGCGCGGCGACGATCGCCTTCCAGCCGACCCTGCCGGCGAAGCTGTCATCCCTCAGGGTCACGCTCTTCGGCATGTCCACGGCGGCGCTGAGGGAGAGGGTCAGTCTGGTGGTGCTCAGGCCGCCGGCGCCCTGGGGGAACGCCAGCCGCGCCGGCCCGGAGCGCTGCAGCTCCTCCGCGCGGCCGTCCACTCTCAGCGTCAGGCCGCGGCGGATCTCCGCGAGCTTGCGCTCGAGGATCTCGGCGCGGCCGAGGCCGCGCTCCTGAACGGTCGGGATCTCCGCCTGGTCGAGCACGTAGCGCACGTCCACCCGGTCGGCGGAGACGGTGACGGTGGAGAGGTGGTTGACGGAGAAGTTGCCGAGCGGGTGGGCCTGGGCGGCGGAGGGCACGAGCAGCGCCAGCGCGAGCACCGTCAGGGCGAGGCGGACCGCGAGACCGAAGTTGTCACCACATATCGACGAGAACCTCGGTCTCGTCGCGGCGAGACTCACGGAAGCCTCCGAGCGAGCGCGGGCGAGAGCGCCGCCCGGCCGCGCCGCGCGACCGCGAGGCGGCGCTCGGCGAGGGCGGGCCGGCCGGCGCGCGCGGCGGCCACCCCGGCATGCAGGTTGAAGGCCGGGTCGCGCGAGCCGGTTGTAAGCGCCCGCTGCGCCCAGGCGGAGCCGGCGCGCGGCCGGCCGGCTCGCACGAGCGCCCAGCCCAGGGCGTCGGCCGAGCGGATGCTCGGCGCCGCCCGCCAGACCCGGCGTCCGAGCGCCACCGCCCGCGCCGGCGAGCCGTGGTCAGCCTCGAAGAGCACCGCCTCGGCATCCGGCCGCGTTCCGCTCGCGGCGAGCGTCGCGTGCTGGGCTCGCGCCGCGGCGAGATCGCCCGCCGCGGCCTCGCGGCGGCCGAACGCGAGCTCCACCTCGGACAGCAGCGTCAGCGTCGTCGTGAGCGGAAGCAGGTCGCTCGCGCGACGCAGGCGAGCGGCGGCCGATTGCAGCTCGCCGCTCGCCGCGTCGACTTGCGCGAGTCCAGCCAGTCCGGCGGGGAAGTCGGGAAGGGAGCGAAGCGCCTCGCGGTACGCGTCGCGCGCCGGTGCCACGCGCCCCCGCGCCAGCTCGAGATCGCCCACCAGCGCGTGCACGTATGCCGCCTCCGCGCCGGCGCCGCCGGCGGAGG
>DASQNF010000125.1:0-12253 GCA_035645115.1 Thermoleophilaceae bacterium | reverse complement strand
CTCGTCGAGCTCGGTGGCCTCGTCGAGCTCCGCGTGGCTCTTGGTGGACGCGTTGGCGCGCAGGCCCCGGATCCGTTCGAGCCACGGCTCGCCGGTGTCGAGCACGCGATCGAAGTGCGTGGGATGTGCGCAGTTGAGCATGTAGTAGGCGGGCCCGTTGTCTGTCTGGCGGTCCACCTGGTCGACGGCGTCCCCCAGCTCCTGACCGCTCGGGAGCCGCCCGTCGGTTTCGACCGTGAACGAGATCGCCACCGGCATGCCGGCGTCCATCGCCGCCCGCGTGATCCCGACCGCCTCGTCGGCGTAGGTCATCGTGATGGCCGTGACCATGTCGGCCGCGGTCTCGCTGAAGGTCGCGATCTGGCTCGCGTGGTAGTCCTGCGCGGCCGCGGCCGAGAGCCGCTCCTGCGGGTCGTAGCCGTCGTCCTGAGGGCCGACGCAGCCGCTGATCACCACCGGCACGTCCTCCGACTCGTACTCGTCTCGGAGCTCCTCCATCAGCTCGATCGCCTGGCGGTTGAGCCGATCGAGCCCGGACTCCGAGTAGCCGAGCTCGGCGGCCCACCGAGGACTCGCACGCCAGGTCGGGCTCTCGAGCACCAGGCCCACGGCGTGCTCACGCGCCAGCTCGCCGTAGGGCTCGTAGTACGCCCGCAGGGCCTTCCGTCCGGCAGCGTCCTCCAGGAGGGGGAAGGCGGCGAAGGCCGGCAGGTCGAGGCCGGCGTGGAAGATCAGCGTGGTCTCCAGGCCTCCGTCGGTCAGGAACAGGCCGCCGTCGAGCTGTGGCAGGCGCTGGCGATGCTTCATGGGCTCCTCTTCTGGTCGCGAGTCGAGGAGCCCGACGCTACCTGACCACGAGCCGAGCGCGGGCAGCCGGCCGTGGCCGGCCACGGCGGCTTGTGGCGGCCGGCGAGGGCGGGGCTAGATCCAGCCGCGCTCGGTGGCGATCAGGACCGCCTGCGCGCGGTCCACCGCACCGAGCTTCGCGTAGGTGTTGTGGAGGTGCGTGCGCACCGTGCTCGTCGAGAGCTCGAGCTCGTGGGCGATCTGCTTGTACACCTTGCCCTCGGCGAGCCGCTTCAGCACTTCGACCTCGCGCGCCGAGAGCGGGCACGGGTCCACGTTGCGCTTGGCGTTGCCGCTGCCCTGCGGCAGCTCGTACATCACCGAGCGGAGCTGCTCGGTGGAGAGGCCGACGGCGCGGGCCGCCTGCAGCAGCGCCTTGGGGTCGACGGGCTGGGCGTGCCCGTAGTGCGCAAGCATGTCGGCGAGCCGCACCAGCGCGGCCTCGCCCTCCGCCTCCACGGCGTGATGGCGCTCGATGGCCGTGGCCAGCCGGTTCGGGAGCGCCCAGCGCCGGGCGAGCACGCCGCCAACGAGCGCGTGGTCCACGCCGAGCTCGAGCCGCTCGCGGTGGATGCGCTCCTCCGGCGTCCGTGCGCCCTGGTGGATCTGCGACGGGTAGCCCGCGTAGGCGTGGGTCAGCACGAGCTTGCCCACGTCGTGGAGCAGGGCGGAGCAGAGCAGCTGGTCGCGATCGGGGAAGTCGAGCTCGCGGGCGAGCCTGTCGGCGGCCGACTGGGTGGCCACGGCGTGCAGGCGAAAGCGCTCGGGCATCAGGTCCCAGCCCGGGGTGCGCTCGAAGAAGTCGAAGGTGGCGCTGCGGGCCGCCAGCGTCTCGACGCCCTCGGGGGTGAGGATCTCGACGGCCTCCGGGATTCCCGCGACCTTGCCACGCTTGCGCTGCGCGGTGCGGTTGGCGATCCGCAGCACGGTGATCACGAGCGCGACGTCGGACTCCACGACCTGCACGACCTCGCCGACGGACGCGCGGTCCTCGCGGACGATCCGCAGGACGCGGTTGCGAGACTCCACCAGGGCGGGGAAGACCTCGAGCGCCTCGAACGCCGCCGTGAGGCGGCGGCCGTGTCCTTCGTTGTGGCGCCGTGCGACCTCTTGCTGGGATCCGGGCTGGCTCTTGGCTGCGTTTCTAGACACTCGACTCGCTCACCCTGGCTATCGGCATGCCTGGACGAAAGGTTGAGGCAGCGACCCAGCGCAAAGTCGCGCCGGAGCTAGGCCGAGTGGGCGAGCGCGGCGTCGATGCGGGCCACGGTCTCCTCACGCCCGAGCGCCGCCACGGACTCGAAGATGCCGGGCGAGACCGTGGTGCCCGTGATCGCCACACGGATCGGCTGGAACACGTCCTTCGGCTTCACCTCGAAGCGCTTTACGACGTCCCGCAGCGCGCCCTCCACCGCGGCCGCGTCGAACGGCTCGCCAAGCGCCGAGAGCGCTTCACGGACGGCGCGCAGGCGCTCGGGCGCGCCGTCTCCCATCACCCGCTCCCACGCGTCCTCGTCGTAGCCGCTCGGACGATCCACCAGGAACCCCGCCAGCGGCCAGAAGTCCGCGAGCGTCTGCATCTTCTCCTGGCTGATCGCCACCGCCTCGGGCGGGACGGCGCGGCCCGAGAGCGCCTCGAGCCGGGCGCGCAGTTCACCGGCGTCGAGCTCGCGCAGGTAGCGCCCGTTCATCGAGCGCAGCTTCTGCTCGTCGAACACCGCCGGGTTCTTGGAGACCCGCTCGAGCGAGAAGCGCTCGATCAGCTCTGCGGTCGTCATGAAGGTGGTGGTCTCGTCGTAGCCCCAGCCGAGCAGCGCGATGTAGTTGCGAAGCGCCTCCGCCAGGTATCCGGCGTCGCGCAGCTCCTGCACCGACGCCGCCCCGTGGCGCTTTGAGAGCTTCTTGCCGTCCGGGCCGTGCAGCAGCGGGATATGAGCGTAGATGGGCGGCTCCGCCCCCAGCGCACGCAGGATCATCAGCTGCCGGGGGGTGTTCGACACGTGGTCCTGGCCGCGCACCACGTGCGTGATCCCCATGTCGCGGTCGTCGACCGCCACGGCCAGGTTGTAGAGCGGGCTGCCGTCCGAGCGCCTGATCACGAAGTCCTTGATCGCCGCGAGCGGATTCGAGATCTGGCCGAGCACCACGTCGTGGAAGGCGAGCTCGCCTTCGTCCGGTACGCGGAAGCGCAGCGCTCCCTCGTCCTCGTATGCGTGCCCCGACTCGCGCAGCTGCTCGGCGGCCTCGGCGTGGCGCTCGCGCCGCTCCCACTGCGACAGCGGTCCCTCGTCCCAGTCGAGCTCGAGCCAGCGCAGCGCCTCGAGGATCCGCTCCACGTTCTCCGGGGTGGAGCGCTCGCGGTCGGTGTCCTCGACCCGCAGGACGAAGGTCCCGCCCGCTCCTCGCGCCAGGAGCCAGTTGTACAGTGCCGTCCTCGCGCCGCCGATGTGGAGGACGCCCGTCGGGCTGGGTGCGAAGCGGACCCTCATGCTCATCGGCGCGCATGTTTCCACGGCCGGCGGCCTCGTGCAGGCGCACGCGCGCGCGGTCGAGCGGGGCTGCGAGGCGATGCAGGTCTTCAACCAGTCGCCGCGCCAGTGGCGGCCCACGCGCTGGAAGCCCGATGACGTGGCGGCCTTCCTCGAGCTGATGCGGGACGGCCCGGTGAGATCGGTCACGATCCATGCCGTCTACCTGATCAACCCGGCCACGAAGGACCGGGCGATGCGCGCCAAGTCCGCCGCCTCGCTGATCCACGCCCTGCGCATGGGGGATGAGATCGGGGCGGACGGCGTGGTGCTCCACCCCGGCTCGACGCTGGGCGAGCCGCACGGCGAGGCGCTGCCGCGGGTGGGCGCGCTGCTCGCGCATGCGCTCTCGGAGTCGGGGCGCTGTCGGCTGCTGCTCGAGAACACGGCGGGCGCGGGCAACACCCTCGGCCGCTCCTTCGAGGAGCTGCGCGAGATCCTCGAGCTCGCGGGCGGCCACAGCCGGATCGGCCTTTGCCTCGACTCCTGCCACATGCTCGCCAGCGGTTTCGACATCGCCACGGCCGACAGGCTGGCCGCCGTGGTCGACCGCTGCCTGGAGGTCGTGGGCAGGGGACGCCTGCGCTGCCTGCACGTGAACGACTCCAAGGCCCCACTCGGGTCGAACCGTGACCGCCACGCCATCCCCGGCGAGGGCGAGCTCGGCGCGCGCGGCTGCGCCGCCTTCCTCTCGGAGCCGCGGTTCGAGGGGCTGCCCGCGCTGTTCGAGGGGCCCGGCACGAGCGGCCATGCGCCCGACAAGGTGGACGTGGACCGGATGAGGGAGCTGCGCCGAAGCGGCCTGCGGGCGCGCCGGCGCAGGCGCTCGAGCTAGAGGCCGTCGCGGAGGTCGAACGCGGCGTCGGCGCCCTGGGCCTCCGGCTTTGCGAAGAACCCGGGGTTCACGCAGTCGAACGCATCCGTGAAGCCGTCGTAGGCGCGCTCGACCGTGGAGCGGCACTGCGGCAGCGGCATGCCGCTCACCTTCACGCCGCCGTAGCCGTGCCTTGTGCGCTCAGCCTGCTCGAAGAGCTCCACGTCGATCTCGGCGCGGAAGACCTTGTTCAAGCAACCCATGAAGCGCCGGCCGTCCTCGTCGTCGTAGAGGTAGAGGAATTGACAGCCGGAAGCGAGGCAGCCGCTCGGGTGGACGACGCGATCGCAGAACGAGCAGCAGCGCCTGCACTCGTGCAGCTCGGTGGCGGCGTGCGCAGGCACAGGTGGCACGCGCTGATTGTAGATGCGCCCGGGCCGCGATGCGCGTGCCCGCCCCGACTCGGCGCGCCGCCAGCCGTGGCGGGCGACCGTCAGGCCACGATGCGAGCGGCGCCCTGGAGCGCGCCGAGCTCCGCCCGGCAGCCGCTGTCCCCGGAGACCCGCCACTCGTGACCGAGCAGGAGCCGGCGCTCGCCCACGGCCAGCAGCAGCTCATGCTCGCCGGGGTGATGGACCACCACCTCCCTGAGGTCCTCGAGGAAGCCCGCCGGCACGCCGGGCGAGACGTGCACCGTGAGGCGCTGCAGGACCGGCCCCGTGGCGGCCTGCTCGGCCGCGCGCAGCACCTCCTCGTGCGAAGGGGCGAAGGCCTCCACCTCCTGGGCCACCAGCTTGAGCTCTCCCGCCTCCTTGTGGTCGACCCGGCCGCGCACGAGCACGATCGCGTCCACGTCCACCTTGTCGGCGTTGGCCGCGTAGGCGGAGTTGAAGACGAGCAGCTCGACCTGCCCCTCGAGGTCGTCGAGCGTGGCGAACATCATCGGGTCGCCCTTCTTGGTGCGGATGCGCTTGCACTCGGAGATCATCCCCCCGACGGTGACCCACTCGCCGTCCTTTTTCGCCGGCAGGTCCGCAAGCGAGCAGTCGGCCTTGGCGCGCAGCGCCGGGCGCACCTCCTTGAGCGGGTGGCTCGAGAGGAAGAGCCCGAGCGTCTCCTTTTCCCACAGGTTCAGCTCCTCGCGCGAGTTCGGCAGCTCCGGCACCGCCGGGTCGGGCTGAGCGCCCGCCGCGCCGCCACCGCCGCCTGCGTCGAGGTCGAAGAACGAGCCCTGGCCGAGCTGGGCGTCCTGCTGGGCCTGGACCCCGGCGGCCTGGGCGTTCCCCATCACCTGCATCAGGCCGGTGCGCGTGCCCGGCAGCGAGTCCATCGCGCCGCACTTGACGAGCGCCTCCACCCCCCGCCTGTTCACCGCCGCGCAGTCGACCCGCCGGCAGAAGTCCCAGATCGAGCTGAACGGGCCGCCCTCCTCACGGGCGGCGACGATCGCCTCGACCGCCTGGTAGCCGAGCCCCTTCACGGCGTCGAGCCCGAAGCGGATGTTGCCCTCCACGACCTTGAAGTCGTGCCCCGACATGTTCACGTCGGGGGGCAGCACCTCGATCCCCATGTCCTCGCACTGAGCGACGAAGAACGGCACCTTGTCCTTTGTGGACATCACAGAGGAGATCAGAGCGGCCATGTACTCGGCCGGGTAGTTGGCGCGCAGCCAGGCGGTGCGGTAGGAGATCAGCGCGTAGCAGGCGGCGTGCGAGCGGTTGAACGAGTAGTCGGCCGCCGCCTCGTTCACCGCCCACAGCTCGTTGATCACCGGCTCCGAGGTGCCGGTGGCGCGCGCGCCCTCGAAGAAGCGGTCGCGCAGCGCCGCCATCCGGTCGCGCTGCTTCTTTCCGATCGCCTTGCGCAGGTCGTCCGCCTCGGGGCCGGAGAAGCCGGCGATCGCCTTGGCGATCTGCATCGACTGCTCCTGGTAGAGGATCACCCCGCGCGAGGACTCCGTGATCGGTCGAAGGCGCTCGTCGGCGTACTGCACGGCCTCCGGGTGGCGCTTGTTGCGGGCGTAGGTGTCGATGTAGCGCATCGCACCCGGGCGGTAGAGGGCCACGAGCGCCACGAGGTCGTTGAACTCCGTCGGGGCGACCTTGCGCAGGGCCTCGCGCATGCCGTCGGACTCGAACTGGAACACGCCCACCGACTCGCCGCGCGCGAGCATCTCGTAGGTACGGGCGTCGTCCAGCGGCAGCGCCGCCATGTCCGGCCGCTCCCCGCTCGACTCCTCGATGATGTCGAGCGCCGCCTCGATCACGTCGAGGTTGCGCAGGCCGAGGAAATCCATCTTGAGGAGCCCGATCTCCTCGATCGGCTTCATCGAGTACTGGGTGACGGTGCGGTAGCTGCGCTCGCCGTTCTCCCCCGCGGGCCCGGTCTTGTCCTCGGCCAGCTGGAGCGGCACGATGTCCGTGAGCGGCCGGTCCGCGATCACAACCGCCGCGGCGTGTATCGAGGAGTTGCGGACGATCCCCTCGAGCCCCTTGGCCACATCGATCACCTGACGCGCCTCGGGCTCGGAGTCGTAGACGCGCCGCAGCTCCTGCTCCTCCGCGAGGTACTGGTCGAAGCTCTTCGAGCGGCCCATCACCGGCTCAGGGATCAGCTTCGCCAGCCGGTCCCCCATCCCGTAGTCGTAGCCGAGCACGCGGGCGGCGTCGCGCGTGGCCGCGCGGGGGAACATGCGCCCGAAGGTGACGATCTGGGCGACCGACTCGCGTCCGTACTTGTCGGCCACGTACTGGATCACGCGCTCGCGGCCCTTGACCGAGAAATCGATGTCGATGTCCGGCATCGAGATCCGCTCGGCGTTCAGGAAGCGCTCGAAGAGCAGGTCGTACTCGAGCGGGTCGACGTCGGTGATCCGCAGGCTGTAGGAGACGATCGAGCCGGCAGCGGAGCCGCGGCCCGGCCCGACGGCGATGCCGTTGTCCTTGGCGAACTTGACGAAGTCCCAGACGATCAGGAAGTAGGCCGCGAAGCCCATCTTCTCGATCACCCCGAGCTCCATCTCGAGGCGCTCGACCGCCTCGGCGGGCGCGGGGTCGCCGTAGCGCTCGCGCAGCCCGGCGTGCGCGAGCCGGCGCAGGTAGGCCTCCTGGGGCTCCCCGTCGGGCGCCGGGAAGCTCGGGATCAGCATCTTGCCGAGCTCGATCTGCACCTGGCAGCGCTCGGCGATCTCGAGCGTGGTCGCGATCGCCTCCGGCCACTCGGCGAAGTCGGCCGCCATCTCGGCGGAGTCCTTCAGGAAGAACTCATTCGTGTCGAACGACAGCTTCGGCGCGGCCAGGGTGCTCTTGGTCTGTACGCAGAGCAGCGCCCTGTGGTTCTCGTAGTCCTCGCGGCGCAGGTAGTGGACGTCCCCGGTGGCCACGAGCGGGCGCCCCAGCTCGCGGGCCACCCTCACGATCCCGGCGTTCGCCTTCTCCTGCGCCGGGATGCCGTTCTTCTGGAGCTCGAAGTAGACGTTGTCCGGGCCGAAGACGCCGATCAGCTCGTCCACGTGGGCGCGCGCCTCGCCGGGGACGTCGTCCACGAGCCGCCGGCAGAAGCGCGACTGCAGGCAGCCGGTGAGCGCCAGGACGCCGGCGGCGTGCTTGGAGAGCAGCTCGAGGTCCACGTTCGCCTTGCCGCGCCGGTAGCCCTCGAGGTAACCGGCGGAGCTCAGCTTGACGAGGTTGCGAAAGCCCTCGTCGCTGGCGGCCAGCAGCGTGAGGTGGTTGCGCTCGTAGCGCACCTCCTGGGTGCGCCGGTCGTCCACGAGGTAGGCCTCGAGACCGATGATCGGCTTGATCCCGTTGGCCTTGCAGGCCTTGTAGTGCTCGACGGCACCGTTCATCACGCCGTGGTCGGTCAGGCCGAGCGCCGGCTGCCCGAGCGCCGCGGCGCGTTCGGCCAGCCCCTCGATCCGGCAGGCGCCGTCGAGCACCGAGTACTCGGAGTGCACGTGGAGATGGGCGAAGCTCATCCGGGGATCCGAATATACGGTCGGGTCCCGACGGCTCGGCCCCAGCGGCCGCTCGTTCCCGCAACGTGCGTGCAAGCCCGCCCGTCCGGGCGGGCCGCCCGCGGCGCTAGGCGTCCTCGCCCTTGACCGCCCGTGCCGCCAGCAGCCCGCCGAACAGCACGAGCATCACCGTGGCGCCGGCGCCCACCTTCAGCTTCGTCTTCGCCAGCTTGCGCTTGGCGACGCGTCTGCCCACCTGCCACACCGCCCAGCCCAACACCGTGTAGGCCTTTCTGGTCATGTCTTCTCCTTGCCCCGTTTGCGCACCCGGTATGCCATCCGCGACTGCAGCGACCAGAGCTCGATGAACCCCGGGCTCGCCTGCTGCGAGAAGAGCCCGCCGGACTCGCCGAAGCCGGCGAGGGAGGGATCGTAGAGCGCGTTGGGGGAGCGCCGCGCCACCGGGCGGGCGCTGCCCTTGAAGAGCCGCATCGTGATCTCGCCCGTGAGCTGCTCGTTCACGGCGTCCATGAAGGCGTTCAGGTCGGAGAGCAGCGGCTCGTGCCAGAGCCCGGCATAGACGAGGTAGGCCCAGTGGGCGTCGAGCTGCGGCTTGAAGTTGTTCTGATGGATCGTGCCGACGAGCTTCTCGAGCTCCTTGTGGGCGCCGAGCACGAGCGCGGCGGCAGGCACCTCGTAGAGGTCGCGCACCTTCAGGCCCACGATCCGGTCCTCGATGTGGTCGACGATCCCGATCCCGTGGCGGCAGCCGATCTCGCCCGCCCGCTCGAGCAGCTCCACGAGCCCGAGCCGCTCGCCGTCGAGCGACACCGGCACGCCGCGCTCGAAGCCCACCACCACGTCCTGCGCCTCGTCGGGGGCGTCCTCGGGGCGGGTGACGAGCTGGAGCACGTCGTCGCGCGGGGGCTCCTCGAGGTCCTCGATCGGCCCGCCCTCGGAGGAGCGCCCCCAGAGGTTGTCGTCGATCGAGTAGGGCGGCGACTCGATGCCGCCCTTCACCGGGATCCCGTGCTCGCGCGCGTAGTCGACCTCCTCCTCGCGTCCCATCTGCCAGCCGCGCACGGGGGCGATGATCTTCATCCGCGGGTCGAGCGTGATAACCGTCGACTCGATCCGCACCTGGTCGTTGCCCTTTCCGGTGCAGCCGTGCGCGATCGTGTCGCAGCCCGAGCGGCGCGCGTACTCCACCGCGAGCTTCGCGATCAGCGGCCGCCCGAGCGCCGTGAACAGCGGGTAGCCGCCGCCGTAGAGCGCGTTCGCCTTGATCGCCGGCAGCACGTACTCGTGCGCGAACTCCTCACGGGCGTCGACCACGTGGCACTCGAGCGCTCCGAGCTGGACCGCCTTGCCCCTGACCACCTCGTAGTCCTCCCCGGGCTGGCCCAGGTTGACGGTTAGCGCCACGACCTCGGCCTCGTACTCGTCCTGGATCCACTTGAGCATGACGCTCGTGTCGAGCCCGCCCGAGTAGAGCAGCAGCACCCGCCCGACCTCGCCGGGCTCCGCCTCGTAGGAGGCGGTCTTGATCAGCGTGCGCCGCTCGTCCGCCATCGGGCGGGCACCCTAGCGGGGCGGCGCGCGGCGACCCCAAGGGCCGGGCGGTGCCGAGGCCGCCGCGGTGCGCTCGGCGACCCGCTAGCCGGCGTAGTCCGCGTTGTAGGCCACGTACTCCGGGCTCAGGTCGCTGAAGTAGACCTCCGTCTCGCCGCCCTCGCCCGGCAGCGTCAGCTCGTACTCCACCTCGTCGCGGCGCACGAGCTCCTCGAGCTCGCGCACGGCGCCCGGGTCGAGGCCGATCGCCTCCCCGGCGGACACGAGCTGGCGGCCCTCGATCGAGAGGTCGGCCACGAACGGCTGGCCCGGTGGCCACGCCTGGCCGGCCGCCTGGAGGATGCGGCCGAAGTTCGGGTCGCCGCCGTGCAGCGCGGACTTGACGAGCGGCGAGTTCGCGATCGCGCGCGCCACCGGCTCCACGGCCGCGGGCGCCCCGCTCACGAGGATGCGGCCCACGCGCCGCGCGCCCTCCCCGTCCGCCACGATCATCAGGGCGAGCTGTCGCAACAGCGCGTCGAGCGCCTGGCCGAGGCGCAGCTCGTCGCTCGACTCGGCTTCGACCGTGACGCCCGACGCGCCGCCCGCGAGCGCGAACACGGTGTCGCTCGTGGAGAGCTGGCCGTCCACGCTGATGCGGTCGAACGAGCGCTTCACGCACACGCCGGTGAGCAGCTCCAGCGTCTCCTGGGCCATCGCTGCGTCGGTCTGGATGAAGCAGAACATCGTGGCGAAGCGCGGCGATATCATCCCCGCGCCCTTGGCCTGCGCAGCCAGCCGCACCGGGCCGGCGCCGAGCTCGATCTCGAGGCAGGCGCGCTTGGGACCGCGGTCGCTCGTGAGGATCGCCTCCGAGAAGCTCGCGGAGTCGCTCGCCAGCTCGCGGCAGGCCGCCCGCACCCCGCCCACCACGGTGTCGCGCGGGAGCTCGAGCCCGATCACGCCGGTCGACGCGAGCCCGACCTGCTCCGGCTCGAGGCCGAGCTCCTCGGCGGCGGCCACCTGCATCGCCAGCGCGGTGTCGAGCCCCCGCTGCCCATCGCCCACGTTCGAGCAGCCGGAGTTGGCCGCCACCGCGCGCAGGCCGGCGAGGTCGGCGTGCCTCGAGACGATCACGGGCGCGCCCACGCGCGCGTTGGTCGTGAAGCGCGCGGCCGACACGGTCCCCGGCGAGTCCGAGGCGAGCACGCCCACGTCGAGCCCCCGGGGCTTGAGGCCGGCGGCCACGCCCGCGGCCTGAAAGCCCGCCGGCAGCGCGCTGTCGGGCGCCTCGGCAGCATGCTCGGGCGCCTCGACCCAACGCGAGCTGAAGAACGAGCTCATTCGAGCCCGGCCGTCATGGGCGACCCGAGCGCCTCAGGCACGGAGCCGGCCTCCCAGGGACTCGAGCTCACGCTCTATCGCCACGCGGCGCTCGGCCACCTCGTCGTCGGTCAGGGTGCGGTCGGGCGCCCGGAACTCGAGCCGCAGCGCGAGCGACTTGTCGCCTTCCCCCAGCTGCTCGCCGCGGTAAAGGTCGAAGACGCGCACGCTCGCGAGCAGCTCGCCGCCGCCGGTGCGCACGGCCTCCTCGACCTCCGCCGCCGGCACCTCGTCGGCCACCACCACGGCGATGTCCTGCAGGACGGCGGGGAAGCCGGTCACGTCGCGGTGGGTGGCCGCGCGCCCGCCGGTGAGCTCGAGCACGGCCTCCACGTCGAGCTCGAACGCCGCCACCGCCCCGCTCAGGTCCCAGGCGCCGGCCACCAGCGGGTGCAGCTCGCCGAGCCAGCCGATCTTGCGCTCGTCGCCCGCGAGCAGCGACGCCGCCCGGCCGGGATGCAGGAACGGCCGCCCGCCCGCCTCCGTCCACCAGTCGAGCCCGGCGGCGCCGAGCAGCGCCTCGAGCAGCGCGCGCACGGCGTAGAAGTCGGCCGGCTGCGCCGGGGTGCGCCAGCCGGCCGGCCGCGCCTCGGTGACCAGCGCGGCGAGGTGGTGGCGCTCGAGCGCGGGCGTGCGCCCGGCGGGCGACCCCTCGGGGAGGTCGTCGAGCGGCGCGCCGGGGCGGTACACGTGCGCGGACTCGAACAGCGCCACGCCCGGCCTTCCGTGAGCCGCGTTGTGACGCGCGGCGTCGAGCAGGCCCGGCAGCAGCAGCGGGCGCATCACGCTCAGCTCCTCGCTCAGCGGGTTGTCGATGCGCAGCGCCGGCACGTCACCGAGGCGCAGCCGCTCGAGCGCGCCCGGCGAGGTGAAGCTGTAGGCCACGCACTCGTAGAGCCCGCGGTCGCGCAGCACGTCTTCGAGGCGCCGGCGCAGGCGCTGGCTGCGCGTGAGCCGCCCCACGGCGCTCGGGCGCGCGGGCAGCGTCGTCGGCAGCCTGTGGAGCCCGTGGATGCGCGCCACCTCCTCGATCAGGTCGGCCTCGCGCTGCACGTCGGAGTCGCGCCAGGACGGCACACGCCAGGCCTCGCCCTCGCCCTCCCCCGGCGCCCGCTCGAACCCGAGCCGGACCAGGATCTGCCGGGCCCGCTCGGGCGCGATCCGCTCGCCGAGCAG
>DASQNF010000124.1:0-11846 GCA_035645115.1 Thermoleophilaceae bacterium | reverse complement strand
TCGGCGGGCTTCAGAACCTTTGGCAGGTACGAGCTCCGGCGCGGGCTCGACACGAGCTCCGCGGGGTTCGCCTCGATCTCGCCGCGCTCCAGGAGATGGCGGTGGAAGGTGCGGATCGCGGCGAGCTTGCGCCTGACGGTGGACTTGGCCGCGCCGGCCTCGGAGACGCTCCCGGCGAAGCGACGCAGGTCGCGGTGGCAGAGCTCGCGCGGCCCGAGCTCGCGGGCCGACGCCCACACGGCCAGCTGCGCGAGGTCCGCGCCGTACGCGCGGCGCGTCTTGTCCCCCATGCCGCGTGCGAGCTGCCAGCTGTCGAAGCGCTCGAGCGCCTGCCCCCAGCTAGCCTCCGTCGCGGTGGGCGCGTTCTTCGTCAACACGGGCGACGGTCGTGTTGCCACTCGCGCTCAGCTCGCCGACGGCGGGTTGGTGGACGAGCTCGGCAAGCCGGTCGAGCCCTGGCATCCGATCCAGGGGCCGAGCGACGCGTCGACCATGTGGTACGCGGTCCTCCGCAAGCGCGAACGGGGCATCTTCATCGGCTCGCTCTGCTTTCGACACACCGCCCGGCAAGCCTCCCTGGAGGCGCTCGGATGGGAGGAGGTGCCCGTGGAGGCGATCGGGCCGGGCTGAGCGGGGCGGGGCGGCCGCGTGGGCCGGAAATCAAACCCTGCGCATCCGGCCGAGCCGGCTGCTTCGGGCTAGGCGATGTAGATCGGGGCGCCTACCGGGACCTGGTCGTAGAGCTCGATCACGTCCGGAATCGACATCCGGATGCAGCCGTGGGAGGCAGCCGTGCCGAGCGAGGAGGTCTGGTCGGTGCCGTGGATGCCGGCGCCGTCGTAGATGCCGAGCCAGCGCTCCTTGAGCGGGTTCTCCGGGACCCCGCCGGGCACGACCGTGCCGGCCAGCGCGCCGGCCCAGTCGCTGTTCGGGACGCTCCAGGCGGGGTCCACGGCCTTGTTCTGGATGCGGTAGAGCCCTGCCGGCGTGTCGAAGCCGAGGGCGCCGACGGCCACGGTGTACTCCTTCACGAGCTTCAAGTCCCTGTAGAGGCGCAGCTTGAAGCTGCTGCGGTCCGCCACGAGCACCGCCGGATACTTGTCGGCAAGCTCCGCCTGCGTGACCTTCGGCCTCTTGATCCGGACGGTCGCCTCGAGGCGCCGCTCGGCGCCGGGCTCGGTCAGCGCCTGCGCGATCCGCTGCCGGAGCGCCGCGGCACGGAGCCTGCGGCCGTTGCGCTCCTTGACGCGCTCGAGCGACGGGAAGTCGAGCGTGGCGTCTCGCGCCGGGCGGTTCAGCTTGCGCGCCACCCGTCGCACGAGCCGGCGCACGGCCGGGCGCGAGTAGCTCACCCGCGCCGCCACCCGTACGTCCTCCTCGCCCCCGGTGAGGTCGCGCGCCACGCGGCTGACGATGCTGCCGTCGCGGGTTCGCTCGAGCGCTTCGGCGACCATGTAGGACACGTGCGCCTTCACGCCGGCGGTCTCGGCGGACAGGTTGAAGCGGCGCTTCTTGAACACAACCGCGAGCGGCCGCTCGAGCGGCTCCTGGAGCTCACGGCGCACGACCCGCCTGGCCTCGTCGGCGCGCATGCCCCCCACGTCCACACCGGCGACGCTCACGCCCTCGGCGATCAGGTCATCGCGAGCCGAGTCGTAGGCGTAGGCGGCCACCGCGCCCCCTACCAGAACCAACAGGAGCACGGCGACGAAGATGAACGACTTGTGCCTCATGTCGCGAGAGCACCCAGTCTAGGGTGCCCCACGGCGATCGCCCACGACTGAATACGAGCTTGCGTGCTCGAGGCGCTCCGCGGCCGGTCTTTGCACGGGCTCGGGCCTGCGACGCGGTGCGCGTCCTGCAAACCGCCGGCTCAGGCTCCCAGCCGCTCGAGGAGCGGGTCGAGCTTCGCCCTCAGCCCCCGCCAGTCGCGCGCGCCGATCACCCCGTCGCGCCCCAGGAGCTCCTCGTTCCAGGGGTGGATGATCGTGGCCGGCACGATCCCGGCCTGCTGCGCCCTGGCGATGTTGACCGGGCTGTCGTCCACCAGCACGTGGATGCCGAGCTCGACGCAGCGGGGCACCTTGTCGAACGAGCAGTGGAGGTCGTCGTAGGGCATGCCGATCGCATCGAGCCACGCCCCGGTGGCCTCGAAGGTGCTCGTGCGGCGGTGGCTCGTCACGTGGATCCAATGGCCCTTGCGGTGCCACTCGCCGACGGTCTCGACGGCGTCCGGGTATGGCAGCGCCGCGGCGATGTTCTCGTCGGAGTGCGACTCCTCGACGCAGTGCACGATCGCGTCGCGCTCGAGCACCGTGATGCCCCAGTCGCGCTGCTCCTCGTAGGGCAGCTCGACCCCGTAGCGCTGCTTGGCGACCCGCTGCAGCAGGTCCCAGTAGTGGTGAAGGGTGGAGTCGATGTCCAGCGCGATCCTCGCCACGGCCCCTTACCCTAGGGCGATCTCCAAGGTCTTCGTTCGCACCTCGGCTCCGACGAGCTTCCGCAGCGCCCGCAGCGCGGACCAGGAGTACGGCAGCAGCGCCGAGCCGAGCTGGCGCGCGGTCGACTGGCTCTCGCACCGGCGGCAGCTGGAGGTGGACGGCACCGCCGTCAACTACGTGGACGTCGGCGCCGGCGAGCTCGAGCCGATCGTCTTGGTGCACGGGCTGGGCGGGCAGTGGCAGAACTGGCTCGAGAACATCCCGCGGGCGGCGAGCGAGCGGCGCGTGATCGCGCTCGACCTGCCGGGCCACGGCCTCACGCCGATGCCGCGCGAGAGGATCACGATCTCCGGCTACGGCCGCTGTGTGGACGCGCTCTGCGAGCGGCTAGAGCTCGGCCGCGTGGACATCGTCGGCAACTCCATGGGGGGTTACGTGGCCGCCGAGGTCGCGATCCAGTTCCCCGAGCGGATCGACCAGCTCGTGCTCGCGTCGGCCGCCGGGATCACGAGCGCGGACATCGCGCGAGCGCCGATCCTGACCGTGGGACGGGTGATGAGCGCGATGGCCACTCACGGCGCCGCCCGCCGGCGCCAGATCGCCTCGCGCCCGAAGTCGCGCCACCTGGCGCTCGCCCTCGTGGCTCGCCACCCGAGCCGGCTGAAGGCGGACTTCGCTTACGAGGGCTTCTTCAAGGGCGCCGGCAAGCCGGGCTTCCAGGAGGCGCTGCGAGCCTGCCTGAGCTACGACTTCCGCGACCGCCTCCCCGAGATCCGCCACCCCACGCTGATCGTGTGGGGGGAGAACGACTCGATCCTCCCGGTGAAGGACGCGCAGGAGTTCGAGCGGCTGATTCCCGACAGCCGCAAGGTGGTGATGAAGGAGACCGGCCACGTGCCGATGGCCGAGCGCCCGCGCACGTTCAACGACCTGATGCTGGAGTTCCTGGCGGAGACCGGCCCCGCGTCGGCAAAGGAACCCGTGGAGGGCGCGTCGCAGGTCGCGTAGGGCGCCGCTAGGAAGTGACGGCGCCCTCGGACGCCGAGCCCACCAGCTTGGCGTACTTGCCGAGCACCCCGTTCGTGTACGCGGGCGGGCGCTGCTCGTACTCGCGTACTCGCCGCTCGATCTCGCCCGGCTCGAGCTCCACGTTCAGCTCACGCGCGGCGACGTCGAAGACGACCGTGTCCCCGTCGCGCAGCGCCGCGATCGGCCCGCCGCGCGGCGCTTCGGGCGCCACGTGGCCGGCCATGAAGCCGTGGGTGGCGCCGGAGAAGCGGCCGTCGGTGAGCAGGGCGACGGCGTCGCCGAGCCCCTCGCCGACGAGAGCCGCCGTGACGTGCAGCATCTCGCGCATCCCGGGGCCGCCCGCCGGGCCCTCGTTTCGGATCACGACGACGTCACCGGGCTCGATCGCCTTGGCCATGACCGCCGCGAAGGCGTCCTCCTCGCACTCGAACACCCGCGCGGGACCGCGGTGCTCCATGCGATCGTGGCCCGAGAGCTTCACCACGCAGCCCTCCGGGGCGAGGTTGCCGCGCAGGATCGCGAAGCCGCCGTTCGGCTTGATCGGATCGTCCACCTGGCGCACCACGTCCTGGCCGTCGGCCTCCGCCGCGGCCGCGGCGACCTCTCCGATCGTGCGGCCCGTCACCGTCAGCTCGTCCTCGTGGAGCAGGCCCGCTTCCTTGAGCCGGCGGATCACGAGCGGCACGCCGCCGGCCCGGTAGAGGTCGGTGGCCACGTAGCGGCCACCCGGCTTGAGGTCCCCGAGCAGCGGGGTGCCCCAGGCGATGCGGTCGAAGTCCTCGAGCTCGAGCTCGATCCCCGCCTCGTTGGCCACGGCGAGCAGATGCAGGACGATGTTGGTGGAGCCGCCGGACATGGCGCCGGCCGCGATCGCGTTTTCGAGCGAGCGCCTCGTTATGACGCGGCTCGGCCGACGGTCTTCGGCTAGCACCTCCAGCACGAGCCGTCCGCACTCCTCGGCCACCTGGCCCTTCTTGCCGTGCTCGGCCGGGACCATCGAGCTGCCCATCGGCGAGATGCCGAGCACCTCGAACGCCATCGCCATGGTGTTCGCGGTGAACTGGCCCCCGCAGGCGCCGGCGCCCGGTGAGGCGTGGTTCTCGAGGTCGGTGAGCTCGTCGTCGGTCAGGTCGCCCGCGGCGTGGGCGCCGATTCCCTCGAACACGTCCTGGATCGTCACGTCCTTGCCGCGCCAGCGGCCGGGCGCGATCGAGCCGCCGTAGAGCATCAGGCTGGGAACGTCAAGGCGGGCGAGCGCCATCACGCACCCGGGGATCGTCTTGTCGCAGCCCGTCAACGCCACCATGGCGTCGAACATGTGCCCGCGAGCGACGAGCTCGATCGAGTCGGCGATCACCTCGCGGCTCACGAGCGAGGTCTTCATGCCCTCGGTGCCCATCGTGATCCCGTCGCTGATGGCGACCGTGTTGAACTCCATCGGCGTGCCACCGGCCTCGCGCACGCCCTGCTTGACCCGCTCCGCCAAGCGCCGTAGGTGGAAGTTGCACGGCATCGTCTCGGTCCAGGTGTTGGCGATGCCCACGATCGGCCGCGAGAGCGCGTCGTCGTCGTAGCCGATGCCCTTCAGGTACGAGCGCGCCTGAGCCCGCTGCGGACCGTCGAGGATGACGCGGCTGCGGCTCCGAAGGTCGCGGCTCACTTCGTGCGCTGCGGAACAGCGCGGCGACGCTCCCACTCCGCGAGCCGCCAGAGGTCCCGGCGCACGCGAGCAGGGTCGTGCTGGCGGCCGACCAGGTGCATGTTCGCGCGCCTGATCACGCGATCCTCGTCCGAGGTGAGCGCCATCCACTTGGCGAGCACGTCGTCAGAGGCCGGCAGCCGGTGCCGGCCGCCGCTGCCCGACAGGTCGGGGAACTCGACGCAGTACTCGCTGAGCAGTTGCCCGCTCTCGGGTACGTAGGCGACGATCGGCTTGTGGGGGTAGACGAGATAGGCGTAGGCGGCGTCGCCGCCGCTGTCGCCCCCGCTGCCGCCGCGCCCGCCGGCGCGAGTGCCGCCGCCACCTCCGGCGCCGCTTGCACCGCCTGCGCCGCTGCGGAAGCGCCCGGTCCCGCTCTCGCCGCCGCTGCCGCCGCGGAAGCGCCCGGTGCCGCTGCTAGTGCCGTCGCCGCCCTCCTCGATGCCGCTCTGGCCGGCGTCGTTCTCGACCGTGCCCCGCGCGCTCGGGCCGCCCTGGTCCGCCGTGCGAACCCCGGCTCCGCCCGCCCCGCGCTGGTCGGACTCGCGACGGGCGTGCTTTCCCCCCACCCGAAGGAAGCCGAGGTCCCTGTACATCGCCCACTCCTCGTCGTTCACGCAGGAGCGCAACAACTCTCGGGCGCGCGCCTCCGCGCGGCGCTCGCGCCCTGGGTCGTAGAGGCCAAGCTCGAGGGGGCCCGCGACAGGCCGGTCGGCGCGCGGGGGCCGTGCATCCACACGGCGCCGCACCTCCCGGACCGCGATCGGCAGGGCGAGGGCGAGAGCGATCAGCGAGAGCGTGAGCAGCGCGAGCAGCACGCTCAGCCCCCGGACGCTCGCGGGAAGAAGATGACGCGCTCGGCGTCCGACGGAATCTCGGAATACGTCCTGACCAGCTGAGCTTCACGGCGGCCGCTGTCGGGGGCAGTGGTGGGCACGGCTGCCCACATCCCCTCATCGAGCTGCCGGCGAAACTCGTCGACGAGCCGTTCCTCGTCCTCGTCCACACCCCGGTCGCCCTCGGCCAGCAGCACCTCGCCGTGGCCGGGCTTCATGCGCAGGAACTTGATCGGTCTCTCTCCTCGAGGCGGCTGAAGTGGGCGAGCGGGCCGCCGACGCGGCCTCGCGCGATTATGGCACGCGCCGGGGGTCCGTCCGCCTGTTCTCGGGGCCGGCGCGGGCTTCCGAGCGAACAGCCGCTCCGCTTTTGCGATCGGACCGCGAATTGGCGCCAGGGGCGCCCTCGGCGGGGCGCCCGCGGAGGAGACCGAAGACATCAACAGGACCGGCGCCCGCTCCCAGTCCCCTCAGCCCGTCCCGTACCGCACCTGCGGCAACCTGCTTGGCCCGGCGGGCTGCCTCGAGTGGTGGGAGGCCGAGCGCGAGCTGAGCGGCGAGCGCCGAGGAGTGGGTGCAGCCGGAACCGTGCGCAGCGCCGTCCGGATGCCGCTCGCCCGAGATCTCGACGGTCCGCTCGCCGTCGAAGTAGACGTCCGTCGCCCGCTCGCGGTGGCCTCCCGTGACCACCACGATACGTGGACCGAGCGCGTGCACCCGCCTGGCGAGCTCCCCGGGCCCAAGCCCGTCTGCCCCGGCCAGCACGGCAGCCTCGGGCAGGTTCGGGGTCGCGACCGTCACGCGTGGCAGCAGGCCGCTCACGAGCGCGTGAAACGCGGCCTCGTCGAGCAGCTTCGCACCGCTCTCGGCGACCATCACCGGGTCGAGCACGATCGGCACGTCGCCCAGCAGGTCGAGCGAATGCTCGACCGCACGAATCGTCTCGGCCGTACCGAGCATGCCGATCTTGACCGCGTCCACGCCGATGTCCTCCGCCACTGCTCGCACCTGCGCCACGATGACCTCGGGCGGCACAGCGTGCACGGCCGTCACCGCAACCGTGTTCTGTGCGGTGATCGCCGTCACGGCGGTCATGCCATGAACGCCGCAGCGTGCGAACGCCTTGAGATCGGCCTGGATCCCCGCGCCGCCGCCGGAGTCCGAGCCGGCGACCGAGAGCACTCGCGCAATCGGAGCTGCGGTCACGAGAGAGCAGGATAGGCCCCACCCGACATGCGGTCACGAGAGAGCAGGAAGGCCCCACCCGACATGCGCCCCGCTCGGTCGGGCGCGCTTCACGAGCCCCGCGCCGTGCCGCTGCGCGACAGGCCGCCGAGCGCTATGCGGGCGGCCGGGAGTCACAGCACCGGCTCCCAGCCGCCGAGCTCGAGCCGCTTGAGGTGGCCGTCCGTCTCGAGCCGTCCGAGTGCGGTGCGTGCTTCCCCGGTGGATAGCCCGGCGGCCCGCGCGATCTCCTCGACCGAGCTCGATCGCTCCGCGGCCTCGAGGACGGAGCGCAGCACGGGGTCCTGCGGGCGCGGCGGGGCGGTGGCGAGTGGAGGGACGTCCCGCACGCCCACCCCGAATAGCTCGTCGAGCACGTCGCGAGCTCCGGTGATCGGGATGGCGCCGTCCCTCAGGAGGTTGTTGGCGCCGCTCGCAATTGCAGAGGTGACCCGGCCCGGCACGGCCGCCACCGAACGTCCCAGATCCTTCGCGAACTCCGAGGTGATCAGGCTGCCGCTCGGCTGGGCCGCCTCGACGACCAGGGTCATCCGCGCGAGGCCGGCCATGATGCGGTTGCGGGCGGGAAAGCTCCAGCGAAACGGCTCGGTACCGGGTGGCAGCTCGGACATCACCATTCCCGCCCCGCGTATGCGCTCGTGCAGCTGGCGGTGGCGGCGCGGGTACACGACGTCCGGACCGCCGGCGAGCACGGCCACCGGCAGCCCACCACCGTCGAGACAGCCGCGGTGGGCCGTGCCGTCGATGCCGAGCGCAAGCCCGGAGACGACAGGCACGCCCGCCGCGCCGAGCCCGCGGCCGAGCGCGTAGGCCACCTCCGTGCCATAGGGACTGGCGCGGCGCGTCCCGACGAGCGCGACCGCCGGCTCGTCCCTGAGAGCCGCCAGCGCATCGGTTCGACCAAGGCCGAACAGCACCGCCGGCGGATCGCCGAGCTCGAGCAGCAGGGGCGGGTAGGCCTCCCCGTGACGACACAGGGCCAGCACGCTGCGCGCGGCGAGTCGCTCGCGCGCCCGTTCCGCATCGAAGCGCTCCAGGAAGGTCATCGCCTGCTCTGCTCGCCGTCCAGCGACCGCCACCACGAGCTCCTGCTCGGGAAGGCCGAGCAGGCCGGGCGCTCGCCTGCCGGCGCTGTGGAGCAGGCCCGCGATGCGGGGAGCGAGGTGGGCGACGAGGAACCCCCGTCGCAGGCAGGCGTCGCATGCGTCGATCACGCCGCGGCCTGTTCCCAGCCGACGAGGCGGTAGGAGATCGCCTCGTCAAGGTCCGCCACCGCCACGTGCTCCCGCTCTGACAGGTCGGCAATGGTGCGAGCCACGCGCAACACGCGGTCGTGCCCGCGACCGCTGAGACTGACCCGGTCGCGAATCGCGAGCAGGCGGGCCGTAAGCGGGGCGTCGAGCCTGACCCTGCTTCGGGTCAGGCGACCGTCCATGTCGCCGTTGCACAGCGCCGCGGTGTCGCTCAGCCTTGCGCGCTGCCGTTCGCGGGCCCGGATCACCCGCTCGCGCACGACTGCGGAGCTGACGCGACCCCGGATCGCGCTCCCGACCAGCTGCAGAGCCGGAACCGCCTCCACTTGGCAGACCAGGTCGATGCGGTCGAGGAGCGGACCGCTGAGGCGGCGGTGATACCGCGCGAGCTCGACCGCGCTGCACGAGCACGAGTCCGACGTGCGCGCGCAGGGACAGCGGTTGCACGCCGCGACGACGATCGCGTTGGCCGGGAACTCGAGCGTGCGCTGCCCCCGCATCACCTCGACGCGGCCTTCTTCCAGTGGCTGGCGTAGCGCGTCGATCGCCATCCGCCCGAACTCCGGCATCTCATCGAGGAACAGGACCCCCCGGTGGGCGAGGGTGACCTCGCCCGGCATGGGGCGGCTGCCGCCCCCGACGAGTCCCGGCGCGGAAATCGTGTGATGCGGAGCCCGGAACGGCCGCTCGGTGACCAGGCGCCCGTTGCCGAGTCCGGCGACGCTATGCACCTGGGTCACCTCGAGCGCCTCCTCGAAGGTCGGCGGCGGCAGGATCCCCGGGAGCCGCCGGGCCAGCATCGTCTTCCCGGACCCCGGCGGCCCGATCATGAGCAGGTTGTGGCCACCGGCGGCGGCGATCTCGAGCGCACGCTTCGCGTCCTCCTGACCGCGAACATCGGCGAGGTCGGGGTGGTCTGGCACGACCTCCCCCTCGGGCACCCCGGGCCTCACGGGGTCTGGCTTCCAGCGCCCGTGAAGGAGGTCGGCGATCCTTGCGAGGGTGGGGATCGCGCACACCTCGATCCCGTCCACGAGCGCGGCCTCGGAGGCGATCCCGACCGGCACGAGCAGGCGGCGGTAGCCGCCCCCTTTCGCCCCGAGCGCCGCCGCGAGCGCGCCGCGAACCGGGCGCAGCTCGCCACTCAGCGAGAGCTCGCCCACCAGCGCGCAGTCCGTGAGCTCGTCGTGCGGCACCTGGCCGCTGGCGACCAGCACTCCGACCGCGATCGCGAGGTCGAAGCTCGGCCCGGCCTTGCGCACGTGCGCGGGCGCGAGGTTGACCGTCAGGCGCTGTTGCGGGAAGGCGAGCTCGGAGTTCAGGAGCGCCGCCCGCACGCGTTCGCGCGACTCGCGAACCGCGCGATCCGGCAGCCCGACGAGCGTGAAGGTGGGTAGCCCGCGCCGTACATCGACCTCCACGGTGACCTCGTGCGACCGAATGCCCTCCAGGGCGAAGGTTGCGAGCGACGCGAACACACCGGCCAAGCTAGGCGGCGCCGTGTGACCTGTGGGCACGCCGGCGTAACAAGAAAGCGAAGTCCTTGCCTGGGCCGGGCCTCGCCGAGTTGTCACAGTAAGCGCGCTGAGAAGTCACACAACCGGCCCCATGGCGAACACGAACCCGCCTAGCGTCCGGTGCGATGTCGGACACGGATCCACGCAGGCGGCTCGGGGAGGTCGGCGAGAGTCTCGCGCGCAGGCATTTGGAGGCGCGCGGGCTCGAGATCCTCGATGCGAATTACCGGAGTCGCTTCGGCGAGCTCGACCTGGTCGCCGCCGACGAGCGCAGCCTCGTCTTCTGTGAGGTGAAGACGCGCGTGCTCGCGGGCGCCGTCGGCGAGCTTGGCCCTTTCGCCTCGATCGGGGCCGACAAGCGGCGCCGGGTGCGCCGGATGGCGCGAGAGTGGCTGAGCTCGCGCACCTCGAGGGAGCCGTGGCCCGCGGACATCCGGTTCGACGTCATCGGGATCAGCTTCGACCAGGCGGGCCGGCTGGTGGAGCTGGACCACCTGGAGGCCGCGTTCTGATGCCGCCGCAGTGTCCGACGACGCTCGGCGGGCTCACCGCGCTCCGCCCTCGGAGGGCGCTCCGCCGTCTCACCGCGGGCCGCACTCGCGCGTGGGCCGCGTCGGCTCGCCTATCCCTCGAGCGCGAGCTGGGTGTA
Source organism: Thermoleophilaceae bacterium (assembly GCA_035645115.1). Taxonomy (GTDB): domain Bacteria; phylum Actinomycetota; class Thermoleophilia; order Solirubrobacterales; family Thermoleophilaceae; genus JACVRW01. The sequence goes on along the minus strand of DASQNF010000124.1, from coordinate 1,177 downwards.
GGCGATCGATTGGAAGGACATCCGGTGGAGCGGCGACACCCCGTTCGCCGCAATCGCAGCCCGATGTTCAGGGGTGGAGTAGCCGACATTCGTCTCGAAGTCCCAGCCCGGATGGCGCGCGGCCGCTCGTCGCATGTAGCGATCTCGGCTTACCTTGGCCAGCACCGAGGCCGCCGCGATCGCCGCGCTGCGGCAGTCACCGTCGATCACGGCGCGCTGGTCGAAGCCGAAATCCGGGACCTTGAAGCCATCCACCAGGCAGACGCACCCCTCCCGAGCGACCCCGAGCAGGGCGGTGCGCAACGCCTCCAGGTTGGTCTTGTGAAGTCCGCGGGCGTCGATGCCTCCGACGCAGCGGGAGACGATCACAGAGCGCGACGCCGCCCGCAGTACGAGCGGGTAGAGCTCCTCGCGCGCATCTGCCGTGTGCTGCTTGGAGTCGTTCAGCTTGCTGAGCGCGCGGCGGTCGGCGAGCGTGAGCCGCTCGAGGTCGAAGAGCACGGCGGCGGCCACCAGCGGACCGGCGAGCGAGCCTCGCCCGGCCTCGTCGGCCCCCGCCACGTAGCGGCAGCCGATCTCGCGGTCGAACGCGAACAGGCGCCTGCCGGTGCCCGGGCGCCTACGGGCGCGAGCGGCACGGCGCTCGGCTCTTCCGGCCTTGGCCGGGACGACGGACGAGTCAGGTTCGAGCCTGGAAGGCGGATCCGGCGCCGGTGTGTCGGCAGTCACCGAAGAACCCACGTCGGCGCCGATGATGGCACGACCCGCGGCGGAACCTACGTTGCCCACCGGATCCGGCGGCGCGCGACACAGGCTCCGAGCCGTGGCTCGCCGCAGCGTGTACGGGCGCACGGCGCTCTACAGCAAGCCGATTCGCTTCGGCGGCCAATACGTCGTGAACGCCCTGCCGATCAGCCACTCCTTGGGCACCGGCCCCCACTCGCGGCTGTCGGCGGATGCGCCGCGGTTGTCGCCCATCATGAAGTAGTGGTCCTCGGGGATCGTGATCTCCCTCGGGAGATTGCAGATCCCGCACTCCGCGTCGAGGTGCGCGAAGCCCTCCTTCTGGCGCTTGCCATCAATGTAGACGGCGCCGTCGATCACCTTGAGGCGGTCGCCCGGAACGGCCACGACCCGCTTGATGAAGTTCGTGTCGGATCGGTCGTCGGTCGGCTCG
>DASQNF010000123.1:0-2746 GCA_035645115.1 Thermoleophilaceae bacterium | reverse complement strand
AGCGCCGCCGAGCGCGAGACCGAGCGTCTCGCCCGGCTGCTGACAGAGCTACTCACCCTCGCGGGTGGCGGCGAGCGGCCGCCCGCGCAGCTTGCTCGACATCTCGGAGGTCGTGGGAGCCGCATGCAGGCGCTGGGAGCGCCCGGCGGAGCGCAGCGGGCACGAGCTCCACGTGGAGCGGGGCGAGCCGGCAAGCGTGGCCGCCTCGGGCGCGGACCTCGCAGCCACCCTCGACAACCTGGTGGAGAACGCGCTCAAGTACTCACCGCCCGGCAGCGCCGTGACGCTCACGTGGGAGCGGAGCGGAGGGGCCGTGCGGGTCGCAGTGCTCGACGAGGGGCCCGGCATCGAGCCGGGCGAGCGCGAGCGCGTGTTCGAGCGCTTCTACCGCGGCTCCGCAAGCCGCGGCGGGGCGGCCGGCACCGGGCTGGGGCTGGCCGTGGCAGAGGAGCTCGCCGGACGTTGGGGTGGCGCCGTGACGCTCATCAACCGGCCGGAGGGCGGGGCGCGGGCCGAGCTTGAGCTGCAGGCAGCGCGCAGCGCCGCGCCGTCGCTGGGGTCGGTGTCGTGAGCGCGCGCCGAATCGCAACCGGCGTGGCACTCGCGCTCGCGGGACTGCTCGCCGCCGTGGGCATAGGGCTGCTCGCGAACACGATCTCGGGCGACAGCGTGGGCCTCTCCGCGGAGCCACTAAGCGCCGGCGAGACGCTCGCTCCGGCGGGGGAAGACCGGCAGGATGGCCGCGAGCGCCGGCGCCCGCGTGCCGGACGCGAGAGCGACGAGCGTGCCGCGCCGCGGCCGACCACCAGCACGCCCGCACCGCCGCCCACCACCACGTCCGAGGACGAGACCGAGGACGGCGAAGGCGACGGCCAGAGCCGTGGCCGCGGCCGCGGGCGCTCGGGCGGCGACTCCGGCTCAGGCTCCGGCGAGTCCGGCTCGGACTCCGACGACGACGATTAGCTAGCCCTGGGTCAGGGCGACCTCGTAGTGGTCCACGGACTGGATCTTCGCGCCCGCTTGACCCGACGCCTCTTCTCGCATCCGATTGGCGCGCTCTGCGCTCGTGTTCAGCGCGTCCTCGGACTCCCACAGCGTGATGCTCATCCCCTTGCGGGCTCCCCGGTCGACCAGGAAGTAGGCCTTGCTGAAGCCGTCGAGCTCGTCGAGACCTGCTCGTACCGCGTCGAATCCCTGTACGAGCTGGTCGGGGTCGCCGTCGTAGGTGCTCACCCGTGCGTGCATGTGCCCTCCTCTTGTCGCCTGCTGTTGTGCGGCAACCATCTCCGACGTGTGGTGCCGGGTCAAGGGAGGCGGCGCCACTTTCGGCGCGCCGTGCTACATCGGCCGGCCGACCGCAGCCGCGCCGAGCGTTAGGTTCACCCCCACAGATCTTTTCAACCATGGCCGGAGGGAGCCCAATGGAAGCGGCCTCGCGTACGACCAAGCTGAAGGCGATTCGACGCCTCGCAGGGGCCGCGGATCGTCGGGCCAGACGGCGGGAAGGCAGTGGACCTCGGGGCGATCGGCGCGCGGATGATGGCCTGGACGGAGGAGACGGGTGGGGGCTTCTCGCTCGTCGAACATCCAATGCCGCCCCGCCGCCTCGCTGCCCCAATCCACAAGCACTCCCGCGAGGACGAGTACAGCTTCGTGCTCGAGGGACGGATGGGCGCCCTGCTCGGTGACAACGTGGTCTACGCGGAGGTCGGAGACCTGGCCTTCAAGCCGCGTGACCAGTGGCACACCTTCTGGAACGCCGGCGACACGCCCTGCTGGGTTTGGGTCCGGCCCGACCGGCAATGAGCTTGCGAACGCTCGAGCGTCCCTCGTCCTTTTGGCGCAACGCGCAGGTATCCGGTGCCATCGCGACCTAGTGAGAAACTCTTGGTCAGCCCAAGCTTCAGGCGTGACCGCTCAGGCCGCCGCAGCGGCTTCGAGTTGCTCGACCAGGTCAGGTCCGGTGAGGGGGCCGAGGTGCCCCGGGCAGGCGATCGCGGGACGGAGCTCGGCGAGCTTCCGTATCGAGCGCCGGGCCTGCTCGGTGTCGAGGTTGTACGCGTCCAGCGGGACGCCCGGCGGCTGCGGCCTGCCGTGCATGTCGTTCATGTAGAAGCAGTCAGAGACGAGCGCCACGCGGTCGCGCTCGCGCCACATCCCGATCAGCCCGGGTGCGTGGCCGGACAGCTCGATGACCTCGAAGCCGGCGAGTCGGTCGCCCTCGCGGACGGTGCCATCGACGTGCACCGGCCCACCGTCCCACACGAAGCGGTGGGTGAACCCGTGGAGGAGACGCACGTCGAGCGGCAGATCCCCCAGGCGCCAGTAGTCGCGGCCGCCGGAGCCCTGCGCCTGCTCGACGGCGTCCGGGTGGCAGAGAACATCCGCGTACGCGCGCAGCGCCGGCGCCGAGCCGCGGTGGTCGGTGTCGCCGTGGCCGAGGACGACCCGCGAGATCCCACCGTGCGGGGCGGCGGCTGCGACGATCGACGTGGCCATGCCCTTCTCGCCGGCGTCGAAGACCAGCACGCCGCCGCGCTCGTCGTCGCGAACGAGATAGACGTTCATCGTCCGCAGCAGACCGCCGCGCAGCAGCCACACTCCGTCGGCGACCTCCTCCGGGGGCGCGGCGGCCAGCGCGCGCAGGCGCGGCCGGGACCGGAGCCTCGGCGGGCGAGCGGCGGTCACGGCTGCCATCGGCGCATCTTCGCCTATCACCCGACCCAGCGACCCGCAGCGCCTCGCG
>DASQNF010000122.1:0-7549 GCA_035645115.1 Thermoleophilaceae bacterium | reverse complement strand
CCAGGGTTAGAAAGCGACCACATACGGACTACTTCTTGACCAGTAGCTAGGACATGACCGAGGTCTGATACCGCGAGGCGCCGGTGGCCGCATCGACCCGCAGTGGCTCGCGGGCAACAGCGGCAACTATACGTACCAACTTCGACGAGGGCGACGAGGTGCTCGACCCCCGGAGACAGTTTGTTGCCGCGCGGGCCTCTCCGATTGCCGCGTAAACACCACCGATGCGACGCGATGTGTGATCGATGGACATCCGAAGCTCGTCGTGCTGACGCAACAAGGGCGGACCCGCTCACCCGCCCGCTGGGCCGACCGGGAAGCCAGCCACCCCACACACCTGATGCATCTCGTGGCAGATCCCGGATGTGTCGCCTCGCCGGGCGAGAAAGACGGCTCTGCGCGAAAGCGGCGCCCGCCCAACGGCGTTTGTTGCGCATACCTCGCGCTACTGCAGAATCCACGGACGTTGCGGCCGATCAGCTGGCCGTTGCCATTCACGCCGACGATGAGCTGCTGCGTGGTCGGATCGCCTCCGTGCTCCAGGCCGACGGCATCCTGACGGCCCCCTCGTCGGGCGATCATGGGAATGGTCGCGGCGCCGATGTCGCAGTCATGTTCAGAGATCTGGCACGCATTCAGCGCCGCGCCGAGCTGCGGCTGGCTCTGGAGGAAGCAGGCGAGCTGCCAGTGGTGATCGTGTCGACCGCGGCCAACGCCTACAGCTCTCGGCGCGCGCTTGCGGCGGGAGCGATGGGATTGGTCTTCTACGAGGAGATCGGCACGGCGCTTGCACCGACCGTTCGTGCCGTCGCCGCAAATCAGACATGCGTCCCACGGGCGCTCGCGAAGAACCCGGCGCTCAGCCACCGGGAGCGGGAGGTGTTGAAGCTCGTCGTCTCCGGACGCACGAACTACGAGATCGCGACGACCCTCCATCTGGCCGAGAGCACGGTAAAGAGCCATCTCAGCTCGGTTTTCGATCGGCTGGGCGTGCGCTCCCGGGGCGAGGCTGCCCGGTTGGTCCTCGACCCGGAAGAGGGCCTACGGGCGATCGTCCTCGGGACCGGCGTGACCACCTCCAGCTCTGCGGAAGCCGGGAGCAACTCCTCGAACGGAGCCTGACGCGCGTGGCGGCAGGTGGGTGCTATGGCTCCCGCTTGCGGTTCGGCCGCCTGTACCCCACTGCCGCCTGCACGCTCGAGGGACGCCACCGCGCACCACCGCGCAGTGTCGGGATTCCCTCGGCGTTGAGCGCGTCGGCGATCGCCTGAAGCGTCATACCGCTTGCGCGCATGTCGGAGATGCGCTCCTTGAGCGCCGGCCCCTCGCTCAGCGCCGGTGGACCCGAGGTCCCCTGCGCCGGCCGTCCCGATTCGAGCCCCATCCTCGTCTGTTGCCTCGGGGAGCCTCGCTCCGATTCGCCGGCCGTTGCGAGGGCTGTCGCGCGCCGTCCTCCATCCGGGGTGGCGGTGTCGAGATCGACGTCGACGACAACCAGTCGCGCCCCGCACCGGTCGAGCCATTCCAACAGCGTGCCGAGCTCGGCTGCCGACGACGACAGCCGGCCTAGGCTCGAGACCACGAGGCAGGCGGCATCCCTGGCCGCCAGCCGCTCGAGCGCGTACGCGAGTCCGGGCCGGCTCAGATCGAGGCCGCCCACGACCTCGACGTCGCGCACGAGCTTCAGCAGCGTCATGCCCTTGCGGGCACACACGGCCTCGATGGCCCGCTGCTGCCCGCGCATCGAGCCGTCGCTGTCGCCCTCCGCGGGCGCGCTCGCATACCCGAGCGCGGGCTCCCGGGTAGGCGTCGCCCCTGCGTGTCCATCGCGACCGGTCGCGATATCCGAGTGCAGCGGGGCCGGGCTGAAGCGCGGGGGAGACGGCCCGGGGCTACGCGTCCCCTGGGCCACGGTTGCGGCGTTGGACGGAGGTGGCGCCCCGAATGCGGAGCTGCGCGGCGGGGCGCCGGCGCTCAACTTGCGTCCCGTCTCAGCCGGTCGAGCCGGCGTGGCTCGCGAAGCGGCCCTGACCTCGCCGCCGGGGCACCCTGCGCCGTAAGCGCGCGATCGGGCGGCATCGTGCGGGGGTCGGGCGCCGGCTCGTCCATCGCACCAGTCTCGTGCAGATCCTCCCGAAGTGTGGGATGACTGGGATGTTGTGTACATAGTTGCGCCGAGTCTCGGCGCCGCGTCGATCTGCGTCGCCCGGCTCGGCCATCTCGGCCTCGTGGCGCGCCAACCGGCCCCATCGCCCTGGCATGGCGGCCTGGCGCCCGCTCGCGATCTAGCCGACGACTTAGGATCGGCCGCCCACGGGCAACTTTTGACGACTAGTCCGAATCTCGTACGTTTTACGCAAATACTGGGGTGGCCACCCTAGGGCTGCGGTGACATTTCCGATGTAGCTTCGATGTAGATCACAGGAATCGCCGCTCACCAAGGAACGGAATGAGCACCACCCAGTCTCCCCCCACCACGGATGGACCCAAGCGTCGCCCGCCCACCCCGCGCTTCGCCGCGCGGCCGTCTGCGCCTCATCGGGAGAGCGATCTGCTGCCCCAGGCGATCGCGCGCGCCAAGGCGGGTGACACCGGCGCTCTTCACTTCCTCTATGTCCGCTTCGCCGATGATGTCTGCGGCTATGTCGCGAGCATCGTCCGCGACCGTCACGAGGCCGAGGACATCACCCAGACCCTGTTCCTGAAGTTGCTCACCAAGATCCAGCGCTATGAGCAGCGCGAGGTGCCGTTCGCGGCCTGGATCCTGAGGGTCGCCCGCAACGCCGCCCTCGACCACGTTCGAGCGCGGCGCGCACTTCCGTTTGAGGACGTCCGCACGAGCGACGCCGGACGCGAGGATGAGGACTTCGAGCGCGGCCAGGCCCTGAGGTGGGCGCTCGAGCACCTTCCCAGCGAGCAGCGCGAGGTGCTGGCGCTTCGACATATCGCCGGTCTCTCACCAGGAGAGATCGCTCGGCGCCTCGGCAAGACCGAAAGCGCCGTCCACGGCCTGCACCACCGCGGCCGAGCCGCCCTGCAGGCTGCGCTGCGTGAGCTCGGAGCGGCGCCGCTCACAGCCAGCGGCTAGGCCGACTCCCGCTATTCGGCCTCCGCCTCGGCCGACCTGAGGAGTCGGGCGGCCAGCCGCCCCGACTCGAGGTCCGCGAGTAACAGCAGGGCCGCGTGCTCGAGCAGCCGCTCGACGGAGACACCCTCCCTCGCGGCCACGCGATCCAAAGCGCTCCAGTCGCGGGCGCCGAGCTCGACCGTGACTGCAAGGGCGTGGCTCCCGACCCCGGCCTGCGGCGCGTGCGTGAAGCGGGGAACCCGGACGGCAATCCGGTTGGACTCTCTCTCCAAGAGGTAGTACAGAGCGGCCCGGGCGAGCAGCGTAGGGATCGAGAGGCCGGAGCGTTCGGCCTCGCGCTCCAGCGAGGTGCGGGAGAAATGGGTCAGGGAGAGCATCAGGGTGCGTGTCAATGCCACCACCACTGACCGTACCCGTATCCGCACTGGCCCGCCGCGAGACCTCCTGGGGCGACTCGCTCGGCTACCGGCTCCGCGGCGTGCGAGAGGGACGCCGCTCGGTCTCGGTCTTGAGCACGGGCGCGAGCTCGTGACGGGAGCTCACCCCCAGCTTCCTGAACGTGTGACGCAGATGCCATTCGACCGTCTTCACGGTGACGTAGAGGCTCTTCGCTATCTCGCGGTTGGACATGCCGGAAGCCGCCAGCTCGGCCATTTGCCGTTCGCGCGTGGTCAATGCCCCGGTGCCGCTGAGTGCAGTACGACGAGGCCGTGAGCCCGCCGCCGCGACCTCCTCAGTGGCCCGCAGCGCCAGCAGCTTCGCACCGCAGCGCTCGGCGAGATCCAGTCCCTGACGCAGCGGCTCTCGCGCGGCCTTCGGCGTACCGGCGCGCCTCAGCGTAGCCCCGAGGTCGACAAGGACACGCGCGCGCGCAAGCGGCTTCTGCGAGCCCTCGAGTACCCCGAGCGCCGTCCGGAGCGCCTGCTCTCGCCGGCCGTTGGTCTCAACGAGCGCCGTGGCATGCAGCGCTGCCCCGATCGCGCCAGGCGCTCCGAACGCGCGCGCCAGCTCGAGCTCCTCTTCCACGAGCCGTGCGGCGCGTGCGCTATCGCCGAGCTCGACCAGCGCCAGAGCGGCGCCCGAGCGCCAACCGAGCACCGCGGGGTTGCGGATCTTCGCCGCCGCCAGGCCCGCGCCGCATCGCTCGAACGCTTCCACCGCTCCGGTGAGATCCCCGCGCTGGCGGCGCAACTGTCCCTCGCCGGCCAACCGCGTCAGCTCGAGGATTCCCGAGCCCTCCGGCAGGGAGCTGCGCCCCAGTCTCCGTTCGGCCTCGTCGAGCTGTCCGCGCTCCAGCAACACCGCTGCGAGCACGGCTTGCACGGTCGGGAAGACGATCCCGTGGGCACGCGGCACCGTCGCCAGCGCATTCTCCGCCTCGGCCTCGGCGCGGTCGAGCCGGCCCCGGCCGAGGAACGTAACCGCGCGGAAGCAGGAGGCCATCGCAAAGCCGAGCGCGGAGCCGCGCCGGCGGGCGTCCTGGATCGCAGCTGCAAGCGCGCGCTCGGCGGCCTGGTAGTCCTCACAGAGGATGAGCGCCGTCGTGGCCAGGTAATAACCCAGGCCGTCGGCGGTCTCCAGCCCAAGCAACGCGCCCCCTTCGAGCGCCCGCTCGGCCAGCGCGCGCACTTCGTCCACGTGCCGCCCCTCGAGCGCTCGCGTGAGCGCCTGTTCGGCGAACGCCACGCGCGCAGCCGCTGTATCAGGCAGGGCGGAGGAGGTGTGCAACTGGGGCGGCGCGGGCCGTCGGACTCGGTCCGGTGAGAGCGCGAGGAGCTCGGCGGACGCAAGACCCGCCTGCAGCTGCGCCCCCAGGTCGGCGTCGGCCCCATCCAGCACATCGAGTCCACGCCGGAGCGCTTCCGCGGCATCCAGATAGCGTCCTTGCGCGCACAGCATGCGGCCCAGCCCGAGCGCGGCAGCCGCCCGCTCCGATGGCACGTCGGCAAGCTCGCGGGCTTCGCGCAGCCTCGGCACGGCCTCAGGCGCCGCGAGCAGGGCCTCGGCCTGGCCCAGCCGCAGCAGCAGCTCCGGGCGGCGAGACGCACTCGGCGGCTCCTCGAGCCCACGGCGCAGGTAGCGGATTGCCGCTTCCGGAGCGCCACTGCTCATCGACGCGGCCGCTGCGGCGGCGAGCACCTCAGCCACCCACTCGGTCCCTCTGGCGCTCGACTGGAGCAGATGAGTGGCCACCCGTTCCAGCGAAGCCCCATCCTCGGCAAGCACCCGAGCGGCAGAGAGATGGGCAGCGGCGCGCTCAGCGGCCGGAGTCGCCGCCTCCACCGCCCGCTGCACAATCGGGTGAACGAAGGACAGCAGCTCAGCCCGAGCGAACACTTCGGCGCCCATGACCTGCTCGGCGATGCGGGCGGCGTGTGCGGGCTCGAGCCCCGCGATCCGGGCGGCATGCCGGAGCTCGGCGCCGTAGCCCAGCACGGCCACGGCCTTTGCGAGCTGGGCGGCGCCCGTTCCGAGGCCCTGCAGACGGAGCAGCACCGACCTGCCGAGCGATTCCGGCCCGGCCTCGAGCACCCGGGCCGCGTCCCCATCGCCGTCCTCGCCGTCGCGCGTGAGGGCCACGCTGAGCTCTCGCAGCAGAAATGGGTTTCCGCCGGTGGCCCCGAAGCACGCCAGGCAGAAGCGGTCGCTCGCATTCGGGAACAGCGAGCCGCGAAGCTTGGTCGCGACGGCCTCGGGGCTCAGGGGCTTCAGCCTCATGGTGCGGGCGACTGGATAGGCCAGGAGCTCCTCGATATGTTCGGCGGAGCGTCCCGCGGATCGCAGCTCGCCGGCGAGCACGAGCGCGACGGGCAACTCGTCGAGCCTCTGGGCCAGGTAGAGCGCAAACCGCAGCGAGGCGCGATCGACGTGCTGGACGTCATCGATGATGAGCGCGAGGGGCTGGTCCCAGGAGAGGTTTGCGCACAGCCAGTAGAGGCCGTGCAGCAGGGAGAAGCTGTCGCCCTCGTCCGGGAGGTCGTCGCCGCTGCTTTGCGCGAGCAGCGGGAGAGCCAGCCGCGCGGGGCCCGCGAACAGCCGGTCGCGCTCGTCCGCCTCGGCGCTCGCCACCCGGGCCTCCAAGAGCTGCAGGACGACGCCGAACCTGTAATCGCTCTCGATCTCGCGCCCAGCGGCGCTGAGCACCTGCAGCCCGCTCTGCCGGGCCATCTCGCCGCCCGCCGCCAGCAGCTGCGACTTCCCGATCCCTGACGGCCCGTCGAAGGCCACAACCGTGCCGCGGCCCTCGCGAGCGCGCTGGAATGTCGTCGACAGTTGGTCGAGCTCGGTCTCGCGCTCCAGCAGCTCCGCGCCGCTCTGGCGGGCAGGGGAACGGGCACGCGCAGCCAGCGTCTCCTTCTCCATGCTCAGAGCCTCCCGGGGGCGATTGCTCGGCTCCCCGGGGCTGCGCCCGTGCGCCGTTGAATTAGGTACCACCCCGGACCGAGGGTCCAGCCGTCCGGGCGTCCATCAACCCTATGAGCGATGTCCGAAATGCGCAACTCCGGCCCGAACGCAGGTGCGACGCTCGGACCCTCAGCGCCCGCCCCACGCTGCCCGTGGCTCGATCCCGCGTACGATCGCGCCGACTAGACTCGCACCGTTGCGGCTCCGTAGCTCAGCGGTTAGAGCGCACGACTCATAATCGTGAGGTCGATGGTTCGAATCCATCCGGAGCTATCCGAAGACCCTGGCCGCACAGAGGCGCATAGCGACGCGAACCGGCTCTGCTCCGCGCAGCCGGTCCCGCACAGGGGTGCACAGTCGGGCCCTAAGCAGGGCAACTCGGTCGCACTCAAGACGCACGGCGGTCCCGAGGTCAGCCGCACCCACCCAGCTCCTGTCTGTCTTCAACTTCACCAAGGCGCGCCGGCGGCCTACTGGCTGGGCCAACGCCGGCGGGCGAGTTAATGAGGCAATCCGCCGCCGCCTCTCTAGGCTCGCGGAGATGCCCGACCGAGCGAGGAGCACATGAAGGAAGAGGAAACCGGCCCAGAGTTCCTGGGCGCCGAAGATGACATTGACGAGGCGGCCCATGACGAACCGGACCAAGAGAGGCGGGACCGCTGGCAGGGACGCCTCGACGCGGCCGTGACCGCCAACGAAGAGGACGAAGAGACCGGCCCGACCTACCTAGGCGAAAAAGGCGACGCTACCGACACGGCCGACGGCGGCGTCGGCCCGGAGCCGCCGACCTCGAGGCCGTAGCCGCGCTCGGGGCTACCTACCTGCGGCACCTGCGCCCGCAGCACGGTGCGTCTTGCTCGGCTAGCCGCGCTGGCGGTGGAAGTATCGCTTTTGTCCAAAGCAAGCGGCTCTAGTGAGCGGCGCGGCGCGCGCAAGAGAGAGCCTGATCGTCCGCCGAGAAATCGTCGTCAGCGACCTTCGGCGGGTGATCCAGGTGCCAGCGCACCGAGCGCGTCACGCACTGGGTGGGATCGGAATGCACCCAGCCCAGTAGGT
>DASQNF010000121.1:0-2157 GCA_035645115.1 Thermoleophilaceae bacterium | reverse complement strand
CCGGCTGAAGGCGAGCCCCAGGTCGGCGAAGAAGGACAGGAGTAGATGGCCAAGACCTCACAACGGGTTCGCCAGCAGCGCGGATCCAAGTACCAGACCCGCAACTACAACCGCTGCAAGCGCTGCGGCCGCCCGCGCGCGTACCTGCGCAAGTTCGGCCTCTGCCGCATCTGCCTGCGCGAGATAGCCCACGAGGGCATGATCCCCGGCCTCACGAAGTCGAGCTGGTAGCCATGTCGATGACCGACCCGATAGCGGACTTCCTGACCCGGATCCGCAACGGCCTGCACGCCGACCGCGACGCCGTCGAGATGCCCGCCTCCACCTTCAAGACTGAGCTCGCGCGCATCCTGCGCGAGCAGGGCTACATCGAGGACTTCGCGGTGGAGCCCGCGCGGGTCGGCCGCGTGCTGCGCGTGCAGCTCAAGTACACCGAGGACCGCAAGCCCGTGATCCAGGGGATCGAGCGGGTCTCCAAGCCCGGCCGGCGTCGCTACGTGCAGGCCCGCACGGTCCCGAAGGTGCAGGGCGGCATGGGGACCACGATCGTCTCGACCTCCCGGGGAGTCATGACCGGGCACGACGCCCGCCGCGAGGGCGTGGGCGGCGAGCTCGTGGCCAAGGTGTGGTGAGGACGGCGCCGTGAGTCGCATCGGAAAGCAGCCGATCGCCGTGCCGGACGGAGTGGAGATCACGATCGAGCCCGAGCTCGTGAGGGTCAAGGGCCCGAAGGGCGAGCTCGCCGAGCGCGTCAGCCGCGCCATGGACGTGAAGCAGGAGGACGGCGAGATCCTGGTGGCCCGCCCGACCGATCGCGGCGAGCACCGTGCGCTCCACGGGCTCACGCGCAGCCTGATCGCGAACATGGTCGAGGGCGTGACCAACGGCTACGAGAAGACGCTCGAGATCCAGGGCGTTGGCTACCGCGCGCAGCTGCAGGGCGCGAAGCTCGTGCTGGCGCTCGGCTACTCCCATCCCGTGGAGATGACAGCCCCCGAGGGCATCGACTTCGAGGTGCCGCAGCCCACCCGCATCATCGTGCGCGGGATCTCGAAGCAGGCCGTGGGCGAGGTGGCCGCCAACATCCGCAAGCAGCGCCCGCCCGAGCCCTACAAGGGCAAGGGGATCCGCTATCAGGGCGAGCACGTGGCCAGGAAGGTCGGCAAGCGCGCATGAGCGTCCAGACCAAGCCTCAGGCGCGGCTGCGCCGGCGCCGGCGCGTGCGCGCCAAGGTGCGCGGCAGCGCCGAGCGGCCGCGGCTGTCGGTGTTCCGCTCGAACCGCGGGATCGGCGCCCAGCTGATCGACGACGTGGCCGGGCACACCCTCGCCGCCGTCAACTGGACCGAGGACGACCTCAAGTCGCTCGCCGCGATGGAGCAGGCCAAGCGCGCCGGGGAGCTTCTGGCGGAGCGGGCCAAGTCGGCCGGGGTGGAAACGGTTGTGTTCGACCGCGGCGGCTACCGCTATCACGGGCGCGTCAAGGCGCTTGCGGACGGCGCCCGCGAGAAGGGCCTGAAGTTTTGACCGGCATGGCTTCGATCCGGGCCGAGCCGGGCCCCTCGCGCACCACGATCGCTACGGTGGGTGCTTCGCATGGCTAGCCGGGACAGGACACGCGGCGGGCGCGGCGACTCCGAGTTCCAGGAGCGGGTCGTCGAGATCAACCGAGTCGCCAAGGTCGTCAAGGGCGGCCGACGCTTCTCGTTCACGGCGCTCGTGGTGGTGGGCGACGAGAAGTCGCAGGTCGGAGTGGGCTACGGCAAGGCCAACGAGGTGCCGGTCGCGATCCAGAAGGGCGTGGAGCGGGCCCGCAAGAACCTCTTCAAGGTGCCGATGCACGGCTCGACGATCACCCACGAGGTGATCGGCGTGCACTCCGCGTCGCGCGTGCTCCTCAAGCCGGCCTCGCCCGGTACCGGCGTGATCGCCGGCGGCGGCGTGCGCGCGGTGCTCGAGCTGGCGGGCATCCACGACGTGCTGTCGAAGTCGCTCGGCTCGCAGAACCCGATCAACCTCGTCAAGGCCACGGTCGCCGCCCTCCAGGGCCTGCGCGATCCCAAGCAGGTGGCGGAGCTGCGCGGCCTGTCGGTGGCCGAGGTGCTCGGCCTCGGCGAGCGCCGCCCCGCGGCCGCCGAGTCGCCGGTTGCGGCCGAGC
>DASQNF010000120.1:0-2310 GCA_035645115.1 Thermoleophilaceae bacterium | reverse complement strand
TGGAGCTCGCGCGCGCGCTCGGCTCGCCCGTCGTGGTGTTCACCGCCGACGGCGGCGCCCGCCAGCTCTCTGAGGCGCTCAAGGCGGGCGTGAAGGGCTACGTGCGCAAGGACTCGCCCTCCGAGGACCTGATCCGCGCGGTGGCCGCCGCCCGCTCCGGCGAGTTCTACGTCGACCCCGGGCTGTCCTCGACGATCGTGCTGGACGAGGGCGACCGCACGCTCAGCGCGCGCCAGCGCGAGATCCTCCAGATGCTCGCCGACGGCATGCAGACCGACAAGGTGGCCGAGCAGCTCGGTCTCTCGACCGAGACCGTCCGCACCCACACCAAGCGGATACTCGCCAAGCTCGAGGCCTCCACGCGCACGCAGGCCGTGGCGATCGGGATCCGCCACGGCCTGATCAAGTAGGGCCCGGCGCCCTACGGGCTGGCCTCCTCGGCGAGCTCGGCGCTCGGCGGATCGCTCAGCGCCACCCCCTCGCCCGAGGCCTTGGCGCGATACATCGCGCGGTCCGCAAGCTCGATCAGGTCCTCGGCCTCCTTGCCGTGCTCGGGACACGCGGCCACGCCCACCGAGATCGCCACCGGCGCCTCGTCCGGCATCGCCACCTCCTCGCCGACGGCGCTCTTCAGGCGCTCGGCGAGGCTGGCGGCGCTCTTCCCGTCCTGCTCGGGGGCGAGCACGCAGAACTCGTCGCCGCCGAGGCGCGCCGCGGTGTCGACGGTGCGAATCCCTCGGCGCACCGACATCGCCACCTGCATGAGCACGCGGTCACCGGCCTGGTGGCCGTGGGCGTCGTTGACGCGCTTGAGGCCGTCCACGTCCAACAGCAGGACGCTGAAGCGATGCCCGTAGCGCTTCTGCAAGGCCACGTGGCGACCCAGCTGGCGCTGGAGCGCGCGCAGGTTCGCGAGCCCCGTGAGCGGATCGGTGTTCGCCTGCGACTCGAGCTCACGGGACCTGGTCCGGACGAGCGCCTCAGTGGCCGCCGCCTGGATGGCGCCGGTGGCGTCCGCGAGCTGCTCGACCGCGTGTGCGAAGCCGTCGGGGTCGCCCTCCAGCTCGTGGCGCAGCGCCTGGATCAGCACCGTCTGGAGCGAGGCCACGTCGCGCGCCAGATCGGCCGCGCTCTCGTCGCTCCGGCCGCCGCGCAGCCCCACTAGGACGGACGCACGTTCGGCCTGCCTGTCGGAGAGCTCGTAGGGGTCGCGGCCGTCGACCAGCGAAAGCCGTCCCACGATGTCCCCGATCAGCTCGGGCAGCTCCCGGGCGAGCCGGTCGGTGGGGAGCTCGCGGATCTCGTCGAGCGACGCGCTCTCGATCAGCCTGACGAGCCAAGCCTTGGCAAGCTCGTCGCGTGAGCGGTCCAGGCGAGCGAGCGAGCCGGGTATGGGTGCCATGCCGGGACGGTCAGGTTGCGGCTGCCGGGACGTCCATGAGGATCGCGGGATCCTAGCGGCGCCCGTACCGGCGTGGGCGCCCGCGATCGACCGCGTCGCCGAGGCTCCTGGGAAGATCCTAGCGTGGCCGACCTGGTCTCGATCGACGAGGCACGCCGGCGGGTTCTCTCGTGCGTCCGCCCGCTGCCCGGAGAGGAGGTGACGCTCGACGAGGCCCACGGGCGCGTGCTCGCGGAGGACCTGACGAGCGCGATCGACCTGCCGCCCTTCGACGGCTCGGCGATGGACGGCTACGCGGTGATCGCGGGCGCCGCAGCGGAGCTCGAGCTGATCGGCGAGTCGCGCGCGGGAAGTCCCTCGCAGGCCGCCCTGCGGCCCGGGAAGGCCATCCGAATTTCCACCGGCGCCGCGCTGCCGGAGGGGGCCACCGCGGTGGTGGCGCTCGAGCAAGCCGAGCCGGCGGCCCCCGCCGCTCGCGAGCGTGCCTCCGAGGCGCCCGCTTCGGGTGAGGGCCGCGTCCGGGTTCCGGCCACGAGCGCCGGGGAGAACGTCCGGCCCGCGGGCGAGGTCCTCCGGGCCGGGCAGCTCGTGCTGGCGGCCGGCGCGCCGCTCGACCCGGCTGCGCTCGGCGTGGCCGCGGCGGTCGGGCGGGCCTCCTTGCGCTGCGCGCGCCGGCCGCGCGTGGCGCTCGTGGTGACGGGCGATGAGCTCACCCCGCCCGGCGAGCCGCTTCGGCCCGGCGGCATCTACTCCTCCAACGCTCAAGCGCTGTCAGCGCAGGTGGCCGCGGCCGGCGGCGAGCTCGTGCTGAACGAGACCGCGCGCGACACCCCGCGTAGCACCGGCGAGCTGCTCGCGCGAGCGCTCGATGCAGCCGACGTGGTGCTCAGCACCGGCGGCATCTCCGT
>DASQNF010000119.1:0-11642 GCA_035645115.1 Thermoleophilaceae bacterium | reverse complement strand
CTCCTGCGACAAAGGACCCGCGCGAGGCAAGGCACCGGGGGCACAAAATGCGACCGCCGCGGCTATGAAAAGGCGCCGCGGCGGTCACTTGCAACTGAGGCTGGTCCGCCCTGGAACCGGCCAGTTGGATGGAGGGCCCGGGGGCGTGAGCCCCCGGATGCTCTCCCGTCCCTACATCATGCCGTCCATGCCGCCCATGCCGCCGGGCATCCCGGCGCCGGCGCCGTCCTTCTCGGGCATCTCCGCGATGATCGCCTCGGTGGTGAGGATGTTCTTCGCGATCGACGCGGCGTTCTGGAGCGCCGAGCGCGTGACCATGGCGGGGTCGATGACGCCCTCCTTGACCAGGTCGAGGATCTGACCCGTGTCGGCGTTGAGGCCGTCGTTCTTGCCCTTGGAGTTGCGGACGTCGTTGACGACGACCGAGCCCTCGAGCCCGGCGTTGTCCGCGATCTGGCGCAGCGGCTCTTCGAGCGAGCGGTGGATGATCCGCGCGCCGGTCTGCTCGTCGCCTTCGAAGGCGTCGACCTTGATGGCGTCCTGCGCCCGCAGCAGCGCTACGCCGCCGCCCGGCACGATGCCCTCCTCGAGGGCTGCGCGGGTGGCCTGGAGTGCGTCCTCGACGCGGTGCTTCTTCTCCTTCATCTCGGTCTCGGTGGCCGCTCCGACCTTGACCACCGCGACGCCGCCGGCGAGCTTCGCCAGCCGCTCCTGCAGCTTCTCGCGATCGAAGTCCGAGTCGGTGTTCTCGATCTCGTTCTTGATCTGGTTGATGCGGCCCTTGATGGCCTCGCCGTCACCGGACCCGTCCACGATCGTGGTGGTGTCCTTGGCCACGACCACGCGACGCGCGCGGCCGAGCTGCGAGAGCTGCGTGTTCTCGAGCTTGAGGCCCATCTCCTCGGTGATGACCTCGCCGCCGGTGAGGATGGCGATGTCCTCGAGCATCCGCTTGCGGCGGTCGCCGAACCCGGGGGCCTTGACCGCGACGCCGGTGAAGGTGCCGCGGAGCTTGTTGACCACGAACGTCGCGAGCGACTCGCCCTCGACGTCCTCGGCGATCACGAGGATCGGCTTGCCGGACTGGATGACCTGCTCGAGCACCGGCAGGATGTCGCGCACGGACCCGATCTTCTGGTTGGCGATGAGGATGTAGGGGTCCTCGAGGGTCGCCTCCATGCGGTCCTGGTCGGTGACCATGTAGGGCGAGATGTAGCCCTTGTCGAACTGCATGCCCTCGGTGAACTCGAGGTCCATGCCGAAGGTCTGGCCCTCTTCGACGTTGACCACGCCGTCCTTGCCGACCCTGTCGATCGCGTCCGCGATCACGTCGCCGATCTCGTCGTCCGCGGCGGAGATAGCCGCCACGCGTGCGATCTGGTCCTTGCCGGAGATCTCGGTCGAGATGTTCTTGATGTGGTCGACCACCTGGTCGACCGCCTTCTCGATGCCGCGCTTGAGCGCCAGCGGGTTCGCGCCGGCGGCCACGTTCTTGAGGCCGTCGCGCACGATGCGCTGGGCGAGCACGGTGGCGGTGGTGGTGCCGTCGCCGGCCACGTCGTTGGTGGCGGTCGCCACCTCGCGCACGAGCTGTGCGCCCTGGTTCGAGAAGGGCTCCTCGAGCTCGATCTCACGAGCGATCGAGACGCCGTCGTTGGTGATGGTTGGGGCGCCGAACTTCTTGTCGATCACCACATAGCGGCCCTTGGGGCCGAGTGTGACCTTGACCGCGTTCGCAACGGCGTTGACGCCGTCCTCGAGCGCGCGACGCGCCTCCACGTCGTACTTGAGCTCCTTGTGAGCCATGATTCGCTTCCTCCTAGCCCGCTACCTTGGCGAGCACGTCCGACTCACGTAGGACGAGGAGATCCTCGCCCTCTACCTGGACCTCGGTGCCGCCGTACTTCGAGTACAGGACCTCGTCGCCCTCGGCGACGTCGAGCGGGATGCGCTTGTCGCCATCCTCGTCCCATTTGCCGTCGCCCACCGCCAGGACCTTGCCGCGCTGCGGCTTCTCCTTGGCGGTGTCGGGCAGGACGATGCCGCTCGCGGTGGTCTCTTCCTCCTCCACAGCCTGAACAATCAGGCGATCACCCAGAGGCTTGAGATTCATCGACATTGACCTCCGTCGTAAGACTTTGTGCTCCTGGCACTCTCAGGGTGAGAGTGCCGACCGCTGGCACTCTAGCACCCGGAGTGCCAAAGGGGATGACAGCCCGGGGGCTCACGCCCCCGGACCCCCGCGACAACTGGCTGGTGGGGGTGATGGGCCCCACGGCCAGAGGGTGATTGGGCACCCGGGGGCAGGCCCCGTGGGCGCCCCTTAGTTCTGGCTCGGCGCGGCGGGCCGCATGCGCTCGCTGATCTCGGACGGGCGGTCGGAGATCTGCGAGAAGCGCACCACGGTCACCATGTCGTCCATCGCCACCTTGCGGCCGTAGATCTGCTCGAGGAAGTGCACCATCTCGTCGATGCGGCGGAACTCGGGGTTGTCGTGCTCGATGTCGCGGCGCGAGAGGTCCTGGACCTGCTTGACCTCGACGGAGTCGATCACCGCCTCGAAGATCTTCTCGCGGGGGGCGTGCTGGAAGCCCACCGTGACGAGCACGACCTCGCCCTTGCGGTACTTCTTGCCCTTGTCGCCCAGGCGGATCGTGGCCGTCTTGCGGCCGCGCTTGAGCTGGTCGATGAAGACCGGCGAGTAGAAGTTGAGGACGAACACGACCGGGGCAGCCTACCTGCCTTTTCGTACGCGGGCCAACGCAGCGGCGGCCATCTCGCGCTCGCCCTTGTAGGCCAGCCGATCGGGGGCCTCCGCGAGCGGTATCCACAGCGCCTCCTCCACCTCGTGGTCGTGGTCGAGCACGCTGCCGGAGCGGTAGCGCAGCAGGAAGAAGCTGACGACCTTCAGGACGCGCTCGCCGTCCCGGGCGTACCAGTACCGGATGTCGCCGAGCTTCTCGAGGTGCCTCGCGACGATCCCGGTCTCCTCGCGCACCTCGCGCAGCGCCGCGTCCTTCATGGTCTCGCCGGGCTCGGGGTGGCCCTTCGGCAGGGCAAGGATCTCCGCGCGCACCCGCACCACGACCACGTGCTGGCGCCCTCGCAGGTTGCGGAGCACCACCCCGCCGGCGGAGAACTCCCTGATCACGGCCGCACGAGTGGGACGAAGCGCACGCCGGTGATCGGCTCCTCGCAACCGTCTCGGAAACGGATCAAGAGCTCGCGCCCGCCGCGGTCCACCGGGCACACCAGCGCGGCGCCGGGCGCCAGCTGGTCGAACAGCGGACGAGGCGGCTCCTCGCTTGCCGCGGCGGTCACCGAGATCCCCCCGAAGGGGGCGCGGTCGGGCGCGCCGAGCGCGCCGTCGCCCACGCGCACCTCGACGTTGTCGTACCCGAGTTGCGCGAGCGTCGCGCCGGCCTCGGCGGCGAGGCTCTCGAAGCGCTCGATCGTGACCACCTCCCGGCAGAGCCGCGACAGCACGGCCGCCGCGTAGCCCGAGCCCGTGCCCACCTCGAGCACGCGCTCGCCTCCGCTGAGCTCGAGCAGCTGGGCCATGCACGCCACGATCCAGGGCTGCGACATCGTCTGGCCCTCGCCGATCGGCACGGCGCCGTCGCGGTAGGCGCGCCGTCGGCAGCCCTCGGGGAGGAACAGCTCTCGAGGCACCTCGGCCATCGCGGCCAGCACGCGCCCGTCCTCGATGCCGCGCCGGCGCAGCTGGCGTTCGACCATCCGGCGACGCTCGCGCGGGGCCCCGGCCGGCGGGCAGCCGGGCTCGTCCGGCCGCGTGGGGCTCTTCTGCTCCGGCGGACGCCCGCGGGCGCCTCCCGCCCGCGGGTCTTCCCCGTCAGTGGATGTAGTTCCGGAGCCTTCCCGGCTCATGGACGGTCACCTTCCCCCGGCCGAGCGTGACCACGCCTGCGCGCTCGAGCGTGGCGAGGAAGCGGCTTGCGCTCTCTCGCGACGTGCCCGCGAGGTTGGCGATCTCGGCCTGGGTCGATCGGATCAGGACGTCCGCCTCAGGCGCGCCCTCGGCCTGGCGCGCGATCACCTGCGCAAGCACGGCGCTCGCCACCCGGCCGGCCACGGTCTGGAAGGACTGTTGGAGCAGCCGCTCGTTCGTGCGGCTCACCCGCTCGGCGAGCGCCGCCAGCAGCTTCAGAGCGAGGTCCGGGTTGCGCCTGATGAGGCGCTGCACGTCTCTCGCCAGCAGGGCCACGGCCGAGGCGGGCTCGATCGCCTCGGCGGTGGCTGAGCGGGTCTCGCCGCGGAACATCGCGAGCTCGCCGAAGAGAGAGCCCGCGCGCAGCTCCGCGAGCGCCACCATGCGACCGTCCTGGTGCTCGCGGGTGAGGACCACGGCGCCCGAGCGCAGCAGGTAGCAGGTGTCGCCCGCATCGCCTTCGCGGAAGATCACCTGCCCGCGCTCCCAGCTGCGCGGAACGGCCACCTGAGCGACGTCGGCCAGCTCGCGTTCCTCGAGATCTCCGAAGATCTCGGTGCGCGCGAGGAGGCCGGTTGTCTCCCCGGTGGACATGAGCGGATAATCCCATGCCACCGTGGCCGTAGCTCGCGAAGCCGTGACCCCTGCCGACGTCGAGGACGCCGCGCGCCTGATCGCTGGACGCGTGCGCCAGACGCCCCTGGTCCCGGCCGGGGAGCTCTCGCGCCGGCTTGGCGCGCCCGTGCTGCTGAAGGCCGAGAACCTCCAGGTCACCGGGTCGTTCAAGTCGCGCGGGGCCACCAACGTCATCGCTCGCCTCTCGCCGGAGGAGCTGGCGGCCGGGGTGGTGGCGGCGAGCGCCGGCAACCACGCGCAGGCGGTGGCCTACGCGGCCCGTGCGGCCGGCGCGCGGGCGGTGCTCGCCATGCCCGAGTTGGCGCCGCTCGCGAAGGTGGCCGCGGTGAGGCAGTACGGCGGGGAGGTACGGCTCGTGCCGGGCGCATACGACGAGGCCGAGAGCGCGGCGCGCGAGATCGCCGAGAGCGAGGGGATGGTCGTCGTTCATGCCTTCGACACGCCGCCGGTGGTGGCCGGGCAGGGCACGGTCGGGCTCGAGATCGCACGCGAGGCTCCCTCGACGCGACTGATCGTGGTCCCGCTCGGTGGCGGCGGCCTGGCTTCGGGCATCGGCCTGGCGGTCGCCGACGCGCTGCCGGGCGTGCGCGTGGTCGGCGTGCAGGCCGAGGGATGCGCGCCGTACATCGACTCGCTGGCCGCGCGCAAGCCGATCTTCGCGCGCTCGGCCAACACCATCTGCGACGGGATCGCGGTCAAGCGCCCCGGTGACTTCACGCTGCCGCTCGTGGAGCGCTACGTCCACGACGTCGTCACCGTCACCGACGACGAGGTGGCCGAGGCGATGGTGCTGCTGCTCGAGCGCTCGAAGCTGGTCGTGGAGGGCGCCGGCGCCGTGGCCGTGGCCGCCCTGATGCAGGGCCGGGTGGATGCGCCCGAGAAGGGCGAGGTGTGCGCAGTGCTATCGGGTGGGAACGTGGACGCCTCGCTGCTCTCCGAGTGCATCCGGCTCGGCGAGACGGCCGCCGGGCGGCGGATGGTGCTCTCGACCGTGGTGCCCGACCGCCCGGGTGCGCTCGCTGGTTTGCTGCGGGTGGTGGCCGACCACGGCGGCAACGTCGTGGACGTGAGCCACCTGCGCGACGGCATCGACCTGCACGTGCGTGAGACGGCGATCCAGCTGGTGCTCCAAACGCGCGGCACCGACAACGCCCGCGAGATCCTCGACGCCGCGCGCGCCGAGGGGTTCTCGGTGCGGGTCGAGCGCGAGAAGCGCGGCTGAAGGCCGGGCGAGGGCAGGCCGAGGTCACGAAATCCGCATTGACCCCGTATGTCGGGGTCGATATGGATCTCGTGACGGGCGACTAGGCTGCCGCGCGATGCGGATCGCCTCCGAGGTCGCCGAGGCGCTGGCCGGCGGGCGCCCGGTGGTGGCGCTGGAGAGCACGCTGATCAGCCATGGGCTGCCGCGGCCGCGCAACCTGGAAGTGGCCCGCGAGGTCGAGGCGGCGGTGCGCGAGGGCGGGGCGGTCCCGGCCACGATCGCGCTGGTCTCGGGGGTGGCGCGGGTGGGGCTGGACGCGAAGGCGCTCGAGCTGGTCGCGGCCGGGGACGGGGTGGTCAAGTGCGGCGTGCGCGACCTGGCGCTCGTGTCCGCGCGCGGCGGGCACGGCGCCACCACGGTCGGAGCGACCGCCCACCTGGCGGCCCGCGCGGGCATCCGGCTGTTCGCCACCGGCGGCCTCGGGGGCGTGCACCGCGGCGCACGCGAGACCTGGGACGAGTCCGCCGATCTCGACGCGCTCGCCCGCACGGACGTGGTCGTGGTGTGCGGCGGAGTGAAGTCGATCCTCGACGTGGGCGCCACCCTCGAGCGACTCGAGACCCTGAACGTGAGCGTGGTCGGCTACGGCACCGATCGCTTTCCGGGCTTCTACCTCTCCGACTCGGGCCATCCCGCCCCCTGGCGTGTGGACTCGCCCGAGGAGCTGGCGGCGGCGGTGCGCGCCCGCTACGAGCTTGGGGCCGATGGGCGCGCCCTGGTGGTGGCGAACCCGTTGCCGCGCGAGGAGCAGCTCGCGCCCGAGCTGCACGAGTGTGTGCTCGCATCCGGCCTCGAAGCCGCCGCCCGCGAGCGCGTGGGCGGCAAGGACACGACGCCCTTCCTGCTCGAGCACTTCCACCGCGAGACCGGCGGCGCGAGCCTCGAGGTGAACGTGCGCCTGGTGGTGGCCAACGCCCGGCTGGCCGCTCGCGTGGCCTCGGCTCTGTCGCGCCCGTGAGCAGGATCGTGGTGCTGGGCGACGTGATGGTGGACGTGGTAGCGCAGCTCGCCGGGCCGGTCGCGCCGGGTAGCGACGCGCCCTCCCGGAACTCGTTCCACGGCGGTGGCCAGGCGGCCAACACGGCGGCGTGGCTCGCCGCCGCGGGGGAGCGCCCGCTGCTGGTGGCACGCGTGGGCGACGACCCGCTCGGGCGCGACGCGCTCGCCTCGCTCGAGCGGGCGGGCGTGGACGCGCGGGTGGCGATCGATCCCGACGAGGCCACAGGGACGTGCGTCGTTCTCGTGGGGACGGACGGCGAGCGCACGATGATGCCGGACGCGGGCGCGAACGACCGCCTGCGCGTGCAGGACCTCCCGGACGAGGTGCTCGCGCCCGGCGCGCACCTGCACGTTGCCGGCTACGCGCTGCTGCGTGCGGGCTCGCGGCCGGCGGCGCGCGCGGCGATCGAGCGTGCGCTCGGCGCCGGGATGACGGTCTCGGTCGACCCCTCGTCGGCGGCGCTGCTGTCGCCGGCCTCGCTCGCGCTGATGGCGGGGGCGAGCCTCCTCTTGCCGAACGAGCTCGAGGCCGAGGCGCTCACCGGCGAAGGCGATCCCGAGCTCGCGGCTCGGCTGCTGGCAGGACAGGCGGACGAGGTTGTGGTCACGCTCGGGCCCGCGGGGGCGCTCTGGACGGACGGCACGTCGGTGCGCCGCGCCGCCGCGCCCGCGGTGGCCGAGGCGTGCGACAGCACCGGCGCAGGCGATGCGTTCGCCGCCGGCCTGCTGGCCGCCCGCCTCCGCGGAGCGGGACCGCAGGAGGCGCTCGCCGAGGGCTCCCGCCTGGCGGCCCGGGCTGTGGCCAGTGAGGGGGCGCGCCCGCGGATCTGAGCCGCGCGGAGGCGGGCCGCGTATCGGCTCAGGCCAGCGCGGACTCGCGCCGGCGGCGCCGCAGCGGACGGCTCGCCAGCCAGGCCACCAGCGCGATCAGGCCGATCGGGAGGGCGAGCGCGAGTACGCGCACGAGCACGCCGGCGAATCCCACCAGCAGCTCGCCGGCGTCGCCGATCGCGTCGTCGAGCGATCCGCTCGCCCCGCCGTCCTCGTCTGCGCCGCCCTCTGCGGCCACCAGGCTGACCATGACGACCGCGTAGTCGGTGCGCAGGCGAAGATCCCGCAGCTGGCCGCGCAGGCCGTTGATCTCGCCGGCCACCAGATCGAGCCGGGCGCGCAGCGCTTCGGCCTCGGCGTCGGTGTCGGCGTCCTCGAGGCGCCGCAGCAGGCTTCGTCGCTCGGCCCTCGCGGCCTGGAGTCGGTCCTGCGCGGTGACGAAGTCGCGGGTCACGTCTCGGCCCGACTGGCTCTGCGAGCGCACCGTCGCGAGCTCGGACAGGTCGCGCAGGGCCGCCCGCAGGCGCTCGGCGGGGATTCTCAGCTCGAAGTCCCCCCCGGAGCCGTCCTCGCCCGTCGAGATCGACGAGCTCAGGACGAATCCGCCGTGCCGGTTGGTCACGGCCGTGACCCCGTCGGCCACGCGCGCCATGCCGTCCACCGGAGCCTCGAGCTCGAGCGAGATGGAGCGCTCGATCCTGCGCTCGCGCCGGCCCGGCTCGAATCCGCCGCCCGGCGGGACCGGCAGGGCCCGGCCGGCGATGCTGTCGTCTGCGCCCTGCTCGCGCCCCGCGGCTCCGTCGCTCGCGGCCTCGCGGGGGTTCGGCACGAGCTCGGCCCGCGGCGCGCGTACGGCTCCACCGCCCGAACCCGAGGGCGGCCCGCCGGCGGCGAAGACGATCACCACGATCGGCAGCAGCAGCACTGCGGTCGCACCCATGGCGGGTAGAAGCCTGCGCGCCGAGGGCAGCGCCGGGAGCGCGGCGCGGAGCGACCCTCGCACGGATCCCGCGCGGTCGCGAAGCGAGCCGGCGCGATCCGGGAACCCGACTCGCACGCGCAGGTGCAGCTCCTCGCCGAACTCACGGGAGGGCTCGGGCGAGTCGGCTCGCAGCGCCAGCGCCAGCTCTTGCAGCTCGCGGGCGATCGGGTCGTGCTCCGAGGCGGAGCCGGCGACGAGCGCCTCGTCGATGGCCGCGAGCTCGCGCTCGATCGTCGCGCTGTTCGGGTCGTGCTCACTCATGACAGGCCTTCCGCAATTTGGTGATGGTCCGGTGAAGTCGCGTGCCGGCGTTCGACTCGGTCATGCCGAGCACACCGGCGATCTCTGCATTCGAGAGCCCGCCAGCGAACTTGAGCGCGATCAGGTCGCGCTCCAGGCCGTCGAGCGAGGCCAGCGCCGCGTGCAGGGTCGCGCGCCTAAGCGCGAGCTCGGCGTGGTCCTCGGGGCCGAGCGCGTCCACGTCCTCGGGATCGCGCTCGAGACCGGCCCGGCGCTTGCGGCGCCGCAGCTCGTCGAGCGCGGCGTTGCGGGCGATTCCGAACAGCCAGGCCTCCATGCTCCCGCGTCCGGGCCGGTAGCTGCGCCGCTTTCGGTAGGCGCGCTCGAAGGCCTGGGCGGTCACGTCCTCGGCCGCGGAGCGGTCGCGCAGCAGCGAAGCCACGTAGGCGTACACGCGCGGGAACGTCCGCTCATAGAGCTCCGCGAAGCCCTCCGCCCGCGACCTCGCCACGATCGGGATCGGGTCGGCGATGGCCTCGTTCACGTCCCTACTACGGCCGAGATGGCGATCCATCACAGAGCTCGGCCGGTTCACGCATGCCGAGCCCGAGTGTCCCAGGCTCAAGACTTCGCGTAGGAGGACGATGTAGATCTCGTAGTGCGACGCCTGCTCGTCCGTACATTCCTGCTCGCCTGCGCCGTGGTCCTTTTCGCGGTGCCGATGGCCTCCGCCAAGCTGCGCCTCCCTGCGAGCGCGAGCACCCCGCCTGTGCTCCCGTCCGGAGTGACAACTGCCGGCACGCCGCCCGTGAGCAGCGCGGGCAGCCAGCGCCGCACCGGTCCGCACTCCCGCGCGGCGACGCTCGGGCGCTTCACCGGCGCCGAGCGGCGACCCTTCTGGGCCACGGTCAACGTCTGCGACACCCAGGCGTCGCCCAACGGCCTCGGCGTGCGTACGAGCGTGCCCGGCAACGGGAGCGAGGAGCGCGTGTACGCCCGCTTCACCGCCCAGTGGTGGAGCTCGGCGAGGAACGCCTGGCTGACCGTGGCGGGCGCCGGCACCACCGACTGGGTCTACGTCGGGACCACCGAGTTCAGCGCCCAGCAGGCGGGCTGGACCTACCGTTTCTCCGCTCCACCCGTGGGCAGCACGTACGTGTTGCGCGGCGTGACGGAGCTCACCTGGCGAGCCGAGGACGACGCCGGCGACGGCCGCTGGGACGTGGTACGCCGCCGCACGCTGCTCAGCGAGACCGGCATGGACGGAGTGAAGGGCGGCGATCCGGTGGGAACGTCGAAGGCGCTGTGCCTGATCTGGTAGCGCGCCGTACCGGATGCCGGCGGGCGGCTCGGCCGAACGCAGCGTTCGTGCTGCGTGCAAGCGGCCGGCTCGGCGGGACGCGCGGCTTCGTTATCCTGCGGCTTCGAGATGGGCAGCGGAGATACCGAGTAGGACATTTGGTGCGGGCACGACTGCTCCCATTCGCCGTGGTCATGGTCGCGGCCGCCCTCCTGGTCCCCGCCTCAGCGACGTCGGATCAGCTCGCGCCTTCCTGGGCGAACGTCAACATCTGCGACGGCTCGCAGCTGGGCGTGCGCGCCCAGCTCGCCGGTGACGGCTCCTCGGGAGACATGCGGGTGCGCTTCACGGCCCAGTGGCTCAGCCCGGGCGGCTGGGTCCCGCTGGAAGGCGCCGCGAGCTCGCCGTGGCAGTCGGCCGGCTCGGCCGAGTACACCTGGGGCCAGGCCGGCTGGACCTTCTCGCTGAACGTGCCTCCCGGCCACCAGTATCAGCTACGCGCCGTGGCGGAGATGAGCGTGAACGGCAAGGGCTCGACCGTCGTGACCGGCAGCTGCACGGTCGGCGGCTGAGCGTCGTCGAGCGCCGCGGCCTCGCCTTCACCGAGGCTCGCGCCCCGTCTCAGAACAGCCGCGGGTCGTTCGTGATCACCCCGTCCACCCCGAGCGCCTCGAGCGCCCGGATGCGGCGGGCGTCGTCCACCGTCCAGACGTAGACCTGCCCGCCCGCCCGGTGGACAGCGTTCACGAGTCGCCTCGAGCTCAGCACCTGGTGCGCCATGATCGCCTCGCAGCCGCCCGCCCGAATGCGGGCGGCCGCGCGCCCAGGCAGGCGCGCGCGCCAGTAGCGCGCCACCGCGTAGGCGGGCACGGCCAGCGGCGAGCGCAGGTAGTTTCGCCGCACGCGGGGGACGGACCAGCCCCGGCGCAGACCCGGCGCCAGCTCCCCGAGCCGGTCGAGGCTCTCCGTGTACATCGTCGACACGAGCGATCGCTCCAGGAGCCCGCGCCGGTCGAGCGCCTCGACCACCTCGCGCTCGTAGCCGGGCAGCTTCAGGTCGACGTCGAGCTGGACGGCCGTGTAGGCCTCGCCCGCGAAGTGGTCGATCCCCTCCTCCAGCGTCAGGCACACTCGGCCGGCGGCGTCCTCGTAGTCGTGGGCGAGCACGAGCCGCCCCTCGCGGGTGCGCAGGACGTCGAACTCGATCATGTCCACCTTGTGCTCGAGGGCAGCCTGGAAGCTCTCGATGGTGTTGCCGGGCACCACGTGGGCTGCGCCCTTATGGCCGACCCGAATCAGGCCTGGCATCCCGGACACCAGTAGGTCGTGCGGTTGTCGTCGCCCTGCCCGCGGGCCCGAATCGGCATGCCGCAGCGCCTGCACGGCTGGCCGGCGCGGCCGTACACCCACATCGGCGCGTCGTGCGGGTTGCGGCTCGGGC
>DASQNF010000118.1:0-6080 GCA_035645115.1 Thermoleophilaceae bacterium | reverse complement strand
CTGCTACGCGTCGAGCGTCGCGGCCTACGGCTTCCACGACGACAACCCCGACTGGCTCACCGAGGAGATCCCGCTGCGCGGGTCTCCCGAGCATCCGTACTCGCAGCAGAAATCGGAGGTGGAGCAGGTGCTCGCCGAGGTTCTCTCGCGCAGGCGCAGCACGGTGGCCTACGCC
This sequence comes from Thermoleophilaceae bacterium, assembly GCA_035645115.1. Lineage (GTDB taxonomy): Bacteria > Actinomycetota > Thermoleophilia > Solirubrobacterales > Thermoleophilaceae > JACVRW01. The sequence continues at coordinate 5,905 of DASQNF010000118.1, read as the reverse complement.
TTCCGGCCCTGCATCGTCGCGGGCCCCCACGCGCGCACGATGCTTGAGGAGATCCCCTACTTCCGCCTGAGCGAGGCAATGCCCGACCGCGTTGCGCGCCTGCTCGGCTCGCTGCCCGTGCTCAAGCCGGTGATCCCCGACCCCGGCACGCCCTTCCAGCTCGTGCACGAGGACGATGTGGCGCGCGCCTTCGTGGCCGGGGTTCGCGGCCTGGGCGAGCCCGGCCCGTACAACCTCGCCGCGAGCGGCACGCTCACGATATCCGACCTCGCGGACGCGCTCGGCTGGTACTCGGTGCCCGTGCCGCGCCCGCTCGTGGAGGCCACGGCGGAAGTCGCAACGCGGCTGCCGCTGATGCCCGCCGCCGTGGCATGGCTCCACTCGGTCAAGAAGCCCGTGCTGATGAAGACCGGTCGCGTCCGCAAGCAGCTCCGCTGGCGACCCAAGCACACCGCGATGGCGACCCTCACCGAGATGGCCGCCGCCCACCGGGCGGACCTGGCGCCGCGCTGACCTGCGGCTCGCCCAGGCCCGTCGGGCGTGCGCATGCAGAGCGCCCCGCAAGGCTCCCGCCGCAAGGCCCGTCCCCGCTCCGGGCCGTCACGAGGCCTCGAGCAGGTCCTTGCGCCCGGCCGCCTCGAGCATCTGGCGATAGCGAGGGAAGACGGGCTTCACGAGCGGGACGAGTTTGAGGATCTTGGCCACCGGGCCCTTTGCTTTCATCTCCCCGCCCGCGAGCGCGACGGTCACGTCGACGTTGCCGAGCCAGAAGCGGTGCGCGATGTCGGCGTCCATGGTCATCACCACCTCGGGCTCCATATCGGTCGGGCCGCAGTCAACCCGGTCGTCCTCGCCCTCGATCAGCCTGACCGTGATCTGCGACTCGGGGTCGCGGTACCGGTACTGGACGATCGTGTTGGCCATGCGGAACTTGGGCGCCAGCTCATCGTCCGCGGCCAGGCGCTCGAACAGCCCGCCGATGTACGCGTAAACCTCTTCGGCGTCCTTGAAGTAAGCCAACCCTCGGATCTCCTCGTTCGCCCGCCGCGTGCTCGAGCGCCGCGGAAGTCTACGGCCGCGGGAACGCGGTCCCGACGACGAAGTCCCAGGCGCGGTCGGGCAGCAGCGCCCTTTGGGTGAGCAGCAGCCGGGCCGACGCGGTCACGCGGTAGCGAGTGCGCGGGCGGCGCGCCGCGATCGCCTTCTCGATCACCCGGGCCACGTCGTCGGGCTCGCCCCCGAGCTTGCCGAGCGGACCGTCGGAAGCCGTGGCGTTGGCCGCGGCCACCGCGGCGTTGAACCGGGCGTAGGGGCCGTCGTCGTGGTGCACGGAGCCCGCGGCGGTCTCGCCGAAGCTGCTGCGGATGATCCCCGGCTCGATCACGACCACCTGGACCCCAAAGCCCTGGACCTCGAAGCGCATGGCGTCCGAGATCGCCTCCACCGCGTGCTTCGTGGCGTGGTAGATCCCACCCCCCGGGAACGTGAAGCGGCCTCCCATCGAGCTGATGTTCACGATCCTGCCGGCTCCACGGCGGCGCATCCCCGGCAGCACCAGCTGGCACATGCGCAGCAGGCCGAAGACGTTCGTCTCGAACTGGCGGCGCACGTCGTCGAGCGGCACGCGTTCGAGCGCCCCGTTCTGGCTGTACCCCGCGTTGTTCACTAGCGCGCCCACCGCGCCCTCGCTCTCCTCGACCGCAGCCACGGCGGCCCGCATCGACTCCTCGCTCGTCACGTCGAGCGCCAGCGTCCGGCAGCCGCTCTGCTCGAGGTCCGCCAGCGACTCGAGCCGGCGCGCCGTGGCGTAGACCGTGAGGCCTGCGCGCGCGAGCCGCTCGGCGGTGGCACGGCCGATTCCGGTGGAGCATCCTGTGATCAGCACTGGCTGGGAGCGGTCGATCATGCCGGGTAATCTGGCACGCCAGATGCAGGCCGTCACCTTCCAGGCGCCGGGCGATGTGAGGCTCGCGGAGCGGCCTGAGCCCGAGCCGCTCGCGCGCGACGACGCCGTCGTGCGCGTTGAGGCCACCGGCGTCTGCGGCTCGGACCTCCACATCTACCACGGGCGGGTGGCGATCGAGCCGGGCTTCACGCTCGGACACGAGTTCGTCGGGACCGTGGTCGCGGCGGGTGAGGGTGTGACCGAGGTGACCGAGGGCGAGCGCGTGCTGGGCTGCTTCTGCTCGGCCTGCGGCAACTGCTTCTTCTGCCGCCGCGGCCACTTCCACAAGTGCGACGAAGGTCGCGTGTTCGGCCACGGCAAGACGCTCGGCGCGCTCCAGGGCGCGCAGGCCGAGCAGGTGCTGGTCCCGCACGCCAACCTGACCCTTCGAAAGGTGCCCGAGGGCATGTCCGACGATGTGGCGCTGTTCGCGGGAGACGTGATGGGCACCGGCTGGCATGCCGTCGACCAAGCGGGGGTCCGGCCCGGCGACAGCGTTGCGGTGCTCGGGCTCGGCCCGGTGGGGCTGTGCGCGGTCCAGGCGGCCAAGGCCGCCGGCGCGGCGCGTGTGATCGCGATCGACACGGTCGAGCAGCGGCTCGGGCTGGCTCGCGCGTTCGGGGCGCAGGCGGTCCACCTCACCGAGGAGGATCCGCGCGCCGCGGTCAAGGCCGCCACCGATGGCCGCGGCGTGGACGCTGCGATCGACGCCGTGGGGCACGCGGACGCGCTCGAGCTGGCATGCCGCGTCACGCGCAAGGCCGGCACAGTGTCCGCCATCGGCGTCTACGCGGAGCGCATCGAGGTGCACATGGGAATCGTCTGGATCAAGGCGCTCACGATCAGGACGGGGCACGCGAACGTGATCGGCCACGTCGACCGTGTGCTCGCGATGCTCGAGAGCGGCGTGCTCGACCCCGCCCCGCTCGTGACCCACCACATGAGGCTCGAGGACGCGGCCGAGGCGTATGCGGTCTACGACCGCCGCGAGGCGCTCAAGATCGTGATGGCCCCATGAGCGATCCCGGCGGCGCAGCCGACGGGGGCACGGGGCGGGCGCCGGATGCAGACCCGGAGGAGGGCCTCGAGCCAGGCGTGCGGCGCGGCATGACCGCTCAGCTGGTGCGCCGCCGTGAGATGCTCGCCCAGGGCGCCGAGCCGATCGGATGGAAGGTCGCCTTCAACGTGCGCGCCGTGCAGGAGAAGCTCGGCATCGATCGGCCGCTGGCGGGCTTCCTCACCACCGACGGCCTGCTCGAGGACGGCGCCGAGTGGTCGCTCGGCAACAACGGCGCCGTGATCGTGGAGTCGGAGGTGGGGGTGGAGCTCGGCGAGGACGCCCGCTCGATCGTCGCCCTGCTGCCGGCCCTCGAGCTTGCGGACCCTCCCGACCTGTCGATCGAGCTAGAGCAGATCCTGGCCGGCAACATCTTCCACCGCGCGGTCGCGTTCGGCCCGCGCGTGCAGGCGAGCGAGCCCGGCGCCGGGCGCATCCTCGTGAACGGCGAGGAGCAGCACGCGCTGGCTCCGCGGGAGACCGCCGCTCGGCTCGACGAGATGGTGGCCGCGATCGCGGACCGGCTGGGCGAGGTGGGCGAGCGGCTGCGACCGGGCGAGCGCATCATCACCGGCGTGCTCGCCCCGCCGCACCCAGCGCGGCCCGGCGACCGCGTACGGCTCGAGCTCGAGGCGCTCGGCGGCGTGGAGCTGCGCTTCACGGCGTAGATTTCGCGGCATGACGACCGCCGCCGCCCTGCCCGACGCCCTCTCAAACGCCGCCCGCCGCTTCGCCGCCGGGGCCCACGAGCTGCTGATCGGCGGCGAGCGCCACGGCGCCGCGGACGGGCGTACCTTCGAGACGCTCGACCCGTCCAGCGGGCGCGCGATCGCCACGGTCGCCCACGCGGGCGCCGAGGACGTGGACCGCGCGGTGCGTGCCGCGCGCGAAGCGTTCGAGGACGGGCGCTGGACGGGAATCGCGGCCGCGCAGCGCACGCGCGCGATGCTGGCGTTCGCGAACGCGATCGAGGAGCATGCCGACGAGCTCGCCGAGATCGAGTCGTTGGACAACGGCAAGCCGGTGAAGCTCGCAAGGAGGGTGGACGTCACGCTCGCGGCCGAGCACATCCGCTACTTCGCCGGCTGGCCCACCCGCATCACCGGCGAGCTGCTGCCGGTGGCGCAGCCCGACATGCATTGCTACACGCGCAAGGAGCCGGTGGGCGTGTGCGGGCAGATCATCCCCTGGAACTTTCCGCTGCTGATGGCCGCCTGGAAGCTGGGCCCCGCGCTGGCGGCCGGCTGCACGGTGGTCCTGAAGCCCGCCGAGCAGACCCCGCTGAGCGCGCTTCGCCTGGGCGAGCTTGCGCTCGAGGCGGGCCTCCCCGAGGGCGTCCTCAACGTGATCACTGGCGACGGCGAGACCGGCGCGGCGCTGGTGGACCACGAGGACGTCGACAAGATCGCCTTCACGGGCTCCACCGTGGTCGGGCGCGAGATCGGGGCCAAGGCTGGCCACGCGCTCAAGCGCGTCACGCTCGAGCTCGGCGGAAAGTCGCCCAACATCATCCTCCCGGACGCCGACCTCGAGGCGGCTACCAAGGGCGCCTACCAGGCCATTTACTACAACGCGGGCCAGGCCTGCAACGCGGGCTCGCGGCTGTTCGTGCACTCGAGCCAGTACGACCAGGTGATCTCCGGGCTCGTGGAGGCGGCGGGCAAGGCCCGCATCGGCCCCGGGCTCGACCCCAGCACCCAGATGGGGCCGCTGATCTCCGCGGAGCAGGAGCAGCGCGTACGCGGCTACATCGAGAAGGGCAAGGACGAGGGAGCCGAGCTGGTCACGGGCGGAGGTGGGCCGGACGGGGACGGCTTCTTCGTGGAGCCCACCCTGTTCAGCGCGACGCGCGACGACCTGACGATCGCCCGTGAGGAGATCTTCGGGCCGGTGCTGGTGGCGCTCCCCTACGACTCGATCGAGGAGGTGGCGCGGCGGGCGAACGACACCGAGTACGGGCTGGCCGCCGGGGTCTGGACCCGCGACCTCGCCAAGGCGCACAAGCTCGCCGCGCTGCTGCGGGCGGGCGACATCTGGGTGAACACGTGGAGCGCCGGCGACCCGTCCGCGCCCTTCGGCGGCTTCAAGGCCTCGGGCGTGGGCCGTGAGCACGGTCGCGAGGGGCTCGAGGCGTACCTCGAGAACAAGACGGTCTGGGTCAACCTGGCCTGAGACCGGCGAAGCGGTCCGGGTCGAACGGCGCGAGATCGAGGTCGGGCGGCTCACCGCAGATCGCCTGAGCGATCAAGCGTCCGGTGACCGGCCCGTGCGCCACGCCCGCACCCTCGTGCCCGGTGGCCACCCAGAGCCCGGCGGCCGCGTCCGACGGCCCGATCGCCGGCAGCCCGCCCGGCAGCCAGGGGCGCAGGCCCGCCCAGGCGCTCTCCAGCCGCAGGGCGGCGAGGCCGGGGACGAGCCTCGCGGCGCGCTTCACCAGGCGCTCGCTGAGAGCGGGGTCGACCGCTGTGTCGAAGCCGCGCCGTTCGCGGCTCGAGCCCACCAGCACGTGGCCGTCGAGGGTCGTCTCGATCACGGTGCTCACCTGGAGCCGCGCAGCCGGGCTCGCCACCGTTGCCATGTAGGCGCCCTCGATCAGCTTGTGCCGCACGAACCCCGGCCGGCGCTCGAGCCGCACGAGCTGTCCCTTGCGCGGCTCGAGCGGCAGCTCCAGGCCGGCCCCGGCGGCGAGCGCGGCGCTCCAGGCGCCGGCGGCGATCACCACCCGGTCGGCGGCCACGGGCTCCGCGCCGCCCACCACGTCGACTCCTTCAACTCGCCCGGACCGGCTCACCGCTACCGCCTGCGCGCCCACCCCGGTTAGCAGCGTGGCCCCGAGCCGCTCGGCCTCGCGGGCGAGCCCGCGCGCGATCGCACGCGGAGCGCACTGGAGGTCGTTCGGGAAC
>DASQNF010000117.1:0-3925 GCA_035645115.1 Thermoleophilaceae bacterium | reverse complement strand
CCTTCCTGGTCTCGCGCGCGGAGTGGGAGGCCGCCACCGAGGTCAGCCAGCTCCACGGCTACCTCAAGAGCCAGTTCGACCACGCCTTCGACTACCGCCTGCTCGACTTCGAGGGTCCGGACGCGTCCTCGTTCGCCGGCTTTGCACGCTCGTTCGACCTGTTCGGGGACGCCAGCGTGCGCTGCGTGTACACGCCGGGGCACACGCTCGGGCACATGTCGGTGGTGCTGCGCACGCGCGCGGGCGAGGTCCTCGTGGCTGGGGACGCGATCTACCTGGCCGCCACGCTCGCGGACAGCCACCTGCCCCATCGCTCCGAGGACGAGCACCTCTTCCGCCGCTCGCTCGGCGAGCTGCAGCAGTACCGCTCCCAGACGCCGGACGCGCTCATCATCCCGAGCCACGACTGGGAGCTCTGGGAGCGGCTCGAGGCGTCCTACTAGTCGAGCAGCGGCAGCAGCCGGCGTGCCTCGCCCGACACGGTGATGTGGATCGCGCCGGGCTCGCGCACCCAGGCGATCAGGTTGAGCGACTGCAGGCGGTCGAGCATCGTCTGGAGCGCGGCCGCTTGGCGCCGGCTCGCGTAGCGGCGCCGGATGTCGAAGGCGAAGCCGGTGGTGTGGAGCGAATACGCGCGTGTGGCCTCAAGGTTGCGGCGCGTGAGCCGGCGCTGGTAGCGCTCGTCGCGCACGGTGCTCGTGACGATCAGCGGGGCGCGGGCGCCCGAGAGCTCTCGCACCTTGGCGGCCAGGTAGGCCGCGAGCGCGAACGCCTCCGGGCGCAGGCCGCGGTAGAGCCAGCGCTCCTTGCGCACGAGCTCGCCCATGCGCCGGTCGCGACGCAGGCCGAGCCGGCGCGGAGCATCCGGAAAGCGCTCGAGCCTGCCCTCCTCGTACGCCTCCGCGACCTGGTCGGGACCGGCGAACACCTCCGTCTCGGAGCGCGGATGGAGCACCTCCTCGGCCGAGGCCTTGGCGCGGTGAAGGGCGTCGAGGCGCGCGAGCTCCGGGCGGTCCTCTCGCCACAGCCGCATGATCTCCTTTGAGGCGAGCACGCGCCAGAGGTAGCTCGCCGACTGGTCACTGAGCTCGGAGAGCAGCCGGAACGTGCGCGGATGGCGGTCCGGGGTGGCGTCGAAATACACGCGCGTCCAACTCGGCCGGCGCCTCCCGTAGGCGTCCAGCACGCCGGTCAGGTTGGCGATCCCCATGTGGTACGACACCACGGCGAGGTCCTCGCGGCCGAAGCGCGCGCGAGCGGTGCGCAGGTAGCGGCCGGTGCCCTCGAGCGACTTGTCCGGGTCGAAGCGCTCGTCCACCCGGCGCCGCGCCGCGCGGAGCCGCCGCGCCCGCGCGGAGCGCCCGCGAGCATCGGCACGGCGGATCTTGCGCGTGAGCCGCTCGCTCGCCTGCACGTCCACGCGCATCCCCAGCAGCGCGGTGGCGGTCCCGGCCAGGATCTGACCGAGGCCGACCGCCCCCTCCAAGTCATCGCTCGCCGCGACCTCGGGACGCCCCGCGCTCTCGAGGAACACCATCGCCTCCACGAGGTCCGGGTCGACGCCGGCCGATCGCGCCACCCGCTCGATCTTCGCCCGGTAGCGCACGACCCGCCGGGCGGTGGCGTGCACCCCGCCCGGGCTGAGCGCGTAGACGACATGGCTGTGCCCCGCCGCGGCGCGCGCGGTCAGGTCGGGCTCGCTCCCGGGCTCGAACTCGAGCGGATCGGGCTCGTCGCGCTCGATGGTCACCTCCGGGAAGGGCGGCACCTCCCGGTCGCCGGGGCCAGTGGCGGCGAGCAGCGCAAGCGCGCCCGCGGCGAGCACGAGCACGAGTACGAGCGCGGCGGCCAGCCAGGTGCGCACCCGCCGAAGGGTGCCAGGGCCGCTCGCAGGTCAGGCGCCGGCGGGTCGCCGGCCGCCACCGGCCCGAGCGGCGCGGCGGGCGGCGCGCGCGGCGCGGATCGCTCCGCGCCGGCCGTCGCCGCGGAGCGGGGCGTGGATCGCCTTGACGCGGTCGAACACGACCTCGGAGGCGGCTTGGCCCTGCTCCCGGGTCGGCTCGGGCACGCTCTCGAAGCGCAGCGGCTCGCCGAACTGGACGGTGACCTTCGGGAACTGCAGGCGCTTCCAGTTGCGCACCCGCTCGGTGCCGGCGATCGCCGTGGGCACCACCGGCACGCCGGTCTCGAGCGCCAGCCGCCCGAGCCCGTGGCGCGGCTTGCCGAGCTCTCCGGAGCGCGAGCGGCCCGCCTCCGCGTACATCACCACGATTCCGCCGCGCTCGAGCACGGCGTGGGCGGTTACGAAGGCCTCCTCGTCCTGGTGTCCGCGCCGCACCGGGAACACGCCGCCGTGGCTGAACACGACCTCGAGCGGCGGCTTGAACAGCTGCGACTTCGCCATGAAGTGGACCTTGCGACGCAGGTAGACGGCGACGAAGAAGTGGTCGAGGAACGAGAAGTGGTTGGGCGCGATGATCGCCGGGCCGTCGGCCGGGATCAGGTGCGAGTCGATGCAGCGCGCCCGGTAGAAGAGCAGCAGGTACGGCGTGAGCACGAGCCGGACCGCCTCGTACATCAGGTTCGGTCGCTTCGTCCGCGTGCGCCGGTGGAACTTGGCGAAATGCTCGGCCGGGCGCGGGTCCTTGTAGACCTGCTCCTTCACGCTCGCCTCCTACCCGGAGCGATCGGCTTCGTTACTCGCGGCGCGCGCGAGGGCGCGCCGCCACCCGCCCAGCAGCGTGGCGCGCTCGTCCTCGGACATCGAGGGCTCGTAGCGCGCCGACTGCCGCCACATCGAGCGGACGTCGGCCTCGCTCCAGGTCCCGGTGGCCACGCCCGCGAGATAGGCGGCGCCGAGCGCGGTCGTCTCCGATATCTCGGGGACAACCACCGGCACGCCGAGCACGTCGGCCTGGAACTGCATGAGCCAGCCGTTCACCACCGCGCCGCCGTCGGCCTTGAGCTCCTCGAGCCCCACGCCCGACGCCCCTTCCATCGCGCGCACCGCGTCCACCGTCTGGTAGGCGATCGCCTCGAGCGCCGCTCGCGCGAGGTGCGCCCGGCCGGCCCCGCGCGTCAGGCCGGTGAGCGTGCCGCGGGCGTACGGGTCCCAGTGCGGCGAGCCGAGGCCGGTGAAGGCCGGCACGAGGTACACGCCGTCGTTCGAGTCGAGCGAGAGCGCGAGCGCCTCGGTCTCGTCGGCGCTGCGGATGATCCCGAGCCCGTCGCGCAGCCACTGAACGGCGGCGCCCGTCACGAAGATGGCCGCCTCGAGCGCGTAGTCCACTCGCCCGCCCACGCCCCAGGCGATCGTGGTGAGCAGCCCCGCGGCCGGCGGGGGCGGCTCGGCGCCGGCGTTCTCGAGCACGAAGCTGCCGGTGCCGTAGGTGTTCTTCCCGAGCCCCGGCGAGTGGCAGGCCTGGCCGTAGAGCGCCGCCTGCTGGTCCCCCGCGATGCCCGCCACGGGCACGCCCGCGGCGGTCTCGCCGTAGAGCTCCGAGCTCGGCCGCGGCTGCGGCAGCGAGCTCATGGGGACGCCGAGCAGGTCGCACAGCTCTTCGTCCCACGCCCGCTTCGAGATGTCGAACAGCATCGTGCGCGAGGCGTTCGAGAAGTCCGTCACGTGCTCGCCGGTCAGCTTGAAGGCGAGCCAGGAGTCGACGGTGCCGAAGGCCGCCCGCGCGGGGTCCACGCCGCCCTCGCGCACGAGCCACTCGATCTTCGTGCCGGAGAAGTAGGGGTCGAGGACGAGGCCGGTCTTCTCGCGAAACAGCGGCTCCTTGCCCTGCTCGCGCAGCTCGTCGCAGCGGGCGGCGGTGCGGCGGTCCTGCCAGACGATCGCGCGGTGGAGCGGCTCGCCGGTGCGCCGGTCCCATGCGACGACGGTCTCGCGCTGATTGGTGATGCCGATCCCGGCGAGGGT
>DASQNF010000116.1:0-8688 GCA_035645115.1 Thermoleophilaceae bacterium | reverse complement strand
GTTGACGCCCCGGTGCGGGTCCTTGCCGGTGAGCTCCTTGACCTTCTCCTGCACCGCCGGCATGCGCGTCATGCCGCCCACCAGCACCACGTGCTGGATGCCGTCCTTGCCGACGCCCGAGTCCTGGATCGCCTGCTTGGTCGGCGCGACCACGCGGTCGACCAGCGCGGACGTGAGCTCGTTCAGCTTCGAACGCGTGAGGCGCATGTTGAGGTGCTTCGGCACGGAGTCAACGGCCGTGATGAACGGCAGGTTGATCTGCGTCTCCTGAGCCGAGCTCAGCTCGGTCTTGGCCTTCTCGGCCTCCTGGTAGAGGCGCTGCAGCGCCATCTTGTCCTGCGAGAGGTCGACCCCCTCGGCCTTCTTGAACTCGCTCACGAGCCAGTCCACGACGGCCTTGTCGAAGTTGTCGCCTCCGAGGTGGTTGTCGCCGGCGGTGGCCTTCACCTCGAACACGCCGTCGCCGATCTCGAGCACGGACACGTCGAACGTGCCGCCGCCGAGGTCGAACACGAGGATCGTCTGGTCGGCGTCCTCCTTGTCGAGGCCGTAGGCGAGCGCGGCGGCGGTCGGCTCGTTGATGATGCGCTGGACCTCGAGGCCCGCGACCTTGCCGGCGTCCTTGGTGGCCTGGCGCTGGTCGTCGTTGAAGTACGCGGGGACGGTGATCACGGCGCTGTCGACAGTGTCGCCGAGGTAGGCCTCCGCATCCGCCTTCAGCTTCTGGAGGATCATCGCGCTGATCTCCGGCGGCGCGAATTCCTTGCCGCCGGCCTTCACGCGGGCGTCGCCGTTCGGGCCGGGGATGACCTCGAACGGGACGATCTTCTCCTCCTCCTTGACCTCCGCCTCCTTGCGCCCCATGAAGCGCTTGATCGAGAAGACCGTGTTCTCCGGGTTGGTCACCGCCTGCCGCTTGGCCGGCGCGCCCACCAGGCGCTCGCCGCCCTCCGTGAACGCGACCACCGAGGGCGTGGTGCGCGCGCCCTCGGCGTTCTCGACCACGGTGGGCTCGCCGCCTTCGAGCACGGCCATGCACGAGTTGGTCGTGCCCAGATCGATGCCGATCGTCTTGCCCATCCGTATGTCTCCTTTTACCGCTTACTGAGTAGGTCGAACAAAATCTAAGCGTGAGTATGGCAGATCGTGTGCGTGGAGTCGACTCCACGCAGAGGAAGCCCAGACCAGCGAAAAACGGGCGACCCACTAGGATGCCGCGGCCATGGACCGCCGGCTGTCAGCTCTCGCTGCCGCCTGCCTGCTGGCGGTTGGGGGCTGTGGAGACGACGATCCAAGTCCGGACGGCGGCGGCTTCGACCAGGCCGCCGGGGAGCGGACGGAGGCCGAGACCCCGCCCGACCTCACCGACACGAACGTTAGGCCGGCGGTCGAGAAGCCGACGGGGACGCCGCCGCGCAAGCTCGTGATCGAGGAGATCGTGAGGGGCAGGGGCCCCGGCGCCAGGCCGGGCGACACCGTCGTCGTGCACTACGTGGGCGTCAGCTTCTCGAACGGAGAGGAGTTCGACGCGTCCTGGGACACCGGCCAGCCGTACCCGGTCCAGCTCGGGGCCGGCCGGGTGATCCCGGGCTGGGAGAAGGGCCTCGTCGGCATTCGCGAGGGCGGTCGCCGCAGGCTCGTGATCCCGCCCGAGCTGGCCTACGGGGCGGCGGGCGCTCCGCCGGACATCGGCGCCAACGAGACGCTCGTGTTCGTGATCGACGCGCTCGCCATCCAGTAGCCGTCGAGCTCGTCCGACGCCCTCAGCCCGCGAAGCTGAACGCATACGCGACAAAGGCCACGAGCAGCACCGCCACGCCGAGGTGGTCCGCCCGCGTGCGCAGGTCGCCGGGGCGCGCCAGCAGGGCGAGCGCGATCAGCACGAAGGGGTCGAAGTACTTCTGGTAGACGAGCCGTATCGGGAGCGCTGCCAGCAGGAAGGCCGCCAGGTAGACGGCGGCGAGGGAGCCGGCGCCGGCCCGGCGTATCAGGGTCAGCAGCGTCACGCAGCCGAGCGGCACGAGCAGCCAAAACGCGAACGAGGAGCCGAGCAGCTCCGGCAGCCGGTCGGAGAGCTTCCACAGGTAGCCCGCGTCGCCGGACTGGCCGGGACGGATCGGCTTGTAGAGGAGCGGCGAGACGAGCAGCAGCGCCACGCCGGCTGTGGCGGCGAGCGCGAGCGAGCGGCGCGAGGGTGGGGTGACGCCCCTCGCGGCGCCGCGGGCGGCCTGCTCGAGGGCGCGGCCCGCCGGCGAGGCCCGGAGCGCCCGTGCCGTCGGCCCGCCGAGGAGGGCCTGGGCGCCGGGTGAGCGGAGCGCCGAGCGAGCGGCGCGGAGCTGTGGTGAGCGCAGCATCCGCAGCCGCCGCCAGAGCGAAGGGCCGAACACGGCGGCGCCGTAGAGCCCGGCGAGCGCGATCGTGAAGCCCACCGTTCGCAGCGTGAAGCTCTCGCGCGCGAGGCCCTGGCGGTCGTCGCAGAGCCCGCACGAGGCGGGATCCGCGCTCGGCGGCACGAGCCCGTTCCACTCGAGCGCGAGCGCCGCGAGCGGAACGACCGCGAGCCCGAGCAGGGCGATCCCGCCTGCCGTGCGCCCGACTGCGGCCAGGTCGCGGAGCGCCGGTCGGGCGCCGAGCTCGCGCCGCAGGAGGAAGAACGCGGCCACGGGCACGAGCCACGCGAACGCCTGGCGGGTGAGCAGCGCGGCGCAGATCGCGAGACAGGCGAGCGCGAACGCGGCGGGCGATCCGGTCCTCGAGTAGGCGTGGATGCGCTCGAGCGCGAGCACCGCGAACAGGATCGCCAGGTTGTCCGTGAGCAGCGTGAACGAGGCGCCCAGCACGTAGGGGGAGAGCACCACCAGCAGCGTGAGCGTGAACGCCTGCCAGGGCGCGAGCGCCGTGGCGCGGCGCAGCAACCGCAGCAGCGCGAGCGCCAGCGCATACGAGAAGGCCACGTTCAGCAGCCGCAGCTTCCACAGCTCGAAGCCGACGAGCTCCCCCCACCATGCGGTCAGCACGTGGTAGAGCGGGGTCTGCGCCGACGGGTAGTCGGAGAAGTCGAGCCGCTCCGAGAGCTGGAGGATCGTCGGGAGCTGGTAGACGCGGGCGTCGCTGCCGTGGAACGTGTCGATCTCCACGGTGAGGCCCTTGAGCACGGCGATCCCGACCAGGAAAGGGACGGCGAGCAGGAGCGGCTGCAACCGCTCGGTGCGGGCGCTCATCCCTCTGGCAGCGGTCGGGGCGGGCGCAGCCGCGGCGCGATCTCCACCGCCACGATGGCCGCCATGATCAGGCCGGCGCCGAGCCAGCCGGCCGCCGTGAGCCGGTCGTCGTCGAGGAGCCAGCCGAACAGCCCGGCGAACGCCGGCTCGGAGGCGAGGATCAGCGCCGTCCGCGCCGGCGGGGAGTGGCGCTGTGCGAACGACTGCACGAAGAAGCCAAGCGCGCTCGCCACGAGCGAGGTCACGATCAGCGCCGACCAGACCGTGGAGCCCTCCGGCGCCTCGAGCTGCCCGGCGGCGGCCGCGAGCGCCAGGCTCACCAGCCCCACCAGGCCGAGCTGCACCACGAGCAGGGCGCCGACGTCGAAGCGCGCCACAGCGGACGCCGTGGCAAGGATGTGCGCGGCGAGCGAGAAGGCGCACAGCAGCACGAGGCCGTCGCCGCGCAGGCTGAAGCCGCCCGCTCCGCCGCCGGTGAGCAGCCAGAGCCCGACCAGCGAGACCCCGGCCGCCACCCAGGCGAGCACGGGCACTCGGTGGCGCAGGAACAGCGCTCCGAGCACCGGCGTGAGCACCACGAACAGGCCTGTGATGAAGCCCGTGTTCGACACGCTCGTGCGCTCGAGCCCGAGCGTCTGGAAGATGTAGCCGCCGCCCAGGAACGCGCCCATCGTGAGCCCCGCCCGCCAGCCCGACGGGGGCAGCGAGCGCAGCTGCCGGCGGAAGACGAGCGCCACGATCAGCGCCGCGGGGATGAAGCGGTAGGCGAGGAACGCCAGCGAGGGCAGCTGTTAGATCGCGTCCTTCACCATCACGAAAGTCAGCCCCCAGACGCAGGCGATGCCGATCAGCGCCAGCTCGGAGAGCCGGCGGAGCGCGACCTCGCTCATGCTCTCGCCAGCCGCCGCCGGCCCTCGGGGCAGATCCGCCTCAGCGGGCAGGCCGCGCAGTCCGGGTTGCGCGCGGTGCAGGTGCGCCGCCCGTGGCGGATCAGAAGCACGTGCGCCTCGTAGGCCTCCTGGCCGTCGCGGCCGGCGAGCCGCAGCAGCTCGTCGTGAGCTTCCTCGAACGGCGCCTTCGCCCGCCACAGGCCGAGCCGCGCACCGACACGGTAGACGTGGGTGTCCACGGGCGGGTCCGGCCGGCCGTACGCGAACAGCAGCACGCAGGCCGCCGTCTTGCGACCCACGCCGGGCAGCTCGCAGAGCGCCGCGCGCGCCTCGGCGAGCGGCGCGTGCTCGAGCCAGGTCAGGTCGTCGCCGTGCAAGGCCTCGAGCATGCGCCTGATGCGGACCGACTTGGTGGGCGCGAGGCCGCCAGGGCGGATCGCCTCCTCGAGCTCCTCCACGGGCGCGGCGAGCACCTCCTCCCACGAGCCGAAGCGCTCGCGCAGGCGCGCGTAGGCCACGTCGCGGTTGCGGTCGTTCGTGTTCTGCGAGAGCACGGTCAGGATCAGCTCGTCGAGCGGAGCGCGGTGCGGGCGCAGGATCGGGCGGCCGTACTCGCCGCGGAGACGCTCGAGAATCGCTCGCAGCCTGCGTCGGTCGGCGGGCACGCGCGGGATGGTATGAACCGCGCGCGTGGAGATCGTGGAGCGCCACACCGAGGTCGCCGGGCTCGAGCTGCACTGGCGCCAGGCGGGGAAGGCGCCGATCCTGTACCTGCACGGCGTCCCCACCTCCTCGTTCGAATGGACCCCGCTGCTCGAGCGCGCCGGCGGGGTGGCCCCCGACCTGCCCGGCTTCGGGCGCTCCGCCAAGCCCGGCTCCTTCGACTACTCCATCCCCGGGTACGACGCCTTGCTCGAGGCCTTCGTGGAGCACGTCGGGCTTGAGCGCTTCGCGCTCGTGGTGCACGACTGGGGGGCGCTTGGCCTGGTGCTGGCCCAGCGCCTTCCCGAGCGCGTCGAGCGCCTGCTGATGTTCTCGACGGTTCCCCTGCTCCCGGGCTACCGCTGGCACCGGGTGGCGCGCGGCTGGCGCACTCCCGTCGTCGGGGAGCTGCTGATGGGCTTCACGCGCCGCTTCAGCCTGCGCCGGGCGCTCCCGCGCGCCCTCGCCGACCACGCCTGGGAGCACTTCGACCAGGGCACCCAGCGGGCGATCCTGAGGCTCTACCGGGCGGCGCCCCCGGAGGCGCTCGAGCGGGCCGGCGCCCAGCTCGGGGAGCTGCGCTGTCCCGCGCTCATCCTGTGGCCCGAAGACGACCCCTACATCCCAGCCCGGTTCGGCCGCGGCTACGCGGACGCGCTCGGCGGGGAGGTCGAGCTCGAGCTGGTGGACGGCGGTCACTGGAGCTGGCACGCGCGCCCCGAGCAGGTGGATCGCGCGGCCGCGTTCCTGGCGGCGCCGCCCACTGCGGGTACGCCCTGATGGGCGCCGTCGTGCCCGGCGCGGGCGAGCCGGACTCGGATAACGTGTCCCCCCTCGTGCTGCGCGCCGTGCATCCCGCCGTCACGGCGCCCCCTCGCGCTCCGGGCGCGGCGCCCACCGAGGAGGCGTCTCGGCCTCCCGTCACGCGCGACCCCGGCCGGCGGCGGCGCTGGTATCGCCGGGTCGATCCCTGGAAGGCGGCGCCGATCGTGGCGGCGCTCGCCTTTGCGGTGGTCTACCTGATCTGGCAGCCGCGCACGGTCGACCTGGCCGCGCACACCTTCCGCGCCGACCTGTTCGGCGAGGAGGGCTTCACGATCTGGAACGGCCAGTGGTACGGCGGCCACCACACGCCGGCGTACTCCGTGCTCTCGCCGCCGCTCGCATGGCTCTTCTCCCCCTCGCTCGTCCTGGCCGCGGCGGCCGTGGCGTGCGCCGCGCTCTTCGCTCCGCTCGCGCGTGGCCACTGGGGCGAGCGCGCGGCGCGCTGGGGCTCGCTCTGGTTCGGCGTCGGCACCGCCACGCTGCTGTTCACGAGCCGGCTGCCGTTCGCGATCGGCGTGGCGTTCGGGCTGGCGGCGCTGCTGGCGCTGCAGCGCCACCGCTACAGCTGGGCGATCGCGCTGGCCGTGCTCGCCTCGCTCGGCAGCCCGGTGGCGGGGCTCTTCCTGGCGATGGCCGGCGTGGCCTATGCCATAGCCGAGCGGCGCGATCGCACGAAGCGGCTCGAGGGGCTCGCCATCGCGGCCGCCGCGTTCATCCCGCCGGTCTTCCTGGCATGGGCGTTCCCCGAAGGCGGCTGGGCGCCCTTCCCGCGGTCCGCCTTTGTTCCGATCCCGTTGTTCGCGCTCGTCTGCCTCGTGCTGTTGCCGCGGCGCGAGAGCACGCTGCGCTGGGGGATCCTCCTCTACGGCCTCGGCGCCACGCTGGCGCTCGTGATCGAGACGCCGATGGGAGGCAACGCGGTCCGCCTCGGCGCCCTCTTCGGCGGACCCGTGCTGCTCTGCGCGGTATGGGACCGGCCCTGGGTGCGGCGCCTGTGGGCGCTTCCGCTGCTCGCGGCCTGCCTGGCGCCGCTCGCCTTTTGGCAGTGGTCGCCGGCCGTGCGCGACGTGATCAAGTACCTCGAGGACCCCGCCGCGAAGTCGGACTACTTCGAGCCGCTCCGCCAGTTCCTGTTCCGGCTGCCGGACCAGCGCCGGATCGAGATCCCGTTCACACGCTCGCACTGGGAGGGCGCCGAGATCGGCATGGAGCAGGCGCTGGCCCGCGGCTGGCTGCGCCAGCTCGACACCGGGCTGCACCCGATCTTCTACCGCGGGGGCCTGAACCGGCTCACCTACGCGAGCTGGCTCTCGGACAACGCCGTGCGCTACGTGGCGCTCCCGAGCGCCAAGCCGGACAAGAGCTCGTACGGCGAGCGCGCGTTGATCGAGAAGGGCCCTCCGTACCTGCGCCTGCGATGGAAGTCCGACGACTGGCGCGTGTACGAGGTGCTGCTGCCCTCGCCGCTCGTGATCTCCCAAAAGGACGCGAACATCGTGCTCGAGCAGTTCCAGTCCGACGAGCTGCTGCTCGACGTGAAGCGCCCCGGCGAGGCGATCATCAAGGTGCGCTGGACCCCCTACTGGTTCGCCCAGAACGCTTGCGTGGAGCCGCACGGCGACTGGACCCGGCTGATCGCCGAGGAGGAGGGGTTCGTGAGGCTCTCCACCCGCTTCGCACCCGAGCGCCTGTTCCAGCGCGGGCGCCGTTGCGACGACTGAATCGGACCCTGCGAGCCGCCTCGCGGGGCGATAGGCTAGACGGCTTGGCCCCCCTGCGCACCCACCCGGTCTACCGCCAGCTCGTGCGCGTCTGGCGCCTGAGCGGGCGCTGGCTGCCCAACGGCTGGATCGACGCGATCCGCCAGCTGGCCCTGTTCGCGGGCGCATACTACGTGTACCGGATCGTGCGCGGCCTGGTGGACGGCCAGACCGGCCTCGCCTTCGAGAACGCGCGCACGCTCGTCGAAATCGAGCGCTCCCTGGGGCTGTTCTTCGAGCCGGGCCTGCAGGCCTGGGCGAAGGGCGAGGAGTGGCTGCTCCTGTTCGCCAACTGGATGTACGTGAACTCGCACTTCGTGATCACGACCACCTTCCTGATCTGGCTCTACATAGCCCGCAACCACGCCTTCTACTTCGTGCGCAACATGTTCATGGTCGCGATGGGCCTGGCGCTCGTGGGCTACCTCGCCTACCCCACCGCCCCGCCGCGCTTCCTGCCCGAATGGGGGTTCTCCGACACCGTCGCGAGCTTCGTGGGCGAGACGGCCGAGAACAGCGCCAACGTGCTCTACAACCCGTTCGCGGCCGTGCCGAGCATGCACGTGGCGTTCGCTCTGATGATCTCGATCCCCGCCTTCTTCCTCGTACGCAACCGAGTGCTGAAGGCGCTCTGGGCGGCCTACCCGGCGGTGGTCACGCTGGTCGTGATGGTCACCGCCAACCACTTCTGGCTCGACGCCGTCCTCGGCGCGCTCGTGGCGGCCGTCTCGGCCTACGCCGCCCGCGCCGCCTTCGCCCGCGCGCGTCCCGAGGCCTGGGCGTGGCGCAGCGCCGCGGTCAAGGCGCCCGCGTGAGCGACGAGGTCCGGGAGCGCCCGCGCGGAAGGACCCGCAGGGCTCGCGTCGCGGCGGGAGACCGGGCGGGCGCGGTCCGAAACGGGCCGCTCAGCGCCACGGAGATCAGGACGCTCGCGCGCTCCCGCTTGGTCGAGTCGAGGCTCACGCCCAACGCGATCTCGATCACCGGGCTGCTCGGCAACATCGTCGCCGCGGTCCTGATCGTGGAGAACCACTTCGTGCTCGGGGGAGCCGCGTTCATCCTCGGCTCGGTCTGCGACATGCTCGACGGCCGCTACTCGCGGATGTCGGGCAAGGGCTCGCCGTTCGGCGCGTTCCTCGACTCCACGCTCGACCGCGTGTCGGAGGGCGTGGTGCTCACGGCGATCGCCGCCTACTTCGCCCAGCAGCAGGACGACCTCGCCACCGCCGCCACCGTGCTGGCCGTGGTGGGCTCGTTCTCGGTCAGCTACACGCGCGCACGCGCCGAGGC
>DASQNF010000115.1:0-14043 GCA_035645115.1 Thermoleophilaceae bacterium | reverse complement strand
CGGGCGCGAAGCGTATTCGCGACCCCGATGGGACCTCGCGCTCGCGGTGGCTAGCCCACCGTGACTGCGCGCGTCGTGTCCGTCAGCGCCTGCATCGCCGGCTTCGCGGAGCCGTCCTCGCGCAGCAGGCCGGTGTGGAGGCCCCAATGGTCGCTGCTGCCGGCCTCGGCCGTCACGTCGCGCCAGTTGAAGTAGTAGACGCCGTCGAGGCGCAGGCGGTCGCGGTTCTTGGCGAGCTGGGTGAGCGTGCGGCGGATCAGGGCGGCCTGGCCGGCCTCGCCCACCACGAGTGCGCGCTTGGAGTCGCCGCCGGTTGCCCAGCCGAGCTCCGTCACGAGCGTGCGGGCGTCGTCGCCGGCGCGGCGCAGCTGGCGCACCGCGCGGGTGATCTGCGCGCTCACGAGGTCGGAGGCCGGGGCGTAGGGGTGGATCGCGAGCGTGTCGAAGCTGCCCTTGGCGCCGGCCCGGTACATGCCCCTCAGGAACGGCACGAGCTTGATGCCGAGCTCGCTCTCGTTGATGCCGGCGGTGATGACCCGCGCTTCGGGGTCGGCGGCCTTGATGCCGTGGGAGACCGTGCGCAGCATCGCGGCGTAGGCGGCCGGGTTGGGTCCGCCCGGCCAGTACTGCGGGATGTTCGGCTCGTTCCAGACCTGCCAGGCGCGGATCGGGAGCTGGGGCAGCTCCGGGTGCTGGCGCCAGAACTCGCCATTGGGACCGTAGCGGGCCACCAGCGCGGCGGCGAAGGTCGCGAACTCGGCGTTGCTCGCCGGCGGGTATGTCCCGCGCTTCGCGCCGCTCGCCGGGCGCGAGGAGCGAAACTCGGGCGGGTCGAAGAGGATCGGCAGGACGCGCAGGTTGGCCTGCGCCGCCGCGACCATGTATCCGTCGTGGAGCCAGAAGTCGTACTCGCCCGGGCGGGGCTCGATGATCGACCAGAAGAACCCCTGGCGGAGCGTCTTTGCGCCCGTGGCGGCGATGCCGGCCATCGTCTTCGAGCGGCCGGGGTCGCTGTTGGTCCCCCAAAAGGCGTCGTCTGAGACGAGTCCGACGAAGTCCGCCGGCGCCTGGGTGGCCGCGGCGGTCTCGATCAGCGGGTCGCCCGAGGCGTCGCTGTCGGCATCGAACGCGTTCAGCGTGCGGTCGCCGTCGATGTCGTGGTCGTAGTCGTTGGCGAGCCGGTCGCCGTCGAGGTCGCTGTCGGCGACGTTCCTGCGAAAGTCGCCGTCAACGTCGCGGTCGGCCGCGTTGCGGTTGCGGTCGCCGTCCACGTTCAGGTCGCGGCCGTTCATGCGGCGGTCGCCGTCCACGTCGCGGTCCGAGCCGTTCATGCGCCCGTCGCCGTCCACGTCGCGGTCGCGGGCGTTGGGGCGCCCGTCGCCGTCCAGGTCGAGCCTGGTGGGCTTCGCCTTCGACTCCCCCTTGCCGGGAGCGGCCGCCGCAGGGCCCGCCGTTGCGCCGATCAAAGCGAGAAGGAGGCAGGCCACGAGCGCGATCCGGGCGATCGGGTGTGGGCGGGAGGAGGATGTCGCGGGGCGGCGCATGCCCCCTCTGTCGGGGGGAGCGGCCACGTCCAGGAAGCTGGACGGCTCAGCTAGTAGGAGCGTCCACCGAATGAACGTCCAGGGCTGGACGTTCGTCGTAGGGTGGCCTCGGCTGCGGTACGTTGCCGCCGGTGAAGATCCTGGTCACAGGCGGGGGCGGTTTCATCGGCTCGCACCTCGTCGACCGCCTGCTGGCGGACGGCCACGACGTGCGTGTGCTCGACAACTTCGCCACCGGGCGGCGGGAGAACCTCATCCACGTGCTCGAGCACATCGAGGTCGTGGAGGGCGACCTCCAGAGCTACGAGCGCGTGCACACCGCCGTCGTGGGCTGCGAGATCGTGCTCCACCAGGGCGCGCTGCCCTCGGTGCCGCGCTCCGTCCAGGACCCGCTCACCAGCAACGCTACGAACGTGACCGGCACGCTCAACGTGCTGCTCGCCGCCCGCGACGCCGGCGTCAAGCGCGTGGTGTACGCCTCCTCCTCCTCGATCTACGGCGCCAACCCCGAGCTGCCCAAGCACGAGGGGCTGCTGCCGCAGCCGATCTCGCCCTACGCGGTTGCGAAGCTCGCGGGCGAGGGCTTCTGCCGCAGCTTCCACGAGGTGTTCGGGCTCGAGACCGTGGCGCTGCGCTACTTCAACGTGTTCGGCCCACGCCAGGACCCGCTCTCGCAGTACGCCGCCGTGGTGCCGAACTTCATCAGCGCGCTGCTGGAGGGAGAGCAGCCTGTGGTGTTCGGCGACGGCGAGCAGTCACGCGACTTCACCTACGTCGGCAACGTGGTCGAGGGCAACGTGCTCGCGATGAACGCGGAGGGGGTGGCGGGCAAGCCCTACAACATCGCCGCGGGCGACCGCACGACTTTGAACGAGCTGCTCCGGCACATCGGCCGGCTGATGGGCAAGCAGGCGGGCGCCCGCTACGAGGCCGCGCGGCTCGGCGACGTGAAGCACTCGCAGGCGGACGTGAGCGCCGCGGAGCGCGATCTCGGCTACAGCGTGAACGTATCGGTCGAGGAGGGCCTGCGGATCACCATCGACTGGTTCAGCGCCTGAACAGGCCGATCAGGAACGCGCCGTGCAGCGGGTCGACCCGCGTCGCCAGCCGCGCCGCGAGCGGCGGCAGGGGGTAGTAGCCCACGCTCGCGGTGGACACCCGCTCGAGCCCGTGTCGCTCGCAGAGCTCGACGAGTGCGCGGCCGGTGAACAGCCGCAGGTGCGTCCGGCCGAGGTCGGCGTGGGGGCGCCCGTGGAGCGGGTTGAGCGGGTTGCCGAGGATCGCCTCGTCGCTCACGTGCATCGGCATCGGCTGGAAGCCGAGCGCGAGCGAGAGGACGTTGTGCCAGCTCGCCAGGTTGTTGGTCGAGATGCAGGCGAAGCCGCCCGGGGCGAGCACGCGGCGGATCTCGCGCACGAGCGTGTCCGTGCGGCGCACGTGCTCGATCACCTGGTTGGCGTGGACCACGTCGAAGGCCCCGTCCTCGAAGGGGAGGCCCCCGTCGAGATCGGCCTGGTGCGTCTCGATCCCGCGCGCGCGAGCTCGTGCTGCGTGCTCCTCGATCAGCTCAACGCCGGTGACGCTCCCCGCGCCGAGGCGGGCGGCAACGCGCACCGTGAACTCGCCGTCGCTAGTGCCGAGGTCGAGCAGCCGGGACCCGGGGCGGGGCTCGAGCGTGGCGAGGATCTGACGGCGGTTCTCCTCCTCGGTGGCGCTGAAGACACGCTGCAGGTAGCCCACGCGCGCATTCTGGTGGACGTTCCCTGCGGCGCGCGCCTCGCCTAGCGCCGCCCCCACACGCACGCGAAGGTGATGGGGTGCCCGCGCAGCGGCGCCCACTTCGGCTTCAGTGCGATCCAGGCGTCGTCGATCACGCGCTCCTTCATCTCCACGAGCTGCCAGCCGGCCGCCGCGGCGGCGGACACGTGTTCGCTCAGCAGGTGCACGTGGGTCTCGATCGCGACCGGCTCGCCGGAGGCGTCGTCGAAGTGGGTGGGCATCCCGGAGCTCATGATGAAGTGCGGGTGGTAGCCCACGAGCACGTAGCCGGCGCGCGGCGCGGCGAGCCGGGCGGCCTCGGCGTAGAGGGGGCTCAGATCGGCCAGGTGCTCGTCCACCAGGCTCGTGATGACGAGCTCGTAGGCGCCGGTGGGCAGGCCCGTGGCGCCGACGTCGGCCTCCACGAGCGTCCTGTAGATCCCGCGCGAGCGGGCGCGCTCGAGCATCTCGGGGGTGATGTCGGCGCCGTCGATCGTCTCGACCCCGCACGCGGCCAGCCAGGCGCCGGTGCGGCCGGTGCCGCAGCCGAGGTCGGCGGCGCTGCCGAGCTCCTCCCAGGCGACCCCGTCGAGCGCCTCGAGCAGCTCCACGTCCATGGCGTCCTCCACGGTCCCCTCGTAGCTGCCGGCCCACTCGCCGTAGCCGCGGCGGGCGTCCACGGTGCGGTAGCCGCGCGTGTCGAAGAGGGCGAAGTCGGACACGGGGGGATTGAAGCGCACCCGGACGGGCATCGGCGTCACATGGACACCGAGAGCGCCAAGCCCGAGGAGCTGCCCCCGCTGGAGCTGCGCAAGCTGCGCGACCTCGAGGTGCGGGAGCCCTCGGGACCGGGTCGGCCGTCGCACCTGAGCGCGGCCAGCGGGGTGGTCCGGCGCGGCGACTTCGTCTACGTGATCGGCGACGACGAGCTTCACCTCGGCGTGTTCGAGGTCTCCTCCGGCGAGCCCGGCACCCTCGTGCGCGTGCTCGAGGGAGAGCTGCCCGACGACCACGGCGAGCGCTCCAAGCACAAGCCCGACCTCGAGGCGCTCACGCTGCTGCCGCCCTTCGATGAGCACCCGTACGGGGCGCTGCTCGGCCTCGGCTCCGGATCGGGGCCCGATCGCGACCGCGGCTTCGTCTGCGCGCTTGGCGCGGACGGCTCGCTCGGCGGCGATCCCCGCGAGATCGACCTGAAGCCGGTCTACGAGCTGCTGCGCCGGCACGTGGCCGAGCTGAACGTGGAGGGCGCGGCGGCGATCGGCGACCGGCTCTGGCTGCTGCAGCGCGGCAACGCGGAGGTGGGCTCGAACGTGGTGGCGGAGCTCTCGCTCGATCAGGTGATGAGCTCGCTGCGCGATGACCTCACGATCGACGCCGAGGAGCTCGAGAACGTGCGCTCCTACGAGCTCGGCGACATCGACGGCGTGCAGCTCACGTTCAGCGACGCCACGCCCATAGCCGACCGGCTGGTCGTGTTCACGGCGTCGGCCGAGGCGGAGGACGGGCGCATCTGCGGCTCGGTAGTCGGGACGCTCGAGGCGGACGGCGCCGTGCACCGGCTGCGGACGATCGACAAGCGCTGGAAGGTCGAGGGCGTGCACGCGGCGATCGACACCGGCGTGCTCGACTTCACCTTCGTGTGCGACCAGGACGACCCGGACGCGCCGTCGCCGCTGCTCTCGGCGACGATGCCGCTCGACGGGCGGCTCGAGTACGTCAAGGGCTAGCGGAGCCCGCGCCGCTAAGCGCGGCGCGGGGCCGCGGCTGCTCAGAAGACGAACACGAGCAGCAAGATCACCACCAGGATCAGGACAACTGTTCCGATACCGATGTACACGGGACTCCTCCCGGTCGCTTGCGGTGCTCTCATGCCCCGTTTCGGCTGGTGGCAATCGCGGTCTCAGGGGTATGGGACGAGTCATGCGCTGGCGACGCACCGGCAGGAGCCCCGACGTAATCGACGCCCGCGGGGGCGGCGGCGGCCGCTTGGGGTTCCCGGGCGGCGGTCGTGTGGCGGTGCCGGGCGGGCTCGGGATCGCGGGAGTGATCGTCTACGTGCTGCTGCAGGTGCTCTCGAGCGGCGGCGGGCAGGCCTTCGGGGTGGACAGCCAGTTCGGCGCGGCGCCCCAGGCGCCCGACGCTCGCGGCATCCCCGCGGCGCAGGACCCGGAGCGCGACCTGAAGGACTTCAGCGCTTACGTCTTCACGCGCGCGAACGACACCTGGGAGCAGATCTTTTCCCAGCAGGGCCAGCCCTACGAGCGCGCGAAGCTCGTGCTCTACCGCGCCGGGGTGAACACCGGCGGCTGCGGCAGCGCGTCGTCGGCGGTCGGCCCGTTCTACTGCCCGGGTGACGGTCGGGTGTACATCGACCTGTCCTTCTACGTGGACATGCAGCGCCAGCTCGGCGCGAGCGGAGACTTCGCCTGGGCATACGTGATCGCGCACGAGGTCGGCCATCACGTGCAGCAGCAGCTCGGGACGAGCGATGAGGTGAGGCGCCTCCAGCAGGAGAACCGCAACGACGCCAACGCGCTCTCGGTGCGGCTCGAGCTGCAGGCGGACTGCTACTCCGGCGTCTGGGCGGACACCGTGTTCGAGGCCGGCGACCTCGAGCCCGGCGACGTCCAGGAGGCGGTGACCGCGTCCGAGGCGGTTGGCGACGACCGTTTGCAGTCGCGCGCCGGCGGCGGGGTCGACACTGACTCCTTCACGCACGGAAGCTCCGAGCAGCGCGCGCGCTGGTTCAACGCGGGGCGCGAGCGCGGTGAGCCCGGCGACTGCGACACGTTCTCGGTGGAGGAGCCGTAGGCTGGCGCGAGGTGGACTTCGCAACGGTGGCGGCAGCGGTCGAGCACGTGGGGGACCCGCGTGTCACGGCCGCCCAGGGCAGGCTGATCTATGACCACGTGCGCTCGACGCGGCCCGAGCACGTGCTCGAGCTGGGGACGGCTCACGGCGTATCCGCCGCGTTCATCGCCGCGGCG
Organism: Thermoleophilaceae bacterium; assembly: GCA_035645115.1. Lineage (GTDB taxonomy): Bacteria > Actinomycetota > Thermoleophilia > Solirubrobacterales > Thermoleophilaceae > JACVRW01. The sequence continues at coordinate 7,751 of DASQNF010000115.1, read as the reverse complement.
CTGGAGGCAAACGGCCGGGGGCGGCTCACGACCGTGGATTCCTCCCGCTACCCCTGGCACAGCCCGTCCCCGAACGAGCTGCTGGAGGGGATCGGCCTCGGCCCCCGGGTCTCGATCGACCGCAGCTTCACCACGTACACGTGGTTCCTGAAGGAGCAGATCGAGGCGCAGTCCGACGGTCAGGGAAATTGCGAGCCCGTGTACGACTTCTGCTTCCTCGACGGCCAGAAGAACTGGACGGTCGACAGCGCGGCGGTGTTCATGATCGAGAAGCTGCTGCGACCCGGAGGCTGGCTGCTGCTCGACGACCTCGGCTGGACGTACTCGCCGCTTACCGAAGGGGTGCACTACGGCGTCGACATCGGGAGCTTGTCGGAGCGCGAGCGCACGGAGCCGCACCTTCGCGCCGTGTTCGACCTGATCGTGGCGCAGCACCCCGCTTTCACCGAACTGCGAATCGAGGACGACTGGCTCGGCTGGGCGCGCAAGGCGCCCGGGGAGCCGCGCCGCCTGACCCTCTCCACCACGCGGTCGCTCAGCTCGTACGTGCTGGCGGGGATGCGGTACCTGAAGCGGCGCATAGACGTGCGGCTGGTCCCGCGGCAGCGACGCTAGGCGGGCGGGGCCACGGCCTGCGCGCGCCCCACCGGGGGCGTCGACGGTCACCTCGCCGGCTCAGCTGAGGTCCTCGGCGCCCGACCGCCGCTCAGCTCGCGTGCTCCCGGCGCTCGCTTGGCACTCCGGGCAACCCGGCCCATTTCGCCCCTCACGTCGTCAGTGCGTTTCGTTGCTCGAATGATCAGTTGCGCAACGAATTTCGTTGACGGAGGTGCAAGGGCGAGCGGGTGGGAGGTAGACGTTAGTTGACACTTACGTTAGTACTAGCTAACCTAACCTGCGATGCAGGCAATCATTGAGGCCATCGCCGAGCCCCGCCGCCGGGAGATCCTGCGGCTCGTTCGCGCGACAGAGCTGCCCGCGGGGGCGATCGCGGCGCATTTCGACGACGTGACCCGGCCGGCCGTGTCTCAGCATCTGCGGACGCTGCGGGAGGCGGGGCTTGTCGCCGAGCGGCGCGACGGGACCAGGCGGCTCTATCGGGCGCGGCCCGAGGGGCTCGCCGGCCTGCGCGAGTTCCTCGACGGGTTCTGGGACGAGCGCCTCGATGCCCTGCGACGGGAAGCGGAAATCGAAGAAAGGAGGCCAGGTGGCCGAGGCGGTGGGAACTGAGCAGATCGTCAAGGAGATCCAGATCGGGGCGAGTCCGGAGACCGTGTTCGGGTTCTTCACCGAGCCGGACAAGCTCGTGCGCTGGTTGTGCTCGGAGGCGACGGTGGACCCGCGTCCCGGGGGCGTGTGCCGTCAGACGCACTACGCCGACGACGGCGCCGGCCCATATCTGATGCGCGGCGAGTACGTGGAGGTGGTCCCGCCCTCGCGCGTGGTCTTCACCTGGGGCTGGGAGGGCAGCGACATGAACACGCCGCCCGGCTCGACCACGGTCGAGGTCACGCTCGAGCAGGACGACGCGGGCACGCGGCTGACCCTCGTGCACCGCGACCTCCCCGAGCCCGCACGCGACGGCCACGACAGCGGCTGGGTGCACAAGCTCGAGCGGCTTGCGGTGGCCGCCACGGGCGGTGACCCCGAGGCCCGCTGAGCGGAACCCGCGGACGCGGGCTGACGGACGACGCGCGCCGACCGGCCGCATGCGCGGAGAGAGCGCCCGGCGACCGCCGGGCGCTCGCTCACTCGTAGAAGTTTCGGTCCCAGCGGTGCGCGCGCAGCTTCGCGACCTGCTCGGCCGGCAGGCCGCGGCCGTCGCCCACGGCCATGTTGCGCTCCACGTTGCGGACGGAGCGCATGCCGGGGATCACGGTCGACACCGCAGGCTCGCTCAGCACGAAGCGGAGGGCGGTCTCGGCCATCCGGTCGGAGGCGATGCCGAGGTCGGCGCAGATCGCATCCACCCGCCGCTCGACCTCCGCGGCGCGCCCGCCGCCGAAGTAGTGGCGCCGGAAGTCGTCGGCCGCGAACTCCGTGTCCGCGCGGATCCGGCCGGTGAGCCCGCCCTCGTCGAGCGCGACGCGGACGATCACGCCCACGTCGTGCTCGGCGCAGGCCGGCAGCAGCCGCTCGGCGGGCGTCTGGTCGAACACGTTGAAGATCACCTGGACGGTGTCCGCGACGCCGGCCTCGATCGCGCGTAGCGCGTTGTCGGGCTGGTGGTCGTTGATCGAGATGCCGAACCAGCGGATCTTGCCCTCGCGGCGGAGGTCCTCGACGGCCTCCAGCCAGTCGCCCCGCCCGACCCAGTCGTCCTGCCAGACGTGGAGCTGGAGCAGGTCGACCGTGTCGAGCCCGAGGCTCTCGAGGCTCGCCTCGACGGAGCGGCGCACGTGCGCGGCCGGGAACACCTCCGCAACGTCCACGCCCGCGGGCGCCGGCCATTTGAGGTTCTTCGGCGGGACCTTGGTGGCCACGTAGACCCGCTCAGAGCGCTCGCGCACCACGCGCCCCACGAGCCGCTCGCTGCGGCCGTCGCCGTAGGCTCGCGCGGTGTCGATGAAGTTGAGGCCGAGGTCGATCGCGCGGTTGAGGCCCTTGATCGACTCGTCGTCCTCGGCTCCGCCCCACTGCACGCCGCCGATTCCCCATGCTCCGTAGCCGATCTCCGAGACCTCGAGTCCGGTCCTGCCGAGCCTGCGCCTGTGCATGGCGGGTAACCGTAACGAGAGCGGGTAGCGGGTCCGCATGGAGGCGGTGGTCACGATCGCCGAGGTGATGAGCTTCGACACCCGCAGCGGGAGCAAGCGCTTCGTGGTCAAGGACGGCGAGGGCAAGGAGTACACGACCTTCCGCGAGTCGATCGGCGCGGAGGCGAAGCGCCTCGAGGGCACGCGGGTGCGGATCGAGTTCCACGAGAGCCAGCGCGGCCAGTACACCAACGTCTACCTCGACAAGGTGGAGCCGGCGCCGGAGGCGCCCGGCTCGGCTGCCGACGGGGCGGGGGCCGGCCCGGACCCCGACGAGGCCGCTTGGCGCACCGCGGTCGAGGCGGCGCCCTGGCTCGTAGGCGAGTCCGAGCCGCACGAGGAGGTCCCGCCGGACGAGCTCTTCGAGAAGCTGCGCCCGTTCAAGGAGCTCGTGGCGGAGGACATCGAGGGAGCGGAGGAGTCCGCGGAGGAGCGGGACGAGGGCGTCTAGAGGCCGAGGCGCACACTCCGTACTCACGCCGGCGGCGTCGATGAGAGGAGGGTGCCCCTTGCGCCTCGCCGGGACCTTCCCGGCCTCCTGCTCTTCTTCCTCGTGCTGCTGTGCGCCTTCGCCGCTCCCGCGAGCGCCGACCATCCGCTCGAGGGCACCCTGCGCGCACTCCACTCCGACGACTTCGCGGCAGGCAAGTCCACCACGAACTGGCGGCTCGACACCGGCGCCCGCTCGATACCCGTGCTTCCGACGAGCCTGCCGGCGCTCAGCCCGGAGAACGCCGAGGTGCGCGTGGAGAGCCAGGGCGGCGACGACGCCGCCGCCGTGGGCGCCGTCAGCGCCACGGGCCCGGTGCAGGCTACGAGCCCAGGGGCGCGCAGGCTCGCGGTCATCATGGTCAACTTCGGCGAGAACACACGCCAGCTGCCCTGGACTCCCGAGCAGGTGCGCCAAGCCGTTTTCACCGGCCCCGCCTCGGCGAACGTCTTCTTCCAGGAGGAGAGCTACGGCCAGATCAGCCTGACCGGGAAGCTGGGCGACCCGAACGGCGCGGTCTTCGGCTGGTACACGATTGCGGCGGACCCGCAGAGCGCCCCCTGCTCCTACGGCCGCTGGGCCAACGATGCGATGGCGGCCGCCGCCGCCCACGGCTTCGTCCAGGCCGACTACGACCACGTCATGTACGTGTTCCCGCACCAGACGGCCTGCACCTGGGCCGGGCTCGCCCATTTGCCCGGCACGAAATCGTGGATCAACGGCCAGCTCACAGTGCGCGTCATGGCGCACGAGCTCGGCCACAACCTCGGTCTTCACCACGCCGGCCGGCTCGCCTGCGGAACGGCGGTGATCTCCAGCACGTGCAGCCTCGTCGAGTACGGCGATCCCTTCGATGTGATGGGCTCCTACGGCGAGCGCCACAGCCACTCCTGGCATCTCGCGAAACTCGGCGTGCTGACCCCCGGGAACGTGCAGACTGCGAGCGCATCCGGCAGCTACACGATCCGCTCAGCGCTGCTGCCGACCGTCCAGCCGACCACCCTGCGGATCCCCCGCCGGCGCGACGTGTACGGGAACGTCCTCGACTGGTACTACCTGGAGATCCGCGAGCCAGGCGGCGTGTTCGATGCGTTCGGCTCGCTCGACTTCGTCGTCAACGGCGTGAGCATCCGCCTTGTGGACGACCCTGGTCAGACCACCGTGTCGCGCCTGCTGGACACCCATCCCGGAAGCAGCGCGCCCTATGCCTTGGACGCGGCCCTTCCGGCCGGCGAGACCTTCAGCGACGGCGCGACATCGGTCACGACCGTGACGGCCGGCGGAGGCGTGGCCACGGTGTACGTGGCGCTCGCCGGGGCCGCGCCCGACACTCAGGCGCCCACGGCGCCGAGCGGCGTCACCAGCACGCTGACGAGCGCCGGCGTGCGGCTCGACTGGAGCGCGAGCAGCGACGACCGCGCGGTGGCGCTCTATGCGGTCTACCGCGACGGCATGCCGGTCGGGACAACGGGCGCGACATGGTTCGAGGAGGCCTCGGTGCCGGCCGGCCAGCACGTGTACAGCGTGTACGCGGAGGACGCCGCCGCCAACCGTAGCGCCGCAACCGCGCCCCACGTTGTGACGGTGCCGAGTGCAGCGGTCGCGGGTGGCGATCTCGTCGGGGGCGGCGACGCCGAGCCGATCGCGGGCGGCGAGGCGCCCGTCGGCGAGCTCTCCGGCTACCGCGTCGCCAGGGACACGGTCCGGCCCCGCCCCTGGCTGCGGGTGCGCCGCGTTCGGCCTGCCCTGGTCGTGCTAAGGGCGGGCGCGACCGACGACCGCGTCGTGACGCGCATCGTGCTCCGGATCGACGGCGTCCGGCGCCGCGTCCGCGCGGGTTCCGGCCTGCGCTACCGCTGGCGCGTCTCACCCGGGCGCCACCGCGTGGTGGTCCGGGCATTCGACGCCGCCGGCAACTCGGGCACGCTCGTGCGCGGGCTGCTGCGGCGCTGAGCCCATGCGCCTGCTGCCGCGGCGCTAGGCACCCGGCAATAAGCTGCCCGGCCGTGCGCAAGCGCCTGCGCGAGCTCGGGTTCGCAGTCGGCCGCTTCCCCACCGGGGAGCGCAACTCGCTGACGGACGTGCCCGGAGTGATGGTCGGCCACCGCACCCTCATCGAAGGCGATCGGCTGCGCACCGGCGTGAGCGCGATCCTGCCGCACGGTGGCAACCTCTACGAGCAGAAGGTGCTCGGCGCCTGCCACGTGGTCAACGGCTACGGCAAGGCCGCCGGGATCACCCAGCTGCAGGAGCTCGGCACCCTCGAGAGCCCGATCCTGCTCACGAACACGCTGTCCGTGGGGCCGGTGTGGGAGGGCGGCCTGCGCCACCTCCTGGAGCGGAACCCCGACGCCGCGCGCGACCGCGACACGCTCAACGTGGTCGTCGGCGAGTGCTTCGACGGCTGGCTCTCGGACGCGCGAGCGCTCGCCGTGCGGGCCGAGCACGCGCTCGAGGCGATCGCGGCCGCGAGCGAGGACGAGACGGGGGAGGGGGCGCTCGGGGCGGGCACCGGGACCACCTGCTTCGGGTTCAAGTCGGGCGTCGGCAGCGCGTCGCGACGGCTCGAGGGCCACACGCTCGGCTGCCTGGTGGTGTCGAACTACGGCGCGCGTCGCGACCTCCACCTGCTGGTGGGGCACGGCGGCGAGCCGGGGCCAGGGGGCGAGCCGAGCCCGGGGGCGGAGCCACCCGCGCAGGAGGGCGGCTCGATCATGATCGTGCTGGCCACCGACGCGCCGCTGGGCGAGCGCCAGCTGCGCCGCCTCGGCGCGCGCGGGGCCTTCGGGCTCGGGCGCGCCGGCAGCTACGCGGCCAACGCGAGCGGCGAGTACGTGCTGACGTTCTCGACCGCCCATCGGCTCCCGCACCGCTCCGAGCACGCAGATCAGGAGCTGCGGCTGCTGCGCGACGATGCGCGTGCGCTCGGTCTCCTGTTCGAGGCGGCGGGCGACGTGGTGCACGAGGCCGTGCTGAACTCGCTCTGCTCGGCCGACGCGATGGCCGGCCGCGACGGCAACCGCGCCGAGGCGTTCCCGTACGAGCTGCTGGAGCGCGCGCCCGGGCTCCGAAGAAACGGCGAGAGGCCCCAGTAGGGACCTCTCGCCTGGCCCACGGACGGCACTTCCCTGCGCCGCCGTTGTGACGAGAACGCCAGCCGTGGACGGAGGTTCTCGAGTTGTCCCGCGAACTTCGAGCGGCGGGTCGCGTTCCCACTGGTGATGCGGCCAGGAGCCCTCACGCTCGCACCTGTATTGACGGGGAGCCCATCGGGTAGGAGGGTGGGATCGTGCCCGCCGCGTCCGTGCCCGTACGACTGCCCCAGAAGCCGCTTCGCTCGAAGCGGTGGCTCGCCCTGGCCGACGACGCCCGACTGGTCGAGCACATCAGGCGCGGCAGCGAGGCGGCCTTCGAGGTGGCCTTCGAGCGCCACGGCCGTGGCATCCTCGGGTTCTGCCGCCACATGCTCGGCTCGGTCGAGGAGGCCGAGGACGCGGTCCAGCACACGTTCGCGGCGGCCTTTCGCGACCTCACGCGGGACGACGCCCGCCACATCAACCTCAAGCCGTGGCTCTACACGATCGCGCGCAACCGCTGTCTCTCGATGCTTCGTGCCCGCCGCGAGCAGCCGATGGAGCCGCCGGAGCTGGCCACCTCCGGGCTGGCCGATGCGGTCCAGCAGCGGGCCGAGCTGCGCGAGCTGGTCGCCGACCTGCGCGAGCTTCCGGAGGACCAGCGCGCCGCCCTGCTGCTCTCGGAGCTCGGTGACCTCTCCCACGTCGAGGTGGCAGGGGTGCTCGGCTGCGAGGTGCCCAAGGTGAAGGCGCTCGTGTTCAGGGCGAGGTCGGGGCTGATCGCCCGCCGCGACGCCCGCGCCACCCCGTGCGCCGAGATCCGCGAGCAGCTCGCGAACCTGCGCGGCGGCTCGCTGCGCCGCCGCGAGCTGCGCCATCACGTGGCCATCTGTCCGGGCTGCAGCGAGTTCCGAGATCAGGTGAAGCGCCAACGCCAGATGCTCGCGGTGGCGCTGCCGGTGGCGCCGGCGCTCGGGCTGAAGAAGAGCGTGCTGGCGGCCGTGGGCATCGGCGGCGCGGCCGGTGGTGGCGCGGCCGGCGGCGGCGGTGCGGCGCTGGGCCTGGGCGGGCTTACCGGGGCGCTCGGCTCGCTCGGATCGCTCGGATCGGCCACGGTCGCCAAGGTGGCGCTGGTGGGCGCGCTCACCGCGGGTGGCGCGGTGGCCGGCACGGTCGCGGTCGACGAGGTCCGCCAGGGCGACGGCGGCGGCTCCCGCGTCCTGCCGGCGAGCGCGGCAGGCGAGCGGCCGGCATCGAAGTCACAAGCGGACGCGCGCGCCGAGAGCGAGGGGGGACGCGGCGAGCAGGTGAGCGCCGAGCGCCGGGTCGGCGCGCGCGGCGAGGAGCGCAGCGGCGCACGCTCGCGCGGGCAGGCACGGGCGGGCGCCGGGACCGGCGCTCCGACCTCGGAGCCAGGGCCCGAGCGCGGCC
>DASQNF010000114.1:0-9148 GCA_035645115.1 Thermoleophilaceae bacterium | reverse complement strand
GCGGCCGTTGCCCGGCAGGGTGCAGGGGGCGCATCCGATCGACTCATACCCCCGGTCGTGGAGCGGATGGTAGGGGAGATCGTTCTCGTTACGTAGCGCCAGACGTCCTCATTCATCAGTCGGCGAGCGGATTGAACCTTTCAGACGCCGCGTGCGTCGTCCCAGGGGATCGCGGCGCCCCGCGGGGAGCTCGCCTCAGCCGCGCCCCCAGGCCTCCGCCTCGCCCCACGGAGACGGTCCGCCCGGCGCGCAGCCCGCACCCTCCAATAGCCCCGCGCGCAGCCACGGGCTGGTGCTCGGGCCGGTGGAGGCAGGAGCCGGCGCGGTGTCACGCAGGAACTGCTCGATCGCCGCGGCGATCGCGGCCGCCTCCTCCGCAGAGGCGCCGGCGGGGCGCAGCTCGAGGCGCGGGCGGGCGGGGCGGTGCTTGCCGTTGCGGGCCACCGGCCGGGTAGCGTAGACCGGGTGCCGACGATCCCGGTCTTCCCCCACGACGCGGTGCTCGACGCGATCTCCCCCGAGGACGCGATCGAGCGCGTGCGCCATGCCTTCGTCGAGTACGCCGGCGGCGAGTGGCAGATGCCGCCGAAGGTCTACCTCCAGGCCCCTCCGAACGGGGACTTCCGCGCGATGCCGGCCCGTGGCGCCGGCCTCGCCATCCTCAAATGGGTCACCTCCTTTCCCGGCAATCCGGAGGCGGGGCTGCCGGTGGTGATGGGGGTGATCTGCGTGTCGTCCGCGGTCGACGGCGAGCCGCTCGCGCTCGTGGACGTGCGCTCGGTCACCGCGCTTCGGACCGGCGCCGTGGCCGCGGTGGCCGCGCAGGAGCTCGCGCGCGAGGATGCGCGCACGGTGGGCATCGTGGGATGCGGGCTTCACGGCGCTTGGGCCGCGCGCTGCCTGCAGGCCGCCGAGTTCGGCCCCGGCGTGCTCTACGACCCCGACCCGGACGCTGCGGGCCGCCTGTCCGGCGAGCTTGGCTGGGAGGTGGGCTCGCTCGACGAGGCGCTCGCCTGCGACGTGGTCACCTGCGTCACCCCCGGCGCCGCACCGGTGGTGCGGGCCGCCGACCTGCGCCCCGGGATGCATCTCAACATGCTCGGCGCCGATGGCCCCGGCAAGGCCGAGGCCGAGCTGGAGGCGGTGGCGGGAGCGGAGCTGTTCTGCGACGAGTGGACGCAGGCGAGCCACGGCGGGGAGCTCACGGGCGCGGTCGAGGCGGGCCTGATCGGGCGCGAGCGGGTGACCGAGCTCGGCGACGTGCTCAGCGGCGCCGCGCCGGGACGCTCGGGCCCGGCCGCCACTACCCTCTTCGACTCCACCGGGCTCGCCATCCAGGACCTCGCCCTCTGCCTCGCCCTGCTGGAGGCCCACCGCGCCGGCCGGGCTCGCGCCGAGAGCGTCAGCCTCTAGGCGGGCCCAGGATCCGCCGATGAACAGGAACGCATGCGCCACCTCATCCTGACCTTCACCGCCCTGTCGATCTGTGCCGTCGGCCTGCTCGGATGCGGCGACGAGCAGAGCGCTTCGAGCGCCACGGCGCTCGTTCCCGCCGGCTCGGTCTTCTACGGGGAGGCCACGCTCGAGCCCGAGGGCGACCAGAGGCGGGCGATCGACGCGCTCGCCTCCAAGCTGCCGGGTGAGGGCGGCGCGGGCGAGCGCCTGCAGGCCCTGATCGAGAAGGGCCTCGAGGAGTCGGACGCCCCGATCTCGTTCGAGGACGACGTCGAGCCGTGGCTCGGCGCGGAGGCGGCGTTCTTCGCCGCCGGCGAGCTCGACGGCGGCGAGCTCGAGAGCACCGCGGTGCTCGTGGCCACCGACGACGAGGACGCCGCACGCGACACGCTCGAGAAGTCGTTCGAGGGCGAGCCGCAGGCGCGGACCTACAAGGACGTGGAGTACCTGCGCGACGGCGAGGGCGCCGGGGCGGTCCTAGACGGCTTCCTGGTTGTCGGCAGCGAGGGCGGCCTGAAGGCCGCGATCGACACCGCTGACGGCGGAGCGGCGCTCTCCGAAGACGACGCCTACTCCCGGGCCCTGGACGAGGCGGAGGAGGACCGGGTCGCCCACCTCTACGTCAACTCGCCGGAGCTCTACGAGCTGGCCCGCCGCGGCGCCGCCGGCCTTCCGCTCGGGGGCTCCTTGAAGAAGTTCTTCGAGGAGCCGTACGTGGCGACCCTCGACGTGGACGACGACGGCGTGAGCTTCGAGGCGGCCATCCCCGAGTCGTTCGCGAAGGCGGTGCCGTTCTTCTCACCCGGCAGCGAGCTCGTCTCGGAGCTGCCGGCGGACTCGTGGCTCGCGCTCGCGCAGCCCGACCTCGGCAAGACGCTCGACTCGTACGTGACCGCCTTCGGCGACATCCTCGGTGGCCGCGAGGCGCTCGATCAGCAGTTCCGCGCGTTCACCGGCCTCGACCTGCAGGAGGACGTGCTCGCCTGGATGGGGGACTTCGGGATCTTCGTGCGCGGCACGAGCCTGGCCGAGCTCGACGGCGCGCTTGTGGTCGAGACGAGCGACCCCGCCGCCAGCGGGCGCCTGATCGCTCGGCTGAGGGCGCTCGCCTCCTCGCAGGACGACTCCGGCACGAGCGTGGGGCCGCTCTCGGCCCCCGGCGGCGGCGACGGCTTCACCGTGCGCGACTCGGGCGCCTCGCAGCCGATCCATCTCTTCCAGCGCAACGAGCGCTTCGTGATCGCCTACGGCGACCGGGCGGCCGCGGACGCGATCTCGCCCGCGAAGACGCTCGGTGACTCGGCGGATTACGGGGCCGCGAGCGAGTCGCTCGCGGGTTACGACGTCTCGTTCTACCTCGCGGTCGAGCCTATACTGCAGCTCGCCGAGTCGGCCGGCGCGGCCTCCGACGAGGGCTGGCAGGAGGCGAAGCCGTACCTCGAGCCGCTGCGGGCGATGGTCGGCGGGACGAAGGGCGAGGGCGACGACCTGCGCTCGGCGTTCAAGCTGATCGTGCCGTAGCGTCGTCGAGGAGGTTCGCCCGGCGCGGCCACCCGACCGAGCGGTTGGGGGCGCCCGTCGGGCCGGGCTACAGCGGGATGTTGCCGTGCTTGCGCTTCGGCGTGTCCACTCGCTTGGTCTGCAGGGTCTCGAGCGCGCGGATCAGCTTCGGGCGGGTCTCGTGGGGGATGATCACGTCGTCGATGTAGCCGCGCTCCGCCGCCGAGTACGGGTTGGCGAAGCGCGCCTTGTAGTCGCCGATCAGCTTCTGGCGGCGCTCCTCGGGGGTCGGTGAGCTCTGGATGTCGCGGCGATGGATGATGTTCACGGCGCCCTCGGGCCCCATCACCGCGACCTCGGCCGTCGGCCACGCGAAGTTGAAGTCGGCCAGCATGTGCTTCGAGTTCATCACGTCGTAGGCGCCGCCGTAGGCCTTGCGCGTGATGACCGTCAGCTTCGGCACGGTGGCCTCGGTGAAGGCGTACAGGAGCTTCGCGCCGTGGCGGATGATCCCGCCCCACTCCTGGCTCGTGCCCGGCAGGAAGCCCGGCACGTCGCAGAACGTGAGCAGGGGGATGTTGAAGGCGTCGCAGAAGCGCACGAAGCGCGCGGCTTTCTCCGAGGATGCGATGTCGAGCACGCCGGCGAGCTGCGCCGGCTGGTTGCCTACCACCCCCACCGGCCGTCCGTCCATGCGGGAGAACCCGACGACGATGTTGGGCGCGAAGTGCTCCTGCACCTCGAAGAACTCGCCGTTGTCCACGATCAGGTGGACCACGTCGCGCATGTCGTACGGCTTGTTGGGGTTGTCCGGGACGATCGAGTCGAGCTCGTCGTCCATCCGCTCCGGGTCGTCGCCGGTGTCCATCCGCGGCGGCAGCTCGAGGTTGTTCTGTGGGAGGAACGACAACAGGTAGCGAGCGTCCTCGAGGCAGCTCTCCTCATCGTCGGCCGCGAAGTGGGCGACGCCGGACTTGGTGTTGTGCGTCATCGCCCCGCCGAGCTCCTCGAACTCGACCTCCTCGCCCGTCACCGTCTTGATCACGTCGGGGCCGGTGATGAACATGTGCGAGGTCTCCTTGACCATGAAAATGAAGTCGGTCATGGCCGGCGAGTAGACGGCGCCGCCCGCGCACGGTCCCATGACCAGCGAGATCTGCGGGATCACGCCCGAGCAGCGCACGTTGCGCACGAACACGTCCCCGTAGGCGCCCAGCGAGACCACGCCCTCCTGGATCCGCGCTCCGCCCGAGTCGTTGATGCCGATCACCGGGCAGCCGATCCTCGCCGCCAGGTCCATCACCTTGACCATCTTCTCGCCCATGACCTCGCCGAGCGAGCCGCCGAAGACCGTGAAGTCCTGGCTGAAGACGCACACCGCGCGGCCGTCGATCGTGCCGTGGCCGGTGACCACGGCGTCCCCCCAGGGGCGGTTGCGCAGCATGTCGAAGTCCGCCGTGCGGTGGCGCACGAACGTGTCGAGCTCCTGGAACGAGCCCGGGTCGAGCAGCCTGTCGATGCGCTCGCGCGCGGTGAGCTTGCCCTTGGCGTGCTGCTTCTCCTCCGCCTGCGGGTTCGTGTGGATGGCGTGCTGGCGCAGCTCCTCGAGCTGCTCGAGCTTCTCCTGGTAGGTCTCAGGCGAGCGCTGTCTCATGCGGCGGGGGAGGTTACCCCCCGTAGAAGGGCAGCCGGCCGCCCGCGCCCTCGAGCACGCGCTCGTGCAGCTCGCGCGCCAGCGCGGGACGCTCCGCGGCGATGTTGCGGGTCTCGCCCGGGTCGCGCGTGAGGTCGAACAGGCGCGGACGCCGCATGCGGTTGTCGGCGAAAAAGGCGAAGCGCTCGTCGCGCAGGTAGTGGCTGTCCGAGTAGCCGCCCCAGGAGAATTCGCGCTCGGGTGGGCGCGCGCCGCGGAACAGGCGCGAGAGGTCGGCGCCCTGCATCGAGGCCGGCGGGCGCACGTCGCACATGGCGAGCACCGTGCGAGCGATGTCGTGCAGCGAGGCGCGGTAGTCACTCGAGCGGCCCGCCGCGCGTCGCTCCGGGTGGACGACGATCAGAGGCACCCGGATCAGCTCGGGATGGAGCGCGGTCGAGACCTTTCCCGTCCAGCCGCGCTCTCCGAGCTGGAAGCCGTGGTCTCCGGCCAGCACGACCACGGTCTCGCGCTCCTTGCCGAGGTCGTGGAGGCGCTCGAGCAGGTTGCCCAGCCAGCGGTCGGTCATCGTCAGCTCGGCGGCGTACAGGTCGCGCATCCGGCGCAGCACCCGCGGCGCCTGGGCCCTGGCGAGCCAATTCTCCACTCGCCCGTAGCGCGGCATCCCCGGCTCGGGGCCGCGGTAGTCCGGGTCGCCGTACAGGTCGAGGTAGCGGTTAGGCGGCGTCCAGGGCTCGTGCGGCTCGAAGGTGTCGACAACCAGCGCCCAGGGCCGGCCGCCGCTCGCCGCGCGCTCGAGCGCCGCGACGCCGGACGTGAACACGCTCGCCGCGAACGACTTCGACTCGTCGTGCGCGTAGTCGGCGTTCGCTATGTAGCGGCGCACGCGCTCGATCGTCTTCTGGTCGCGCGTGGCCGGGTGGACCCAGTGGTCGACCTGCCTGCGGCTGACCCCCGTGGAGCGGCCGCCGAGCTGACCGCCGCGCTTGACGAACAGGTCGAAGCTGCGCCGAAACGGCTCGTAGGGGCGGGCAAAGCCGAGGAACGGGTTGTCGGTCACGTAGCCCGTCCAGTAGCCCGCGCGTCCGAGGACGCTCGTGAATGTGGTGCTCACGTCGGCCACCGGCTCCCAGCCCGGCATCTCGATCAGGCCCTTGCGGTCGTACCAGCCGCGGAACGGGAACACGCGGCGGCCACTCAGGAGCGAGTTGCGCGCGGGCACGGTCGGCATCGCCTCAGGGAACGCGCGCGTGAAGTTGATTCCCGCCGCCGCGAGGGTGTCGATGTTCGGAGTGCGGGCGGCGCTTCCGTAGGCGTGGTCGGCACGCAGTGTGTCGATCACGATCACGAGGACGTTGGGCCGCTCCGCGCGCTCCCGCTGCGCGTTCCTGTCGCCGCCGCCGAGGGCGCGCGCCCCGGCCGACCCTGCCAGGACGACGCTGCCTCCGGCAATCAGGAACTGGCGGCGGCTCGTGGCGATGGCGCCAGGGTAGATGGTGGATCACTCGGGTGTGTACCCGTGCGGCGGCCCCGCGGCTTGCGGGGCGGCGCCGCGGCGCGCAGGCCCTCATCGGGCGGCCGTAGGGCGCCTGCTCCCCGAGCGTTGTCAGAGCCGGACTACCCGCGCGAGAACGGGCGGTGGTGAGCGGCGCCGAGGACGTCGAGCACCTGGTCGAGCGCGGCCTGGGCGCGCGCGGCGTCGAGGTACGGGCGCTCGGGTGCGGCTTTGGGACCGGGGAAGGCGGTGCCGGTCTCGGGATCGGCGGGGGTGGACTGGGCCTCGGGGGTGAAGGGCTGGGACGGCGCCGTGCTGTGCTCGGCCGCCGCGGTCTCGCCCTGGGACGCCGCGGTCTCGCCCTGGGATGACGCGGTCTCGCTCCGGGAGGCGGCAATTCCGGCACCGGGCCGGGCCGTCATGGACCCCGGTCCGACCGGGTCCGGGCGAGGCGCGGCGGTCACGGGATCGGCCGCTCGGCCGTCGAGGTCGGGCTCGGGCGCGGACCTCGGGGTTGGGTGCGCGACTCCGGTCGGGGTGGACGCCGCGATCGCGCCCGGGTAGGGCGAGGTGGGGTCTGATCGGGATAGCGAACTGGGCTCGGGCGTGAGGATCGAGCCCGTGCCGGGCTCCGCGACCGAGCTCGGCTGGGACGCAATGGGTCCGCGGGACGACGTGGTCGGTGCGCTGAACGACGGAAGTTCGGACGCCGCGCGCGGGGAGGGCTCCGGCTCGGCGGGCAGGGAATCGGAGACCGCGCTGGTCTCGGGGGAGTCAGCGTCGGCCGATCGGGCATTTCCCACCTGCTGCGGCTGCGCCCAGCCCCCAAACTGCCCCCGAACCGCATTGCGCCCGAACAGCCGAGCCCAGAAGCCGCGCTTGGGCGGGTCCGGTGGGGATGTTGCGACCACGGCCTCCGGCTGCGCGCCATCGGGCGTCTCTGCGATCGCCGGCCCGGGCTTCTCGGGGCCCTCCGGCTCGGGGTCGGCGACCACCGCGCCGGGAGCGTCCTGCCCCACCGTCTCAAGCTCCCGCTCGACCGCCGCTTCGAGCGCCTGCTCCACTGCCGCCTCGGGCTCCAGCTCCCCCGCCACTTCGGACTCTCGCTCGACCGCCGCCTCGGGCGACCCCTTCACCGTCTCAGGCTCCTCGTCGCGGGTCACCGCCGGCTCCGCCCCCTCCGCTTCCCGCTCCTCGACCACGTCGGCGCCGGTCCGCTCGTCCCCGGCCGCCACCGGCTCCTCATCCATCGCCTCGGGCCCAGGAGCCGCCGGGGCCACCGCGCGCGGCTCCGGCTCGGCTTCCAGTTCCGCCGTCAGCGTGACCTTCGTCCCCCAACCCGAAGGTGCTATCGAAACGGTGCCGCTCGCGTGCTCGCCCTCCCAGGCGACCCTGTGCTCCGGCTCGAGCTTCGTGATCCTGATCTCGCCGAAGGCCTCGAGGTGGACGGCGAGGCGGTCCACCTCGCTCAGCTCCGCCCACAGCTCCGGCGGCGATTTCACGAGTGTGCGCTTCGCTGTGAGGTCAGGCATCCGATCCCGATTCGGCGCTGCGGCGAGGGAGTCCTTCAACCCGCACGGGGGCGTGCAGCCAGGAAGCAGAACTGGCCGCAGAGCGTCAGCTTCACCTGGTTGCGCGTGCGTGCATCGAGCCTCGCGAGCGCGCCCGCAGCTTCGATCACGCGGTTGAGCGGAGACTCGCGCGCCCACCAGCGCCCGAAGAAGCGCGGCATGCCAAGCGCGCGCCATGCGACGAGCGTCAAACCGTCGATCCCGGGTCGCACCTCCACGAGCTCCAAACCGG
The DNA here is from genome assembly GCA_035645115.1 of Thermoleophilaceae bacterium. Classification (GTDB taxonomy): domain Bacteria; phylum Actinomycetota; class Thermoleophilia; order Solirubrobacterales; family Thermoleophilaceae; genus JACVRW01. The sequence goes on along the minus strand of DASQNF010000114.1, from coordinate 1,241 downwards.
CCGCCTCCACGAGCAGGAGCAACCCATAGGGGGTCAGGTTGAAGGTGCTTCTCGAGTGGAAGGCCTCGAGCTGCGAGGTCGAGCCCACGAGCAGCCCGCCCGGTTCGAGCACCCGCGCCACCTCGCCGACCAGCGGCTCGGGACGTCGCACGTGCTCCAGCACCTGCTTGCAGAACACCAGCCCGAAGCTGGCGTCGTCGAACGGCAGGAGCTCGCCGTCGAAGGTCACGAACTCGGCGTCCGTGCGGGTGCGCTCGGCCACCTCCGGCGAGCCGGCGATGTCCGCGCCGACCCACTTCACGGCGGGAGCGAGCGAGCGGAACAGGTCCACCGACCCCCCGGCGCCACAGCCCAGGTCGAGCACGCGCGCGGCCGGACGCGCGTAGGAGTCGGCGAGCGTCTGGCGGCTGTGGTCGGCGGGTATGCGCGCGCCGAGCAGCTCGCCGAGGTCGTCCCCGAGCACGTCAGAGGTGGCGGCGGGCCGGACGGGGGGGCCGGACGGAGATCCGGGCGCTGTCCTGCTTTACATGGCCAGGACCCACGAAAGGCAGGACAGCGGAGGAGATCGCCGCCCGGCCGGCGACGCGGGCGCCGGGTGGCGACATCAGGTTTCCGAGTACTCCCCGAACTCCTCGCGCATCACGCCGCAGACCTCGCCGAGCGAGGCCCGCTCTCGAAGCGCGGCGCGCATCGGGTGCAGCAGGTTCTCCGTCCCGCGGCAGGCGGCGCGCAGCTCGTCGAGCCGCTCCCGCACGGCCTCGGCATCGCGGTCGGCCTTGAACGCCGCCAGGCGATCCACCTGCTCGCGCTCGGACTCGGGGTCCACGCGCAGGAGCTCCACCTCGTCCACCTGCTCGGTCACGTACTCGTTCACGCCCACGACGACGTCCTGCTTTCGCCGGTAGCGCTCCTCGTAGCCCCAGGCGGACTCCTCCACCTCCGCCCGGATGTACGGGATGCAGTGCACGGAGCCGCCGAGCTCGTCCACGCGGTCGATCAGCGCTTGGGCGGCCTCCTCGATCTGGTCGGTCAGCGACTCGATGAAGTACGAGCCGGCGAACGGGTCGGCGGTGTCGGCCGCGCCGGACTCGTGGGCGAGAACCTGCTGGGTGCGCAGGGCGATGCGCGCGGCGCGCTCGGTGGGGAGGGCCAGCGCCTCGTCGAACCCGTTGGTGTGCAGGGACTGGGTCCCGCCGCACACCGCCGCGAAGCCCTGGAGCGCCACGCGGACGATGTTGTTC
>DASQNF010000113.1:0-24484 GCA_035645115.1 Thermoleophilaceae bacterium | reverse complement strand
TTGGCGGCGTGGTCGACCATGGCGAGGCAGGCCACCGCCTTTTCATCCCGCCGCACCACGTAGACGTGCGCGGCGCCGTCCGGCAGCTGCCGCAGGGCGCGCGAAAAGGAGTCGGTGCCGAACGGGTAGGCGGCGTCGTTGATCCTCCCCACGTCCTCGAGCGCTCCGTCCGCGGTCCAGTCGGGCAGGGCCGCGCGCGGCGGGCGCTCCACCGCGCCGGGCTCGAGCGCTCGAGCCATAGCCACTGGCTCGGCGTCGAGCACGTGCCCGCGCTCCGCGAGCAGTGCGGCGGCCTCCGCGGCGCCCGGCGGGAGCCAGACCGTCCACTTCGCGCCGATCTCGGCGTACGCCTCCTCGAGCTGCTCGTACGCCGCCGCGAGTGCAGCGGCGCTGCGCCAAAGGACCGCGTTCAACACGGCGCGCTCGGGCGCGGCCGGCACCAGCACGGCGAGCACACCGTCCAGCTCGAGCACCCGCGCGCCGTCGGAGGCGCCGCCGACGAGCCGGTACCAGTGGAACATCGACTCATGGACCCGCGCCAGCAGGGGGGCGTGGCTCACGCGATCCGGGCCCCGGCCGCGCGCAGCCCGTCCAGCGCGCGCTCCGAGTCGCCGGGCTCCACGTCGATCCCGCGCACCCCGGCGCGATCGACGGTGACGGCGAACCCCTCGCGCAGCGCGTCGAGCGCGGTGGCCCGCACGCAGTAGTCGGTGGCAAGCCCGACCACGGTGACCTCGTCCACGTCGCGCTCGCGGAGCAGCTCTTCCAGGCCGGTGCGCTCGAAGCCCGAGTAGCCCTCGAGGCCGGGCTCGTAGCCCGCATCGACGATCGCGTGGATCCGCTCACGGTCGAGCGAGCCGTGGAGCTCGGCGCCCGGCGTGCCTTGCACGCAGTGCGGCGGCCAGGGGCCCCCCTGGGCCTCGAACGACGCGTGGTCGGGCGGGTGCCAGTCGCGCGTGGCAACCATGAGGTCGAAGCCGCCGGACCCGACCAGCTCGCTCACCCGGCCGGCGATCGCATCGCCGTCCGGGACCGCGAGGGCGCCGCCCTCGGTGAAGTCGTTCTGGAAGTCGATGATGAGCAGGGCCCGGCTCATGCACGCCGATAATAGGCGCGTGCGGGAGTACCTCCTGACCCCCGAACAGGCGGCGGCGATGGACGCACCGGGCTCGACCGACGCGGCGGTGCTGGTGCCGCTGGTGCGCGAGCCGCTCACCGCGGTGTTCACCGAGCGGCGCTCCGATCTGCGCCGCCACGCAGGCGAGATCTCGTTCCCCGGTGGGCGCCAGGACCACCCCGAGGAGGACCTGCGCCGGACCGCCCTGCGCGAGGCCCAGGAGGAGATCGGGCTCGACCCCGACGGCGTCGAGCTCGTGGGCGCGCTGCCGCCGGTGGGCACGTTCGTGACGAGCTACCGGATCTTCCCGTTCGTGGGGCTGATCGACCCGGGGCAGACCTGGCGCCCGCAGGCGAGCGAGGTGGAGCAGGTGCTCGAGTTCTCGCTGGCGGAGCTCGAGCGCGGCCACGAGATGAGGCGCCTCGTCCGCAAGGGGGTGCCGGTCAGGACCCCCACCTACACGGTCAGAGGCCACCTCGTCTGGGGAGCCACGGCGCGGATCGTGGAGTCGCTGTTGGAGCGCCTCGAGCCGCTGCTCCGGCGCGCCTAGACGTCCTTCTCGATCGGAACGTTCACGAGGTTGCCCCACTCGGTCCACGAGCCGTCGTAGTTCTTGACGTCGTCCTTTCCGAGCAGCTCGTGGAGCACGAACCAGGTGTGGGCCGAGCGCTCGCCGATGCGGCAGTAGGCGATGATCGGCCGGGAGCCGTCGATCACCCCCTTCGCGGTGTAGAGCTCGCGCAGGTCGTCGGCCGACTTGAAGCTGCCGTCCTCCTTGACAGCCTGCGCCCAGGGCACCGACGCCGCGCCGGGAATGTGGCCGGCCCGCTGGGCGCCCTCCTGCTCGTAGCCCGCCATCGCCACCAGCTCGCCCGAGAACTCCTGCGGAGAGCGGACGTCCACGAGCCGGGTGCTCGTGTTGAGTGCGGCCATCACCTCGTCGCGCTGCGCGCGGATGGTGTCGTCACCCTCGCCGGCGGCGAACTGCTGCGGCTCGTAGGCGGGGACGTCGGTCGAAGTCGGCCGGCCCTCGGAGATCCACTTCTCGCGCGGGCCGTTCATCAGCTTGACGTTGTGGTGTCCGTAGTAGCTCAGGTACCAGTAGGTGTAGGCCGCGAACCAGTTGTTGCGGTCGCCGTAGAGGATGACCGTGTGCTCGCTCGAGATGCCGCGGCTGCCGAACAGCTCGCCGAACTCGGCGGGCCCGAGGAAGTCGCGCTTGACCTGGTCCTGGAGGTCCCGCTTCCAGTCGAACCCGATCGCTCCCGGGATGTGCGCCTCGGCGTACAGCGCCGGGTTCTCGTCGACCTCCACGATCCTGATCGAGTCGTCGTTCAGGTGGTCCTCGACCCACTGGGTCTCGACCAGGACGTCCTTCGCGTAATCGGCCATCGCTGTCTCCCGGGCTCTTGCTTGCGGTAGCGGCCTCAGCCTACCCACCCGTGTAACCATGCGCCTGATGGAGCACGCGCCGCTGCGGCCGATCCCGTCACAGCCTCCCGGACAGGCGGACCCGGCGGCCGCGCTCGCGGCGCTCGCGGCAACCCTGCCCGGGCCCGATCCCACGCCGCCGGCGCCCACGCCGCCGGGGCCGGGGCCCACTCCCACGCCCCCGACGCCCACACCGCCGGGGCCCGGGCCCGATCCCACGCCCCCGACGCCCACGCCGCCGGGACCCGGGCCCGATCCCACCCCGCCGACGCCCACACCGGAGCCCACGCCCACTTTGCCGACGCCCGACCCGACGCCCCAGCCGCCCGCACCGGCGCCCGAGCCGCCGCAGCCCACTGCCGCGCCGGCCCGAGCGGCGCGATAGTCGCGGCGACGCGGGGCAAAGCGCCGGCAGGCGCGCTCAGGGCGCGAGCAGGCGGCCTACGGCCGCGGTCATGGCGGCCAGCCAGTCGACGCGGGCGTCGGGCGGCGCATCCACGACCTCCACGCGGATCCGCCAGGTCTCGGAGGCGGCGCGCACTATCGCGGCGCCCTCGGCGAGCGACTCTGGGCCGGCCGCGCCGGCCGCCTCGTAGACCAGCCCCCTCACCGGCGTGTCCACGAGCCGCTCCATCAGAGTGCGCAGGCGGTGGCCGTGCAGCTCGGCCGCGTCCCGCGCGTCGCCCATCAGCCAGCAGACCACCGCCACCCCGGCCAGCGCGGGCATCAGCGTCCCGAGCCGGTCCGGGTCGGCCACCACTCCCTCCGCGCCGGCGTCCTCGATCTCGCCCAGCCTGGCCGGGTCCCGCGTCGTGCCGCGCACCGCGTGACCTCCCGCCTGGAGCGCCCCGGCCAGCGCCCTCCCGCGGCAGCCGCAGCCCACGATCAGGACGCGCGCCATGCCCGGGTCAGCCCTCGGGGCGGTGCGCGCGCCGGCGCAGCTCGGCTCGCCAGCGCTCGTCCTCGGCGACCCGGGCGCGAACGTCGTCCTCGGTCAGGTCCGGCCGCCCGCTCGCCCGGCGGCGGGCGTTCTGGGCCCCGAGCATCTGGTCGACGTCGTCGAGCTCGAGCTCCGCCTCGAGCTCCGGCGAGCGCGTGGGGCGCCAGTCCACCTGCTCGGCGCCCGTGCCCGGGTACCAGCGGCCGAGCGCCAGGAAGATCCCGAGCAGCACCAGCCCTCCGATCAGGACGAAGGCCGAGAACTCGTCCACCCGCCGAGTGTACGCTTGCCCGCGTGCCCGAGGCGGTCATAGTCGACGCCCTTCGGACCCCGATCGGCCGCTATGCCGGGGTGCTCTCGGGCGTGCGCCCGGATGACCTCGCCGCGCACGTCATAAGGGCGGCCGTGGTGCGCGGGCAGCTCGAACCCGCGCGCGTGGACGAGGTCTACATGGGCGCCACCAACGGCGCCGGTGAGGACAACCGCAACGTCGCCCGCATGGCCGCGCTGCTGGCGGGGCTTCCGGTGGAGGTGCCGGGAGTGACCGTGAACCGGCTGTGCGCCTCAGGGCTCGAGGCCGTGGTGCAGGGCTCGCGCCAGATCCGGCTCGGAGAGGCCGAACTCGTGCTCGCGGGCGGGGTCGAGTCGATGTCGCGCGCGCCGCTCGTGATGCCGAAGCCGGAGCACGGCTACCCGCGCGGGAACGTCGAGCTCGCGGACACCACGATCGGCTGGCGCTTCGTGAACCCGCGGATGGCGGAGCGCCACTCCACCGAGTCGATGGGCGAGACGGCCGAGAACGTGGCCGAGCGCTACGGCGTCTCGCGCGAGGACCAGGACGCCTTCGCCCTCGAGTCCCACCGGCGCGCCGTGGCGGCCACCGAGGCGGGCCGCTTCGACGACGAGATCGTGACCGTGGAGGTCCCCCAGCCCAAGGGCGAGCCGCTGACCGTTCACACCGACGAGGGCCCGCGCCCGGACACCACGCTTGAGCGCCTGGCGGGCCTGCGCCCGGTCTTCCGCGAGGGCGGCAGCGTGACCGCGGGCAACTCCTCGCAGCTCAACGACGGCGCCGCTTGCGTGACGCTCACGAGCGGGGAGCGCGCACGCGAGCTCGGCCTGGAACCGCTCGCGCGGATCGTGTCGAGCGGCGCCGCCGGGGTCCACCCCGGCTACATGGGCGTCGGGCCGGTGCCCGCCACGCGCAAGGCGCTGGCGCGGGCAGGGCTCGAGCCCTCGGACATCGACCTCGTGGAGCTGAACGAGGCGTTCGCCGCCCAGGTGGTCGCCTCGATGCGAGAGCTCGGCCTGGACCACGAGCGGCTCAACGTGAACGGCGGCGCGATCGCGATCGGCCACCCGCTCGGCTGCTCGGGCGCTCGCCTGATCGGGACGCTCGCCCACGAGCTGCGCCGCCGCGGCGCCCGCTACGGGCTGGCCACCATGTGCATCGGCGTCGGCCAGGGGCTTGCCGTCGTGATCGAGAACCCCGCGGCGTAGAGCGGCTCGACCCGACATCCACGCTATCGCCTGCCGCTGTCCTGCCTTAGATGGCTGTGGGCCATGAAACGCAGGACAGCTCGCCCGCGCCTCCGGGGGCGCGGCGCGCGGCGGGCGGGGGCCTCCCGCCGCGCGACCGTCCCCCTAGTTGCGCGTGTCGTCCGGCTCGCTCGTGGCGGCGCTGCGCTCGCTCAGCGAGGCGTCGCGGCTCGAGTCGGAGTTGCCGTTGCGGTTGTCGTCGGAGTTCGTCTCCTCCGAGCCGCGGGTCACGTTCGAGGCGTCGGTGCCCTGCGTCTGGTCGACGCCGTCGGTGGTGTTCGCCGTGGCGTCGGTGCCGCGCGTGTTCTGGCTGAGGCTCTCGTCGGTGCCGCGCGTCTGGTCGACGCCATCGGTGGTGCCCGTGGTGGCGTCGGTGCCGCGAGTGTCGCCGGCGGCCGTGTTGGTGGCCGTGTCGTCGCCGTCCGTGCCGGTGTCGCCGTCGGTGCCGTCGTCGTCACCGCCACCGGGGCCCGAGCGGTCGTCGTCGCCGCCGTCCCCGTCCTCGCCGGGACCTGGGATGGCCACGGCCTTGTCGAGGGCGAGCGGACCGGCCTCTCCGAACGCGCCGGCCGCGGCCGCCACGCTCGCCGCCATCAGCACGAGCGCCACGATCAGCACGCCGAGACGCCTCGGCAGCGAGCGCTCGCTCGTTAGCAGGTCGTCCTCGCCCTCCGCGAGGCGCAGGTACATCGATGCCGGATGGTCGTTCATGTCTGCTGGAACACCCCTCTCGCAGGAAAATCACCCGCGGCGAGCGCCGCGCCGACCGAGCACGAGCTTCGAAGGCAACGCCGCCACGAGGGGTTGCAGCGCCAGCGCGAGCTCGGAGGCGCTCGGGCGCTCCTCGGGGCGCTTTCGCAGGCAGGAGAGGATGGCGTCGCCGAGCGCAGAGGGCACGCTTCGCGGCCACGGGCTCACCTCCTCCACGAGCTGCGGGAAGCGCTGCTCGGGGGTGGCGGCGTCGTCGCCGGCGGCCGGCTTCGGAAAGGGCCGGCGCCCGGCCACGGCGTGGTAGAGCGTGGCGCCGAGGCCCCACACGTCCGCCGCCGGCCCCACGTCGCCGCTGGGCACGCACTGCTCGGGGGCCGCGTATGCGTTCGTGCCCACGTACCCGCGCAGCCGAGCGGCGCGCTCGAGGGTGCGCGCGAGCGACATGTCGATCACCCGCGGCGGGAGGCCCATCACGATGTTGTCCGGCTTGAGGTCGAGGTGGACCCAGCCCTCGGCGGCCATGTAGTGCAGGGCCGAGGCCACGTGCAGCGCGAGCGGCAGCGCCTGCTCCGCCGGCAGCCACCCCGAGCGCTTGATCAGGCGCCGCAGGGTGGGCCCCTCCAGGTGCTCGACCAGCACGTGCGGGTGCGGCGGGTCGAGCACGGCGTCGAAGCCGCGCAGGATCACCGGGTGGGCGAGCGCCTCGAGCGCCTCCGCCTCTCGAGCGAGTGCGCGCAGCGCCGACTCGTCCTCGGCCTGGTCGGGACGCACCACCTTTGCCACCATCGGGGAGAACAGCCGCTCGTCCCAGACGAGATAGGCCTCGTAGCGGTTGCCGCCCCCGAGCAGCTTCAGCACGGAGCGACCGGGCGCGATCTCGTCGCCCTCGCGCAGCTCCCAGGAAGCCTTCGACCCCGCCATTCCCGACAGCATCTTGCAGAATCAGGAGCTTCATGATCGATTTCGAGTTGACAGACGAGCAGCGGCTGATCCGCGAGACCGCCCGTGAGTTCGCCGACAAGGAGATCGTTCCGCGTGCCCGCGAGAACGACCGCAACGAGCACTTCGACACCGAGCTCGTCAAGCAGATCGCCGACATGGGTTTCCTCGGCGCCATCGTCCCGGAGGAGTACGGCGGGCGGGGCGTGGACTACCGCACCTACGCGCTGATCGTGGAGGAGGTCGGGCGCGGCTGCTCGGCGATGCGCACGGTCGTCTCGGTGGTCACGTCGCTCGTCTGCTCCTCGATCGTGCGATGGGGAACCGAGGAGCAGAAGCAGGAGTGGCTGCCGCAGCTCTGCTCCGGCGACTCGCTCGGCTGCTTCGGCCTGACCGAGCCGGACACCGGCTCCGACGCCTCGAACCTCAAGACCCGCGCGGAGCGGATCGACGGCGGCTGGCGCCTGAACGGCGGCAAGATGTGGATCTCGCTCGGAAACTACGCCAAGCTCGCGCTGGTATTCGCGCAGACGGACCCCTCGCTCAAGCACAAGGGGATCGCCTGCTTCCTAGTGCCCACCGACAGCGCCGGCTTCTCCTCCCAGGAGATCCACGGGAAGCTCGGCCTGAAGGGCTCCGACACGGCGTCGCTCGGGCTCGACGGCGTGGAGGTCCCCGACTCGGCGCTCATGGGCGAGGTCGGCGACGGCTTCAAGATCGCGATGTCGGCGCTCGACTCCGGGCGCTACAGCGTTGCGGCCGGTTGCGTGGGGATCTGCCAGGGCTCGGTCGACGCCTCGGTGGCCTACTCGAAGGAGCGCACCCAGTTCGACCGACCGATCGCCTCGTTCCAGCTCGTGCAGGAGATGATCGCCGACATGGTGGTCCAGACGGAGGCCGCGCGCGCCCTCGTCTGGCGCGCCGGCTGGCTCAAGGACACCGGCAAGCCGAACACCACCGAGACGTCGATCGCCAAGCTGTACGCCACCGAGGCCTCCGTGGCGTGCGCGAACACGGCGATCCAGGTCCACGGCGGCTCGGGCTACGTGGACGACTACCCGGTGGAGCGCTACCTGCGCGACGCGCGCGTGACGACGCTGTACGAGGGCACCTCGCAGATACAGAAGCTGATCATCGCCCGCTCGGTGACCGGCATCAACGCGCTGGTCCCCTGAGCGTGGAGGGCGTGGAGGAGGCCCACGCGAGGCCGCGCGGCCGGTGAGGGAACCGGCGCCGGTGCGCGTAGACGCGCCGCGCGTGCTCGGCGTGGTGGGGGCCGGGACGATGGGCGCGGGGATCGCGCAGCTCGGCTGTGCCGCGGGGATGCGCACGCTGCTCCACGACCCCGTGCCGGAGGCGCTCGAGCGCGGCGCCGAGGCGGTCCGCCGGGGGCTCGGCAAGTGGGCAGAGAAGGGAAGCGCGAGCGCGAACGCGGCGGCGCTGCTCGAGCCGACCGACACGCTGGAGGCGCTCGGCCCGTGCGAGCTCGTGATCGAGGCGGCGCCGGAGCGTTCCGAGCTGAAGCGTGCGCTGTTCGCACGGCTCTCCGAGCTCTGCGGGGCGGACACCGTGCTGGCCACGAACACCTCCTCGATCCCGGTGACCTCGCTGGCCGGAGCGGCGGCGCGGCCGCAGAACGTGGTGGGGATGCACTTCTTCAACCCAGCCCCGCTGATGCGGCTGCTCGAGCTGGTCCGCGCCGAGCAGACCAGCGAGCGGGCGTTCGCGCTGGCTCGCGCCGCCGGCGAGGCGATGGGCAAGGAGCCGATCGTGGCCGCGGACGGCCCGGGCTTCCTCGTCAATCGCTGCGGCCGGCCGTTCGTCGGAGAGGGCCTGCGGCTCCTGCAGGAGCGGCTGGCGGGCCACGAGGCCATCGATCGCATCTGCAGGCTCGGCGGCGGCTTTCGAATGGGACCGTTCGAGCTGATGGACCTGGTCGGGATCGACGTGGGCCTCGAGGTGGCGAAGTCGTTCACAGAGCTCTCGTTCGGAGAGCCGCGCTGGAGGCCCAACCCGATCCAGGCGCGCATGGCGGCGGCCGGCAGGCTCGGGCGCAAGACGGGTCGCGGCTTCTACGAGTACGCGCCGGATGGGAGCTACCGGCCGGGGGATCCGCCGCCGCCGGCCCCCGCGGCCACTCCCCCGGAGGCGCCGTTCGTGGCGCTGGTGGGCGAGGGGAAGCTCGCCGACGGCCTGCGCGAGCGGGCGCGCGCCGCGGGCTACGACCTGCGCGCGGGCGGCCCCGCCGAGCTGGTGGTGGACGTGGGCGTGCGCCCACACCCCTCCCCGCCGGGAGGCGCTCCGCTGCTGGCGCTCTGTGCGTCCACGAGCCTCGCGGTGCGCGGCGAGCCCGCCGCGGTGGGCTTCCACCTGCTGCCGCCGCTCGAATCGACCCGCCTCGTGGAGCTCACGCGGCTGCCCACCACGCCGTCGTTCGCGGCAGAGGCGGCCGAGGCCTTTTTCGCCGCACTCGGGCTCTCCAGCGAATGGGTGGAGGATGCGCCGGGTCTCGTGCTCGGGCGGATCGTCGGGCAGCTCGTGAACGAGGCCGCGTTCGCGATCGGCGAGGGCGTAGGCTCGGCCGGGGACGTGGACACCGGACTGACGCTCGGGCTCTCCCACCCGCGCGGGCCGGTGGCCTGGAGCGAGGCGATCGGCCTCGAGCACGTGCTCGGGGTGCTCGACGGCCTCTGGCACGAGCGCCACGAGGAGCGCTACCGCGCCGCACCGCTGCTGCGCCGCCAAGCGGCGCTCGGGCGTAGCCTGCGAGACCCATGGCCACCGCCGACCTGACCGTGCTGGCGCTGGGCCGCCCCGGGCCGAGCGCCAGCGAGTACATCGCGGAGATCCAGCGCCGCCTGCGCGCGCAGCGGCGGGTGGGGTATCGGATGCACGCGATGGGCACCTCGCTCGAGGGGACCACCGAGGACATCCTCGCCGTTGTGGCGGAGCTGCACGCCGTGCCGTTCGAGCAGGGCGTCCCGCGCGTGTACACCGTTCTCAAGCTCGACGAGCGCCGCGACCGCCCCGAGCAGACGCTCGACGACAAGGTCCGCGCGGTCGAGGAGCGCCTCGGCGCAGAGCGCTGAGCGGGCGTGCCCCTCGACGAGCAGCTCCCCCGCTTCGACCGCCGCGAGCTCCACTCGCGCAGGGTGGCGGCCCCGCCCCGGCAGGTGCTCGCGGCCGCGCGGGAGGTGACCGCGCGCGAGGTGCCGCTGCTGGTGATCCTGATGGCGCTCCGCTCAGGGCCGCGGCTGCGCCGGCTCTCGCTCGACCGTCCGATCCTGGGCGAGTTCGAGCGCTCCGGGTTCGTGCGGCTGGCGGAGGCCGACGACGAGCTCGTGTACGGCGGCGTGGGGCGCTTCTGGACGCCGAGCGGCGGCGTTCGCCGGATCGGCGCGGAGGAGTTCGCGGGTTTCGCCGAGCCGGGCTACGCGAAGGCCGCGTTTAACTTCCTGGCACGCCCGGCGCCCGGTGGCGGCACGCTGCTCAGCACCGAGACGCGCGTCCTCGCCACCGACCCGGCGGCGCGGCGCAGCTTCTGCCGCTACTGGCGGCTGATCCGGCCGGGCAGCGGGGCGATCCGGCGGGGCTGGCTGCGTGGGATCGCGCGCCGCGCCGAGCGGGATCAGGCCGCGAGGTCCGAGAGCGCCTCCAGCAGCCGGTCGACCTCCTCCTCGGTCGTGTAGTGGAGGAAGCCGGCGCGCACGGCGCCGCCGCGCTCGGCCAGCCCGAGCGCGCGGATCGGCTCGAACGCGTAGTAGTCGCCGTCCCAGACATACAGCTCACGGGCGGCGAGCGCCTCGGCCACCGCGCGCGGGAGGTGGTCGCCCACGTTGAAGCAGAAGGTCGGCGTGCGCGCCTCCTCGCCGGCGATGCCGTACAGCTGGGCGCCCTCGGGCAGGCCGGCCAGGAAGCGGCGCGAGAGCCCGTGCTCGTGGGCCTGGATCGCATCGAACGCGCTATCGAGGTCGCCGGCTTCCGTCAGGGAGCGCAGGTACTCCACCGCGGCGGTGGCGCCCGCCACCGCCTCGTGAGACTGCGTGCCGGCCTCGAAGCGGTGCCCGGGCGGCTCCTCGGCGGCAGGTCGCACGCGATCGGCCGGCAGCTCGCGCGCGAGCTCGGGGCGGATCGCCGCCACCCCCAGGTGAGGGCCGAAGAACTTGTAGGGCGAGCAGAGCAGGACGTCGAGGCCCCACTCGGCGGCGCGCAGGCGCCCGTGCGGGGCCAGGTGGACGGCGTCGGCCCATGCGAGGGCGCCGGCGGCGTGCGCCGCCGCGGCGATCCGGGCCGGGTCCGTGAGCGAGCCGACTGCGTTCGAGGCGAGCGTGAACGCCACCACCCGGGTGCGCTCGCCGATCAGCGCTTCGAGCGCGTCGTGGTCGAGCGTCACGTCCTCGGTGCGCAGCGGCGCGCTCCGGACCGTCAGGCCGTGGTCGCGCGCCACGAGCAGCCAGGGCGACACGTTGGCGTCGTGGTCGAGCGCCGTGACCACGATCTCGTCGCCCGGCTCAAGCGTGCGCGCCAGCGCGTGCGCGAGCAGGAAATTGAGCGTGGTCATGTTGGCGCCAAAGGCGATCCCGTCGGGGTGGCCGCCGGTGAAGTCGGCGGCGGCGGCGCGGCCGCGCTCCATGATCTCGTCAGCGGCGGCACTGGTGGGAAAGGCGCCGCCGAGGTTGGCGTTGGAGTCGCTCAGGCAGTTCGCCATCGCATCGAGCACCTCCCGCGGGACCTGCGAGCCGCCCGGCCCGTCGAGGAACGCGGCCCGGCCCGAGAGGGCTGGAAAGCGGTCGCGGGCGGCGAGCACGTCGAGCACGGGCGCGACGATACCTGCGCGGATCGCCGGGGAGCGGGGACCGCGGGCCGGGGCGCGCGACAGCGGCTACGCGGCCACGAGCCCGCCACTCGGGCGCGGCCGGTTCCGCACGCCCGCTACTCGTCCGCCAGCAGCGCGCGCAGCACGAAGTGCAGGATCCCGCCGCCGCGGTAGTACTGCCATTCGTTCGGCGTGTCGATGCGTACGCGCGCCTCGAATGAGATCGGGTCGCCGCCGCCGGCCGGCGTGGCGCTCACCTCGAGCGAGCGCGCGCCGTCCTCGAGCGCCGCGAGGTCGAAGCTCTCGTCGCCCTTCAGCCCGAGCGACTCCACCGACTCGCCATCCGGGAACTGCAGCGGCAGGACGCCCATCCCCACGAGGTTCGAGCGGTGAATCCGCTCGTAGGACTGCGCCAGCACGAAGCGGATCCCGAGCAGCCGCGGCCCCTTGGCCGCCCAGTCGCGCGAGGAGCCCGAGCCGTACTCCCTGCCGGCCAGCACGCACAGCGGCGTGCCCTCTTCGGCATAGGCGATCGCGGCGTCGTAGATCGTCTCCTGCTTCCCGTCCCGAAGCGTCCAGCCGCCCTCGGTCCCGGGCGCCAGCAGGTTGCGCAGCCGGATGTTGGCGAACGTGCCGCGCATCATCACCTCGTGGTTGCCGCGCCGCGAGCCGTAGGAGTTGAACTCGCGCTGCTCCACCCCGCGCTCGATCAAATAGGCCCCGGCGGGCGAGTCCTTCTTGATCGCGCCCGCCGGCGAGATGTGGTCGGTGGTCACGCTGTCGCCCAGCACGGCGATCGCGCGCGCGCCGCGGATCGGATCGAAGCCCGAGGGCGGCTCGGCCGGCATGCCCTCGAAGTAGGGCGGGCGCTTGACGTAGGTGGAGCCCTCGTCCCATGCGTAGCGGTCGCCCTCGGGGGTGTCGAGCGCGTTCCAGTTCTCGTCGCCCTCGAAGACCTCACCGTAGCTCTTGCGGAACATGTCCGACTCGATCGCGGACTCGATCGCGTCGTTCACCTCCTGCTGGGTCGGCCAGATGTCGCGCAGGCGGACGTCGCCCTGCAGCGGCTCGTTCACGATGTCGAGGTCCATCCGGCCGGCGAGCGCGTAGGCCACGCACAGCGGCGGCGAGGCGAGGTAGTTCATCTTGACCTCGGGGTGGATGCGCCCCTCGAAGTTGCGGTTGCCCGACAGCACGCTTGCCACCACGAGGTCGCGCTCCTCGATCTCCCGCGAGATCTCCTCGGGCAGCGGCCCAGAGTTCCCGATGCAGGTGGTGCAGCCATAGCCCACGAGGTCGAAGCCGAGCTTCGAGAGCGGCTCGGTGAGCCCGGCGCGGTCGAGGTAGTCGGTGACCACCTTCGAGCCGGGCGCGAGCGAGGTCTTCACCCACGGCTTGCGCTCGAGCCCCGCCTCCACCGCCTTTTTTGCGAGCAGGCCCGCGCCGAGCATCACGGACGGGTTCGACGTGTTCGTGCAACTCGTGATCGCGGCGATCACCACCGAGCCGTGCCCGAGGCCCTGCTCGCGTTCCACCACGGCCGTGGCCGGCTCGGCGGCGTGGCTGCTCCCTGGCTTGGGCGCCTCACCGCCGCCGTCGTTGGTGGGCGGGTCGCTGGCCGGGAACGACGCCGCCGCCGCCTCGTCGTACCCCTGGAGCGCCTCCTCGCCCACGTACTCCTCGAGCTCGGCGAGGAAGTCGGCTGCGGCGCTCGACAGCGCCACACGGTCCTGCGGGCGCTTCGGCCCCGCCAGCGAGGGCACGACCTCGCGGAGGTCGAGCTCGAGGGTGTCCGAGTAGGCGGCCTCCGGGGTGTCCACGTCGTGGAAGAGCCCCTGCTCCTTGCAGTAGGCCTCCACCAGCTGGACGCGCTCCCCCGGGCGCCCGGAGAACTCGAGGTAGCGGAGCGTCTCCGCGTCGACCGGGAAGATCGCGCAGGTGGCGCCCATCTCGGGCGACATGTTGCCGATGGTCGCGCGGTCGGCCAGCGGCAGGTTGGGCAGGCCCGGCCCGTAGAACTCCACGAACTTGCCCACCACCCCGCGCTGGCGCAGCATCTGGGTCACGGTCAGCACCAGGTCGGTGGCGGTCGAGCCCTCCGGCAGCTCCCCGGATAGCCTGAAGCCGACCACCTGGGGCAGCAGCATCGACACCGGCTGGCCGAGCATCGCGGCCTCGGCCTCGATCCCGCCCACGCCCCAGCCGAGCACCCCGAGGCCGTTGACCATGGTGGTGTGGGAGTCGGTGCCCACGAGCGTGTCCGGGAACGCCTGGCCGTCGCGCGACTCGACCACGCGCGCCAGGTACTCGAGGTTGACCTGGTGGCAGATGCCGGTGTTCGGCGGGACCACGCTGAAGTTGTCGAACGCCGTCTGGCCCCAGCGCAGGAACGCGTAGCGCTCGCGATTGCGCTCGAACTCGAGCTCGGCGTTGCGCTGGAAGGCGAGCCGCTCGGCGAACACGTCGACCTGGATCGAGTGGTCGATCACGAGCTCCACCGGCACCAGCGGGTTGATCTTGGTGGGGTCGCCGCCGAGCTCGTCCATCGCGTCGCGCATGGCGGCGAGGTCCACGATCGCGGGCACGCCCGTGAAGTCCTGCATCAGCACCCGCGCGGGCGTGTAGGCGATCTCGTGCGAGGGCTCGTCCGCCGCCGACCACTGCGCGACCGCCTTCGCGCCCTCGTCCTGGCCGTGGCGCAGAAGGTTCTCCAGCAGCACCTTCAGGCAGTACGGCAGGCGGGCGACATCGTATTCGTCCTGGAGCGCGTCCAGCCGGAAGATCTCGTACGACTCGCCGCCGGCCTCCAGGGTCGCGCGCGCGCCGAAGCTGTCCGAGCCGCTCACCCGGGCAACGTTACCGCGGGGCGGGACGCTCGCCCCGGCCGGAGCGGGCGCGGGTGCGACGCGGCTAGCTTTCCGCGCGATGCACGACCTCGCCTGCGTCGTCCACGTGCACTCGCTCCACTCGGACGGGACCGGCACCGTGCCCGAGATCGCGCGCGCGGCGCGGCGTGCGCGCGCCGACGTGGTGCTGCTCACCGACCACGACACGCTCGAGGCGCGCCGGCGCGGCGAGGAGGGCTGGCACGGCGACGTCCTGGTGCTCGTGGGCGAGGAGGTGTCCCCGTCGGGGCGCGACCACTACCTGGCGTTCGGGATCGACAAGGAGGTGAAACACCGCCGGCTCGACGCCGCCGGCATCTGCCGGGCGGTGCGAGAGGCCCGGGGGTTCGGCTTCGCCGCCCACCCGTTCTCGCGGGGCGTCCAGCGCTTCGGGCGTCCCGGCATGCCGTTCGGCGCGCTCGACTGCGAGGCCGTCCACGGGATAGAGCTCTGGAGCTTCGTGACCGACACGGTCGAGTCGCTGTCGAGCATCCCCGCGATGCTGCTGTTCGTGGTGGCGCCGGGGCGGGTGCTCGACCACCCACCCGGGGGCAACATGCGTGCCTGGGACGCGCTCTGCCGCGAGCGCCGCGTGGTTGCGATCGGCGGGCTCGACGCCCACCAGTTCGGCAAGCGAATCGGTCCCGTGGTGCTGCGGCTGATGGCCTACCGGCGCTCGTTTCGGTTCATCCGCACTCACGTGCTCTGCGAGGAGCCGCCCTCGGGGGCGCTCGAGCACGATCGCGAGCAGGTCTACGGCGCGCTGCGCGACGGCCGCTGCTACATCGCGGTGGACTCGATCGCGCCTGCGCGCGGCTTTCGCTTCGAGGCCGGCGAGCTGCCGATGGGCGCCGAGGCGGCGGCCGGCCGGCGCGCCGTTCGCGTGCGTGCGCCGCTGCCGGCGCGCCTGCGGCTGCTGCGCGACGGCGAGGAGCTGGCGAGCGCCGAGGGGCACGCGCTCCACGCCGAGATCGAGCGGCCGGGGGCCTACCGCGTGGAGGCACTACGGCGCTCGAAGGGGCGCGAGCGCACCTGGATCGTCTCGAATCCGGTCTACCTGCGCTGATGGGGGTGTCGACCCCGTTGCGGGACGCCGCGCGGGGCTCGGGTCCGCCGGGGCTCGTCGATAATGCTCGCGTGGGCGTGACCGAAGCCACGCGGGCGCTCGCCCGCGAGCGCAGCTACGAGGAGCTCGAGGCGATCTTCGCGGGCCTCGACGCCCCGTTCGCGTTCGTGGACCTGGACGCGCTCTGGTCGAACGCGCGCGAGATGCTCGGCCGTGCGCGCGGCACGCCGATCCGGGTGGCGAGCAAGTCGGTGCGCTGCCGGCCGCTGCTCGAGGCGATCCTCGATCCGGATGCGCCCGGGCGGCGCGGCGCGCCTGCCGGCGATCCCGCAGCGAGCGAACAGGGCGGCTTCCGCGGCCTGATGACGTTCACGCTGACGGAGTCGCTCTGGCTGCACGGCCACGGCTTCCGCGACCTGCTGCTCGCCTACCCGACCGCGGACCGCGCGGCGCTCGCCGAGCTCGCCCGCCTCGACCCGGAGGGGGCGCCGATCGTGATGGTCGACTCGGCGGAGCAGCTCGACTACATCGAGCGGGCGCTGCGGGTGGGCGACGCCCCGGGCCCGAGCGGCGACGGCGGGGGGCGCATCCGCGTCTGCATCGAGCTCGACACGAGCTGGTGGCCGCTCGGCGGGCGAGTCAAGGTCGGCGCCAAGCGCTCACCGGTGCGCACGCCGGAGCAGGCGCGCGCGCTCGCGGGCGAGATCGTGCGCCGGCAGCGCTTCGAGCTCTCCGCGCTGATGGGCTACGAGGCGCACATCGCGGGTCTGGGCGACCACCCGCTCGGGCAGCGCGCCAAGCAACCGCTGATCCGCGCCATGAAGCGCCGCTCGGCGGCCGAGATCGCGGAGCGCCGGGCGGCGGTGGTGGCCGCGGTGCGCGAGCTCGCGCCGCTGCCGATCGTGAACGGCGGCGGCACGGGCAGCATCCATTCCACCCGGGCGGAGCCCGTGGTCACGGAGATCACGGCCGGCTCGGGTTTCTTCGCCCCCACCCTGTTCGACCGCTACGCGGCGTTCCGGCTGACGCCCGCCGCGATGTTCGCCATTCCGGTCGTGCGCCGGCCGAGCGGCAGCGTGGCGACCCTCCTGGGCGGGGGCTACCCGGCCTCGGGCGCCGCCGGCAGGGACAGGCTGCCCGCTCCCCACCTCCCGCGCGGCCTGCGGCTCGACCCGCTCGAGGGCGCCGGCGAGGTCCAGACCCCGGTCACGGGAGCGGCCGCCGCCGGCCTGCGCGTCGGCGACAGGGTCTACATGCGCCACGCCAAGGCCGGGGAGCTGTGCGAGCGCTTCCACAGCCTGTACCTCGTGAGCGGCGACGAGATCGTCGACGAGGTGCCGACCTACCGCGGCGAGGCGCGCTGCGAGATCTAGCCGGCCTACCCGCAACCCCGCCCCCAAACGGGTGTTGAAGGCCAGGTGCTCCGGGCTCCGCTGATCGTCGCCGCCCTGCTGGCGCTGGCGCTCGCCCCCGCGCCCGCCCAGGCGCAGGACCCGCGCCCGAACGTGGTCGTGATCATGACCGACGACCAGACGGCCGCATCGGTGCCGGCGATGCCACAGCTGAACGGCCTGATTGCCGCCGAGGGCACCCACTTCGAGCAGGCGATCGCGAGCTTCCCGCTGTGCTGCCCGGCGCGCGCCACGAACCTTACGGGCCAGTACGCCCACAACCACGGGGTGCTGCACAACGCCGGGCCGTTCGGTGGGCACGACGCGCTCGACCACACGAACACCCTGCCGGTCTGGCTGCAGTCGGCGGGCTACCGGACCATGCACGTGGGCCGCTACCTCAACGGCTACGAGATGGTCCACGGCATACCGCCCGGCTGGAGCGACTGGCACGCGAACCCCCACTCGGCGGCGTTCAACTACTCCTCCTGGCGCGTGAACGAGAACGGCGTGCTGCGCTCCTATCCGCGCCCGGAGCGCCCCGACGAGTACCTGACCGACTTCCACACCCGCCGTGCAGTCGAGCTGATCGACCAGGCGGCCCCCTCGCCAGATCCGTTCTTCCTCTCGCTCTGGTACGTGGCTCCCCACCGCGGCGGCCCGCGGGACATCGACGATCCGCTGAGCCCCGGCACCCCGTCGCCGGCCCCCCGCCACCGCGACGCCTTCGCCGGCTATGCGATGCCGCGCGCTCCGAATTTCAACGAGCGCAACATGTACGACAAGCCGCAGGTGGTGGCCGACCGCCCGCGCTTCACGCCCGAGCGGATCGCCGGCATCGAGGAAAACTGGCGCCAGGAGCTCGAGAGCCTGCTCGCGGTGGACGAGGGCGTCGGCCAGATCGTGGAGGCCCTGCGCCGCTCGGGCGAGCTCGAGAACACGCTGATCGTCTACTTGTCGGATAACGGCTTCATGCACGGCGAGCACCGTGCGCTGGCGGAGAAGGTGCTGCCCTACGAGCCGTCGGTGCGCATCCCGCTGCTGCTGCGCGGTCCCGGCGTCCCGCGCGGGCGTTCGGACGGTCGGCTCGCCGCCAACGTCGACGTTCCCTCGACGATCCTCGACGCCGCCGACGTGCCGCCGAACCGGCTGCTCGACGGCCGCTCGCTGCTCCAGCTGCTCGCCGACCCCGGCGCCGAGCCGGGACGCGACATCCTGATCGAGAACGGCAACGGCGCGAACGGGGTGCCCACCTACCGCGGCATCCGCACCTACCGCTTCCTGTACGTGGAGCACCGCACCACCGGCGAGTACGAGCTGTACGACCTGATCGAGGATCCCTTCCAGCTCGAAAGCGTGGACGGCCAGGAGCGCTACCGCAAGGTGCAGCGCGACCTCGCCCTGCGGCTGCGCACGCTCAAGCGCTGCGCCGGGGCGATCTGCCACACCCGCCCCCGGCTGGCGCTGCGGCTGCGCTCCGAGGGACGCCCCGTGCGCGGCTGCGTCAGGCGCGCACAGGGCCTCAGCGTGATCGTGCGCGGCTTTGAGCGCGACCGCCCGCTCAGCGCCGACGTGCTCGTGGGCCGCCGCGTGGTCGGTCGAGTGGGCTTCGACCTGCTCGACCGCGGGCGTCCGCCGGCGCTCGTGGAGCGGATATCTCCGCGCGCACTCCGGCGCCGGGGACCCTTCCGCCTGAGAGTGCGCGCCGAGACCGAGGACGGCAGGCGCTACACGCTCGATCGCACCCTGCGCGCCTGCCGGTGATCGGCGCGACGCTGCTGGCCGCCGCGTCGCTGGTGATCGCCCCGGTGGCGTCCGCCGAGCGCCCGAACGTGATCGTGCTGATGACCGACGACCAGACGATGGAGTCCACCCGAGTGATGCCGGCGCTGCGCACCGAGCTCGTGGAGGCCGGCACCACCTTCGACCGCTCGTTCGTGTCCAACGCGCTCTGCTGCCCGTCGCGGGCCACCTTCCTGACGGGGCAGTACTCGCACAACCACGGCGTGCTCGACAACGACCCCCCGGACGGCGGCTACTTCCGCCTCGGAAAACGCGAGTGGCTGCCGGTCTGGCTCCAGCGCGCGGGCTACCACACGGTCCACGTCGGCAAGTTCCTCAACCGCTACGGCATCCGCTCGCCCACCGAGGTGCCACCGGGCTGGGACGAGTGGTACGCATCGGTGGACCCCTCCACCTACCGCTTCACCGGCTACACGCTCAACGAGAACGGCGCTCTCAACACCTACGGGGGCTACTCCACCGACGACTACGCCGCACGCGCCGTATCCGTGGTTGAGCGCATGGGCGAGACACGGACGCCGTTCTTCCTGTCGGTCGCGTTCCTCGCGCCGCACAGCGGCGCTCCGGGCGATCCCGACGACCCTCGCGGGCTGGCCACGCCCTCGCCGGCGCCGCGCCACCGCGACCGCTTCGCCCACGCCCGGCTGCCGGGCGGCCCCGCGATCGACGAGCCCGACGTGTCCGACAAGCCGAGCTTCATCCGCAGCCGTCCGCCGATCGGCGCCGAGCGCCGGGCGGCGATCGAGGAGAACTACCGCCAGGGACTCGAGTCGCTGCTCGCGGTGGACGAGGGGATCGCGGCGATCGTGGCGGCCCTGCGCACGGAGGGGGAGCTCGAGCGCACGCTGATCGTGTTCACCTCGGACAACGGCTTCTTCTACGGCGAGCACAGGGTCCAGAACGGCAAGGTGCTCGTGTACGAGCCCTCGATCCGGGTGCCGCTCGTGATGCGCGGCCCGGGCGTGCCGGCGGGCGCCAGGCGCCGCCAGCTCGTGACGAACGCGGACCTCGCGCCCACGATCCTCGACGCCGCGGGGGCGGTGCCCGGCAGGCCGCAGGACGGGCGCTCGCTTTTCCCGCTGCTCGAGGACCCCGGACTCGAGTGGGGCCGAGACCTGCTCGTGGAGGGCGCCGCCGGTCTGAACCAGCCGGCGTTCGACGCGCTGCGCACCTACCGCTACGTGTATGCGCGCCATGCGAACGGCGAGCGCGAGCTGTACGACCTCGAGCGCGACCCGCACCAGCTCGAGAGCCTGCACGCCGACCCCCGCCACGCGACGATCCAGGCCGAGCTCGACGCGCGGCTGGCGGCGCTCGCGGACTGCGCCGGCCGTGACTGCCGCGCCCGACCGGAGCTGCGGCTGGTGCTGCGCGGCTGCCGCGCCCGCGTGGCGGGCGCCGGGATCGAGCACGTCAGCTTCAGGAGCGCGCTGCGCGCGAGCGACCCGCTCGCGCCCTTCGGCGCGCGGGTGGCCGGGCGGCGGCTGCGCTCGCGGGTGCGGACGGTGGACGGGCGAGTGCTCACGCTCGACCGGCGACTGCCGCTCGGCTGTCGCCGCTGAGCGCCCGGCCAACCGGCCCGCCGGGCCCCGGCGCCGCCTAGCTATCCAGCTCGCCGGCCGTCGGCCTCCCTCTCGGCGGGGAGCACCCGCTCGAGCAGCCGGTAGAGCGGCCGCCGCGCGAGCTCGGGGCGCAGGGCGACGATGTATTCCACAAGCGCCAGGCTCGATGCCACGGCGTAGTCCGCGGCGTGGAGCGCCTCGCCGTCGAGCACGCCCTCCGCGATCCAGGCGTCGATGCGGTCGAGGACGTCCCCGGTCCGCTCGCGGTCCTCGCGCTTCTGCTGGGGGGACACCCTGAACGCGAGCAGCACCATGCGCGTGACGTAGCGGCGCCGGCGGTCGCTGCGCGCGAGCAGCGCCCCGAGGCGCCCCTCCCCGCCGCGGCCGCTGAGCGCGTCCGGATCGCGGGCTCCCGTCGTGGCCACCATGCGCCGCGCCCACTGCTGCAGCACCTCGTCCGCCCAGCGCTCGGCCTCGAGCACGCGCGGATCGTCGGGCAGGAGCCGCGGACTCGGCACGAGCTCGTCGAGCACCCGCGGCAGCTCCCGGGTCCCCTGGGCGCGCCGGCCGTCCTCGAACAGCACAGCCGGCACGCGGTCGCCCTTGAAGCCCTTGAGCCGCACCAGCACCCGATGGACTCCGGGCTGCAGGTCCACGCGCTCGTGCTCCACGCCCTTGGCCTCGAGCATCAGCCCGGCCGTGCGCACCGCATGCGAGCCCGGGATCCCGTAGAGAGTGGCCCTCATGCCGCCACCGGGCCGAGCACGCGGCGCAGGTAGTCGTTCTCGAAGCGCCCCTCCGGGTCGAAGCGCCGGCGCAGCTCCGCGAAGCGTCCCCACTCGGGATAGCGGGGCGCGAGCGTGGCCGCCGTCTGGTAATGGCGCTTGCCCCAGTGCGGGCGCCCGCCGTAGTCGTCCATGATCGCCTCGACCGCGCGGAAGTAGGACTCGAACTCCATGCCTCGATACTGATGCACCGCGATGTACGCCGTCGGGCGCTCGTAGGCGGTGGAGAGCAGCGCGTCGTCGGGCGCAACCACGCGCAGCTCGATCGGGAAGCCCACCGGCAGGCGCCGCCGCTCGACCGTCGCGAGCACGCGCTCGAGCGCCTCGGCCGCCCGCTCGCGAGGGATCGCGTACTCCATCTCCGTGAAGCGCACCAGCCGGGTGTTCGCGTACACGCGGTTGCTCGCGTCGAGCTGCTCCGCGCGCCCGAGCAGCGAGGCGAGGCGTCGGTTGAGCCACGGGATCAGCGCAGGGGCGACGCGGCCCGCCCGGCAGAACAGCCCGAGCACGGCGTTCTCGAGCAGCACGTCTCGCGCGAAGGCCTGCACACGGCCGGGCGGGCGCGGCTCGCGATCGGTTCGCTCCGAGCTGAGCGTGAGCGCCCGGCGCGTGTAGGGCATCACGAACGCCTCCCAGTGGTCGTTCGAGTCCACCAGCTCGTCCAACCGCGGCAGCACGTCGTCGAGCGGGCGCGGCTCGTCGAGCCGGTGGACCGTGAAGGCCGGAACGCAGCCGAGGGTCACCGCCGAGATCGCGCCGAGGGCGCCGAGCGACACCCGCGCGGCGCGCAGCTCGCGACCCTCGCGCAGCTCATGCAGCTCGCCGTCGCCGCCCACGAGCCGGACGCCGGTCACCCGCGAGGAGAGGTTGCCGAAGCGCCCGCCGGTGCCGTGGGTGGCTGTTGCAAGCGCTCCGGCCAGCGTCTGGGGGTCCACGTCGCCCTGGTTCTCCATCGCGAGCCCGCGGGCGCGCAGCTGCGCGCCCAGCTCGCGCAGCGTGATGCCCGCCTCGACGGTCACCTCGTGGCCATCCACCTCCAGCACCCGCCGCATGGCCCGCATGTCCACGAGCACGCCGTCGGTGCAGGCGATGTCGGTGAACGAGTGCCCCGAGCCGGCGACCTTTACCCGGCCAGCGCCCGCCAGCGCCTGCACGAGCTCGCCCTCATCGGCCGGTCGCACGAGCCGCGCGGGCGCGCAGCGCTGGTCCCGGGCCCAGTTGACCCAGCGTTCGGGCAAGCGTCAGGAAGCGGCGGACTCGGCCGCCGCCTCGACCCGCTCCGGCGCGCCGGCCCAGTGGGCCTCGGCGTCGATCGGGGTGTCGCGCAGGTAGGCCTCTGCGTCGAGCGCGGCCATGCAGCCGGTGCCGGCCGCGGTAACCGCCTGGCGGTAGACCCGGTCGGTGAGATCGCCGGCCGCGAAAACGCCGGGCAGCTTGGTGCGCGTGGAGCGCCCCTCGACCAGCACGTAGCCCTCGTCGTCGAGGTCGAGCTGGCCGTCCACCAGCTGCGAGTTCGGGCGGTGTCCGATCGCGATGAAGGCGCCGGTCACCGGCAGCTCCCTGGTAAGGCCGTCCTCGACGTGCTCCAGCACGGCCTTGCCGAGCGAGCCGTTCTCGCCGGCCTCGAAGCGATCGACGACGTACGGCGTCACCAGCTCGATGTTGTCGGAGCTGCGTGCGCGCTCGAGCATGATCGCCGAGGCGCGGAACTCGGGGCGCCGGTGGATGATCGAGACCTTGCCCGCGAACTTCGCCAGGAAGGTCGCGTCCTCCATCGCGGTGTCGCCGCCGCCCACAACCACGGTGTCGGCGCCGCGGAAGAAGGCGGCGTCGCAGGTGGCGCAGTAGGAGACCCCGCGGGCCGCGAGCTCCTCCTCACCCGGAACGCCGAGCTTCTTGGGCTCGGCGCCCATGGCGAGGATCACCGCCCGCGTACTGATCCGCTCGCCGCCGACGTGCACGGTGTGCGGGGCGCCGGGCTCGCTCGAGAGCTCCAGGGCGGTGGCGTCGTCGGTGATGAAGCGCGTGCCGAAGCGCTCGGCCTGGTCGCGGAACTGCTGCATCATCTCCGGCCCCATCACGCCCTCGGGGTAGCCGGGATAGTTCTCGACGTCGGTGGTCTGCTGGAGCAGCCCGCCCCAGGCGAAGCCCTCCACCACCAGCGGCTCGAGGTCGGCGCGCGAGGTGTAGAGCGCGGCCGTGTAGCCGGCCGGGCCGCTGCCGACGATGACGACGTTCTCGATGTCCTTTACCTGGGTGCTCATGACTTTACTTTCTGAAGTGTAGTGGCGGCCGCCACCACGGCGCCGGGCCGCTGCTCGCGCTCGCGCTCCCAGCGGACAACCGTTCGGCGAAGCTGGAAGAACGCGACTATGCCGGGCGGGATCGGCAGCCAGAACGCGATCACCCGGTAGGTGAGGACCGCCGGGAACACGATGGCGCTCGGCAGGCCGAACAGCACGTCGAAGGCGAAGATCATGCCGGCGTCCACCGATCCGACCCCTCCCGCGGGCGAGGGGATCAGGTTGGCCGCCATGCCCACGAAGAAGCCCTGCACGAGGACGGCGACCGGCACGTCGCCCCCGAACGCCTCGAAGCTCGCCCAGAGCACGCCGATGTTCGCGCCCCAGAAGCCCACGGCGCCCCCCACGGCGAGCGCGCCGCGGCTCGGGTGGCGCAGGTAGGCGATCGCCGTCCGCACGCCGGTGGCCACCGTGGCCGGACCCTTCGCGAGCCGCTGGAGGTAACGCACCCGCCGATAGCCGCCGGCGAACGAGATGATGCGCCGCTCGAAGTCCTGTGGGATCAGCGCGATCACCCCGAACAGCGCCATCACGCCGGCCGCCAGCGCCGCCGGCACGATCGTGCCGCCGATTGGCGCCGCGCCGGGCAGGACTCCCGCGCGCAGCAGGATCCCGAAGATCACGAGCGCGGCCATGTAGACCACGTACGTGAGCACGAGGAAGGCGACCATGCGGCAGGCCGAGCGGCGCCTCGGCATTCCCGCCTTGCGCAGCGCCCAGTAGGTGAGCACGATGCCGCCCGCCCCGCCGGCGGAGAAGATGCGCGTGGCCGCGAGCCCCGCCATGGTGATCTGGTACGAGGCCTTCAGGTCGAGGCGGCGGTTTAGATCGTCGTCTCGGGTGCCGGAGAGCACCCCCCGGAAGAGGGCGACGTAGGCGGCGAACGCCACGGCGTTGAAGCCGATCGCGATCACCACCCAGTACCAGACACCCTCGTCGAGCTTCTCGACCGCCTCCTCCGCGCCCACGAGCTTCGGGATCAGCACGTAGATGACCACCACCAGCAGGACCACCAGCAGCGCCCCGCTGGTGAGCTTGCGCCGGTCCCCGAGCAGCGCCTGGATGCGCCCGACGTCCCTGTCGCCCTCGTCGTCGAGCAGCGGGCCGCCGGCGGGATCGCGGTCCTCGAGCTCGCGGTCGTCGAGCTCCACCTCGTAGGCCTCGTCGCGCAGCCGGCTGCGGTCCTTGGTGCTCAA
>DASQNF010000112.1:0-7106 GCA_035645115.1 Thermoleophilaceae bacterium | reverse complement strand
GGATTCGAAGTCGGAGGACGAAGTCATCCCGGGGGCGCACCTCGAGCCCGATCTGGTGCTCGAGGAGAAGCCGCCCGCCGAGGCGGGCGAGTTCGGCGAGTACGCGAGCTATCCCGAGGGCGAGCGCGAGCCGGAGGAGGGCGCCGGCACGGACGAGTCGCCGGCCGAGCCCGCGCCCGTCGCCCACACCCCGCTCGACCTGGCCGCCGACGCTCGCTACCCGGCCACTGGCAAGCGCAAGCGCGCGGTGGCGCGGGTGATCCTCAGGCCGGGCGAGGGCAGCTACAGCGTCAACGGTCGCCACCTCGACGAGTACTTCCCGCGCGTGCGCCTCCAGCGCATGGCCCGCCAGCCGCTCGAGGTGGCCGGCTACCAGACCCGCATGGACGTGGTCGCTCGCATCCACGGCGGCGGCGTCTCGGCCCAGGCCACGGCGCTGCGCCATGGGATAGCCCGCGCGCTCGTGGAGGCGGACCCGGCGCTGCGCGGTGAGCTCAAGAGCCGCGGCTACCTCACTCGCGACCCGCGCGTGAAGGAACGCAAGAAGGCCGGCCTGAAGAAGGCCCGCAAGCGGCCGCAGTTCTCCAAGCGCTAGAGCGTCACATGGCGCTGTTCGGGACGGACGGCGTCCGTGGGGTCGCGGGCGAGCTGCTCACAGCCGAGCTGGCCACGGCGCTCGGTCGTGCAGCCGCGGCGATCTCGCCGGTGGACACGCCGCAGGTGCTGATCGTGCGAGACACGCGCGAGTCGGGTGAGATGCTCGAGGCGGCGCTCGCCGCGGGCATCGCGTCCGGAGGTGGCCACGCCCTGCTGGGCGGTGTGCTGCCCACCCCGGGCGCGTCGATCCTCCTACGCAGGCACGGGTTCGACATGGCGGCCGTTGTGTCCGCCTCACACAACCCGTACGAGGACAACGGCATCAAGTTCTTCGGACCCGAGGGGATGAAGCTCGACGACGAGCAGGAGCGCGAGATCGAGCGGCGGCTGGACGCCCGCGGCGGGGGGGCGATCGGCCGGGTGCGCGAGCTGCACGGGGCCTCGGGCGACTACCTGCGCGAGCTGGAGCTCCGCTTCCGCGATCTCGACCTGCAGGGGCGTCGGATCCTGCTCGACTGCGCGAACGGCGCAACCCACCGTGTGGCTCCCGAGATCTTCCGGCGCCTCGGCGCCGACGTCGACGCACTCGCGGTCGAGCCCGACGGCCGGAACATCAACCGCGACTGCGGCTCGACCCACGTGGAGCGCCTCGCCGCGGCGATCGACGGCCACGACGTTGGCTTCGCCTTCGACGGCGACGGCGACCGCGTGCTGGCCGTGAGCCGCGACGGCGCGGTGGTGGATGGCGACGAGCTGATGGCGCTGGCCGCCCTTCACCTGCGCGAGCGCGAGCGGCTGCCGGGCGACGGAGTGGCCGTGACGGTGATGACGAACTTCGGCTTCCACAGCGCCATGCAGAGAGCGGGGATCGCGGTGGCCACCACGCCCGTGGGCGACCGCCACGTGCTCGCCGAGCTGGTGCGCCGCGGCTGGGCGCTCGGCGGAGAGCAGTCCGGTCACATCATCGACACCGGGTTCGCGCCCGCCGGGGACGGCATCGCCGCGGCGCTGCTCACGCTCGAGGCCCTCGGGGACGGGGAGCTTGCGGACCGGCGCGCGATGGAGAAGCTGCCGCAGTGCCTCGTCAACGTGCGCGTACGCGACCTGGGCGCGCTCGCGGGTGCGACGGAGCTCTCGGCGGCGGTCGAGCGGGAGGCCGCGGGCCTCGAGGGGCGCGGGCGCGTGCTCGTGCGGGCCTCCGGCACCGAGCCCCTCGTGCGCGTGATGGTCGAGGCGCCGACCGAGGCGGAGAGCCGCGAGGTGGCCGGCCGGCTCGCCGGTCTCGTCGAGTCGCAACTAGGCTAGGTCGCTCGGATGTGCGGCATCATCGGATACGTCGGGTCCCGCCAGTGCCGGGACCTGCTGCTGCAGGGCCTCCAGCGGCTCGAGTACCGCGGCTATGACTCGGCCGGGCTGTCACTCGTGACCGACGGCGCCGTGGGCAGCGTCCACGCGGTCGGCAACCTGCAGCGGCTCCGCGACGCGCTTGCCGCCGGCAACGGTCAGCTACGGGGCTCCACCGGGATCGGCCACACACGCTGGGCCACGCACGGCCGGGTCACCGAGGAGAACGCGCATCCGCACTGGGATACCTCCGGACGCGTGCACATCGTGCTGAACGGGATAGTCGAGAACTGGACCGAGCTGCGCGAGCGCCTGCGGGCCGACGGCGCCGAGTTCACCTCGGAGACGGACGCCGAGGTGGTGGCCCATCTCGTCTCCCAGCACCTGGACGGCGACCTCGTTGAGGCCACGCGCCGCGCCTACAACGAGCTGCGCGGGCACTACGCGTTCGTGGCGATGTCCGCGGACCATCCGGGCGTGCTCGTTGGGGCCCGCAAGGAGTGCCCGCTCGTGGTCGGGCTCGGCGAGGGGGAGAGCTTCATCGCCTCCGCGATCCCCGCGTTCATGGCCGAGACGCGCCGGGTGCAGCTCGTGAAGGACGGCGAGATCGTGGTGATCACGCCGGAGGGCTCGCGCTTCCTCACGCCGGACGGCGCGGAGCTCGAGCGCGAGGTCGACGAGGTGGACTGGGACGACGAGCAGGCCGAGAAGGGCGGCTACGAGACGTTCATGCTCAAGGAGATCCACGAGCAGGCGGACGCGGTGGCCGAGACGCTCGCCGGCCGGGTGGGTGAGACCGGCGTCGATCTCGGCGAGATCGGGATCTCGGACGAGTTCCTGCGGGACGTGCGCCGGATCGTGATCGTGGCCTGCGGGACCTCCTACCACGCCGGGCTCGTGGGCCGCTATGCGATCGAGTGGTGGTCGCGCGTCCCCGTGGAGATGGACATCGCCTCGGAGTTCCGCTACCGCAACCCGGTGCTCGGGGACCGGGACCTCGTGATCGGCATCTCGCAGTCGGGGGAGACGGCCGACACGCTGGCGGCGATGCGGCTTGCCCGCGAGCGCGGCGCGAAGGTGCTCGCGGTCACCAACATCATGGGGAGCCAGGCCACTCGCGACGCGGACGGCGTGATCTTCACGCGAGCGGGGCTCGAGATCGGGGTTGCGGCCACCAAGACCTTCGTGGCCCAGGTCGCGGCGATGTACCTGTTCGCCCTCGAGCTCGCGCAGGTCCACGGGACGCTCGAGGCCGACGTGCTGCGAAGGCTGTGCGCCGAGCTGCGCGAGCTGCCGCGCCGGATCTCCGAGCTGCTCGAACGCGTGGAGACGCCGATCAGGGCGATCGCCGAGCACTGGCAGGACGCCGGCTTCTTCCTCTACCTCGGGCGTCACGTCGGCCTCTCGGTCTGCCTGGAGGGCGCGCTGAAGCTCAAGGAGATCTCCTACATCCCGACGGACGCCTACGCGGCCGGGGAGATGAAGCACGGCCCGATCGCCCTGCTCGACGAGAACACGCCGGTGGTGTGCGTGGCCACCGACTCGCCGGTGCTCGACAAGGTGCTCTCGAACATGGCCGAGGTCCACGCGCGCGGCGCCCACGTGATCGCTGTGGCCACGGAGGGCAGCGCCCACGTGGCCGAGTACGCCGAGGAGATCGTCGAGATCCCGCGCACCGACTGGCTGCTGCAGCCGCTGCTCGCGGTGATCCCGCTGCAGCTGCTGGCCTACCACATCGCCCGCGCGCGCGGGCTCAACGTGGACCAGCCGCGCAACCTCGCGAAGACCGTCACCGTCGAGTGACGGGCGTCGGACTCGACCTCCTGGAGATCGAGCGGCTCGACGCCGCGCTCGCACGGCGGCCGCGGCTGGCGGAGCGCCTGTTCACGGAGGCCGAGCGCGGCTACGCCGCCGGGCGTGCTCGGCCGGTGATGCACCTGGCCGCCCGCTTCTGCGCCAAGGAGGCGGTGGCCAAGGCCCTGGGGCTCACCGGCTGGAGCTTTCGCGACGTCGAGGTGGTGGCCACGGACGCCGCGCCGCGCGTGGCGCTGAGCGGAAGCGCCGCATCACGCGCGCGGGAGCTGGGCGGAGAGGTGGTGATCTCCCTCACCCACACGGGCGCGGTCGCGGGTGCGGTGGCCGTGCTGCGGCCGCGCGCGCCGGGGCCCGCCTGAGCGGGCGCCGGACGCCGTGACGACCGCGCTGCCCGACTGGCTCGATCCGCTCTACGACTCCGCCGAGATGCGGGCCGTCGACGCGTGGGCGATCGAGGAGCGGGGGGTCCCGTCGCTCGACCTGATGGAGCGCGCCGGCAGCGGCCTGGCGCGGGTGGCGGCTCGCCTCGCCCGGGCAGGTGGCCCGATTCGGATCGTCGTCGGCAAGGGCAACAACGGGGGCGACGGGCTGGTGGCGGCCCGGTTGCTGCGCGAGGACGGCCACCCGGTCGACGTGCTTGCGGCGGCCGAGCTCTCCGATCTGCGCGGCGAGGCTCTCGCCAACCTCGATCGGCTGCCGGGCCCCGCTCCCGAGCCATTTGCCCCGGAGCGCCTCGAGCGCTCGGCCGTGGTGGTCGACGCCCTGCTCGGCACCGGCTTCGAGGGCGCGCCGCGCGCACCAGTGGCGCAGGCGATCGCCGCGATCAACGCGCAGGCAGCGCCGGTGGTGGCGTGCGACGTGCCGTCGGGGGTGAACGCCTCCAGCGGGGAGGTCGACGGGGAGGCGGTGCGAGCTCACGCCACCCCCACCTTCCACGGGCCCAAGCTCGGCCTCTACGTGGCGCCGGGCAAGCAGCACGCGGGCCGTGTCGAGACGATCCGGATCGGCATCCCGCGCGCGCCGGCCGCGCCGGCGGTGCGGGCCGGACTGATCGCGGAGCGCGTGCTCTCGCTGTTCCCGCGCCGCGCTCAGAGCGGCTCCAAGTTCGAGTCGGGGGTGGTGGTGATCGCGGGCGGCTCCGCGGGCCTCACCGGCGCGCCCACGATGGCCGCCCAGGCGGCCTCGCGCGCGGGCGCCGGCTATGTGCAGGTGGCCGTCCCGCGGCCGGTCCAACCGTCGCTCGACATGCGCCTGCTCGAGCAGATGAGCCGTGGGCTCCCGGACGCGAACGGCTTCCACACCCCGGCCGGCGTGGCGCACGTGGAGGAGATGGCCGAGCGGGCGGGAGCCGTGGTGCTCGGGCCCGGGCTCGGCCGGGACGAGGGAGCCCTGGAGTTCGCCCGCGGCGTCGCGCGATCGGTGGCCGTGCCGCTGCTGGTGGACGCCGACGGCCTGGGCGCCCACGCGCAGCGGCTAGAGCTGCTGGCCGCGCGCGACGCGCCGACCCTGCTGACTCCGCACGAGGGCGAGCTCGGCCGCCTGCTCGGGCGGCCCGCCGACGAGATCGCCCGGCACCGCCTCGCCTGCGCCCGCGAGGCGGCCGCGCGGAGCGGCTCGGTGGTGCTGCTGAAGGGCGACGACACGCTCGTCGCACGCCCCGACGGCCTCGTCGCCGTCAGCCCCGGCGGCACGCCCGCGCTCGCCACCGCGGGGACGGGCGACGTGCTCTCCGGCCTGGTCGGCGCGCTCCTCGCCAAGGGCCTCGGCGCGTTCGAGGCGGCGTCGCTCGGGGCGCTGGCGCACGTGCTCGCCGCGCAGGTCGCGGCGGAGCGGATGGGCGCCGATCACGTCCAGGCGGGAGACGTGATCGACTCGCTCCCGCACGGCCTGACGCTCCGATAACGTGGCGGCCGAGTGGCCGAGCTCGTGCGCGAGATCATGGACCCCGACCCGCCGACGGTGCGGCCGGACACGCCGGTGGAGGAGGTCGTGGCGCTGCTGCGCGGGCGCGAGCTGCCGGGCGTTCCGGTGGTGGACGAGTCGGGCGCCTGCGTCGGGATCGTCACCGAGGCCGACCTGGTGCTGCCGGACGAGCAGGGCGACCTCCACATACCGCACTACATCAACCTGTTCGGGGGCACGGTCTTCCTCGAGCCGCTCAGTCGCTTCGAGAGCCGCCTCCGCAAGGCGTTCGCGTCGAAGGCCGAGGACATGATGACGCCGGGGCCCGACTCGGTCGATCCGGACACGACCGTGCGCGAGGCGGCCCGGCTCATCCACGAATCCGGGCACAACCGGCTGCCCGTGGTGGAGGACGGCAAGCTCGTCGGGGTCGTCACCCGCGTGGACGTGCTCGGCGCCCTCGCGGTGTGAGCCCACCCGAGCGCGCGCTCGCACGCATCGACCTCGGCGCGATCGAGCGCAACTGCGCCCGTCTTCCGAAGCCGCTCTGCGCGGTGGTCAAGGCGGACGGCTACGGCCACGGCGACGTCGCCCCCGCCGCGCTTGCGGGCGGCGCCGGCTGGCTCGCCGTGGCCACGGCCGGCGAGGCCCGCGAGCTGCGCGCGGCGGGCGTCCCTCTGCTGGTCCTCGGCGCGCTCACGCGCAGCGACCTGCGCGTGGCCATCGATGCCGGGGCGGACGTGGTGGCGTGGACCGATGAAGTTGCGGAGGCCGCCCCTCGCGTGCACGTCAAGCTCGACACGGGGATGGGTCGCCTCGGCACCAAGGACCGCGAGCACGCGCTGCGGCTCGCGAGCCGCCCGAACGTGGTCGGCCTGATGACCCACTTCGCCACCGCGGACGACCGCGAGGACGAGCTGTTCGCGGAGCAGCTGGCGCTCTTCGAGGAGTTCGTGAGCCAGGTCGGGCGCGACGACCTCGTGGTCCACGCCGCGAACAGCGCCGCCGCGCTGCGCGAGCCGGCGGCGCGCTTCGACCTCGTCCGCTGCGGGATAGCGATCTACGGGATGGACCCGTTCCAGGAGGACCCCGCGGCGCACGGGCTCGAGCCGGCGCTGTCGCTGCGCTCCTGGGTTGCCGCGGTGCGCCGCTTCGAGGCGGGACAGAGCGCCGGTTACGGGCGCCTCTGGACGAGTGAGCGGCCCACCTGGGTGGCCACGGTCCCGATCGGCTACGGCGACGGCTGGCGACGCGCCCTCACGAACAACTGCGACGTCTTGATCCGGGCGCGGCGCCACCCGCTGGTTGGAGCGGTCAGCATGGACAACGTGACGGTGGCGCTCGGGCCCGAGACCGACGTGGAGGTGGGCGACGAGGTCGTGCTGATCGGCAGCCAGGGCGGGGAGCGGATCCTCGCCGAGGAGATCGCGCGCCGGCTCGGCACGATC
>DASQNF010000111.1:0-2976 GCA_035645115.1 Thermoleophilaceae bacterium | reverse complement strand
ACCGGGCAGAACGGCCTGCGCCAAGCGCTCCTGTTCCGCGAGGCGGTGGACGTGACCGGGATCGTGTTGACCAAGCTCGACGGCACCGCGAAGGGCGGCATCGCGCTCGCGATCGCGCAGGAG
This sequence comes from Thermoleophilaceae bacterium, assembly GCA_035645115.1. Lineage (GTDB taxonomy): Bacteria > Actinomycetota > Thermoleophilia > Solirubrobacterales > Thermoleophilaceae > JACVRW01. Next base: position 2,853 of record DASQNF010000111.1, on the reverse strand, counting down.
CTGGGCGTGCCGGTCAAGCTGATCGGGATCGGCGAGGCGCTCGAGGACCTGCGCCCATTCGACGCGGACGACTTCGCCAAGGCGATCCTCGAGCCGTGAGCGGCGACGACGCGCGAGCGCCGCGGGGCGTCGGCACGCGGGTGGTCCGGGCCGGGCATCCGGGACCCGGTCAGGGCGAGCCGTTTCTGCCGGGCCCGGTGTTCGCCGCTCCCTTCCACGCGAGCGGTGACCCGGCCGACGTTCCCTATTCCTACGCCCGCTACGCCCACCCGACCTCGGAGCGCTACGAGGCGGCGCTCGGTGAGCTCGAGCATGCCGAGGCCGTGCTCTTCGCATCCGGCATGGCCGCCGCCGCCGCCCTGCTCCTGACCGAGCTCGGGCCGGGCGACGCGCTGGCCATCGACGAGTCGTGCTACCTCGGGGTGCGCCGGCTGGCGCGCACCCAGCTCGAGCCCCGGGGGGTCGAGCTGCGGCTTGCGCCCGCGGCGAGCCTCGCCGAGGTCGTGGACGGCGCCCGGGTGCTCTGGCTCGAGACGCCCTCGAACCCGAAGCTCGAGGTCTACGACATCGCGGCGCTCGCGGCGGCGGGGCGCCGGGCGGGCGCGGTCACGGTCGTGGACAACACCACGGCCGGACCGCTGCTTCAGCGCCCGCTCGACCTGGGCGCGGACCTGGTGATGACGAGCGCGACCAAGCAGCTGGCCGGACACGCCGACCTCATCCTCGGGTACCTCACCACCCGCGACCCCGACCGTGCCCGGCGGCTGCGCGACTGGCGCCGGGACTCGGGCTCGATACCCGGGCCCTTCGAGGCCTGGCTGGCGCACCGCTCGCTGCCCACGCTCGCGCTCAGGCTCGAGCGCGGCTGCGCGAGCGCTCAGGCGCTCGCGGAGCTGCTCGTCGGTCGCGACGACGTGCCGGCCGTGCACTACCCCGGGCTGACGACCGACCCGGGACACGAGGCGGCTCGGCGGCAGATGCAAGGCGGGTTCGGGATGGTCGTCTCGTTCGAGCTCGCGAGCGCGGAGGCGGCCGAGCGCTTCCTCGCGGCAGCCGAGCTCGTGGACGACGCCACCAGCTTCGGCAGCGTCTACACGACGGCGGAGCGGCGCGCGCGCTGGGGCGGGGACGACGTGTCCCCGGGCTTCATCCGGCTCTCGGCCGGCTGCGAGGAGACGGCCGACCTGCTGGCGGACGTCGAGCGGGCGCTCGACGTAGCGGGCGGCCGGCGCCACGCATAGGATCGGTGGGGTGGACGAGTGGGTCTGGTGGATGGTCGCTGCTGGCCTCCTCGCCGTGGGCGAGATCTTCACGCTCAGCTTCTTCCTCGGCCCGATCTCCGTGGCCGCAGTCACGGCCGCGATCGTGGCGCTGGTGGGCGGCGGGCTCGCGGTCCAGTGGCTGGTGTTCATCGCGGTCTCGCTGGCCTCGCTGGCGGTGCTGCGTCCGATCGCCAGGCGTCACCTTCGTACTCCCGCCCAGATCCGCACCGGCACCGCGGCGCTCGTGGGAGGCACGGCGGTGGTGGTCGAGCGGGTCGATCGCGACGGCGGCCAGGTGAAGCTCGCGGGCGAGATCTGGACTGCGCGCGCCTACGATGAGGACGAGGTCTACGAGCCCGGTGCCCGTGTGGAAGTGCTGAAGATCGACGGCGCCACCGCGCTCGTGGCGGACTGACCAAAAAGGAGACTCGCGCGCACATGGCCACCCTGATCGTGCTCATCGTCATCGCAGTGGTAGTGCTGGTCACGCTTGCGCAGGGAATCCGGATCGTGCCGCAGGCGCGCGCCGGAATCGTGGAGCGGCTCGGCCGCTACAGCCGGACGCTCGACGCCGGGCTCGCGCTGATCATCCCGTACGTCGATCGCGTCAAGCCGCTGATCGACCTGCGCGAGCAGGTGGTCTCCTTCCCGCCCCAGTCGGTGATCACGGAGGACAACCTGACCGTCGCGATCGACTCGGTCATCTACTTCCAGGTCACCGACCCGAAGGCCGCCACCTACGAGATCGCCGACTACATCATCGCGATCGAGCAGCTCACGGTGACCACGCTCCGCAACGTGGCGGGCGGCATGACCCTCGAGGACACGCTCACCTCCCGCGACACCATCAACGCGTCCCTGCGCACCGTGCTCGACGAGGCCACCGGCAAGTGGGGGATCCGGGTGAACCGCGTGGAGCTGAAGGCGATCGACCCGCCGCTGTCGATCCAGGAGGCGATGGAGAAGCAGATGCGCGCCGAGCGCGACAGGCGGGCGGCCATCCTCACGGCCGAGGGGGTCAAGCAGTCGGCGATCCTCACGGCCGAGGGCGAGAAGCAGTCGTCGATCCTGCGGGCCGAGGGCCAGAAGACGGCGGACATCCTGCGCGCCGAGGGCGAGTCGAAGGCGATCGAGCAGGTCTTCGACGCGATCCACCGCGGCGACGCCGACCCGAAGCTGCTGGCCTACCAGTACCTCCAGACGCTGCCGCAGATCGCGCAGGGGGAGTCGAACAAGGTCTGGATCATCCCGAGCGAGGTGACCCAGGCCCTGGCCAACATCGGGAACGTGATCCCGAAGGGCACGCCGCCCGGGCCGGGCGCGCCGCCGCGCTAGCTCGGGCCGGACGAGCCGCCGCGCTAGCTGCCGGGCCCGCTGGGCCTCTGCCGGCCGCAAGGCCGGCGAGCCTTTGTGGCAGCCGCCGGGCTGCCGCGCCGCCGCCGGCCGCGACGGCGCGGCGGCCGAGGGAGGAAGCGCTGACGTCACGAGATCCGGATCGACCCCGCATATGGGGGTCGATGTGGATCTCGTGACCGAGCCGAGGCCGGCAGCGGTCCGCGCAGCGAGCCGAACGTCCGATGTCCGCGCTGCT
>DASQNF010000110.1:0-26403 GCA_035645115.1 Thermoleophilaceae bacterium | reverse complement strand
AGGTAGTCGTTGCCCTTGCTGCCCGACAGGGTGTCGGCGCCGGCACCGCCTTCCATCGTGTCGCGGCGGGCGCCGCCGGAGATGCGGTCGCGCCCGGAGCCGCCGTAGAGGCCGTCGATGCCCGAGCCGCCGAACAGGCGGTCGTTGCCGCGGCTGCCGTCGATCCTGTCCTTGCCGGAACCGCCGAGCAGCGTGTCCGTGCCGTAGCCCCCATCAATGCGGTCGTTGCTCGAGCCGCCTTCGATGCAGTCGTTGCCCAGCGCGCCGCCTAGGCGGTCCTTGCCGCCGAGTCCGAGGATGCGGTCCGGGAAGCGCGACCCGCTGATGCGGTCGCCCGCAGCAGAGCCGACGAATGCGACCGGGAGGCCGAAGCCGGGGCCGACGCACGGGCTACCGCGGTAGGGCTGGCCGGCAGTAGTGCCGAGGAACGTGTCGATCAGGACGGCTTGGCCGCCGCGCGGCAGATCGGCCGGCGCTCTGAGGCTGATCACGACCCGCTCACCGCCCTGTCCGAAGAGCACGAGCACGCATACCCCGCTCGCCTGGTCGAACACCGACCCCTCTGGGCATACCGAGGGCGGGGGCGGGGCGCATACGCTGCCCGAGCGCCCCGTCTGAGCCTCGGCCACAACAGCGTCGAGCTGGACGTTCGTGCCCTGGAGCAGCTGCACGTGCAGCGCCCGACGGGTCAGGACCTCGTTGCCCGTCGTGGCGTCGCCGGTGCGGGTCTCCTCGTTGGTGGTGATCCGGAGCACCGTGCCGGTCGGAAGCCCGTTGACCAGGTTGGCCACCAGGTCGATCGAAGGCAGCGGAATCTCAATGCCATTGAGGAAGAGGTGAACGTTGTCGACGTCACCCGTCGAGCTGAGCACCGGTGAGCCGCCAACGCACGCCGCGCGGGCCTCGGCCTGTGCCCGACCGGTCCTCAACTCGAGGTTGCCGATATTGAGGACTGCGGTCTCCGCACTCGCGTTGGCGCTGGCGGCCTGGTCGCGGGTGGCCCCGAACTCGGGATCGATCGCGGTCCTCGCCAGGCCATTGACCTGAAGACGGGCGGGGCCGACGGTGATGTCGGCGTTGGTTGGGCCGACGTCGTCGTTGCGGCATACCTGAGAGCCGCCGTTTGCGGCAAGCGGCTCGGTGGTCTGTCCGAGCCCCACCGCGTAGGTGGCGCTGGCCCGACATGACCAATGCGATGTGACTGTCTGCGCTTGCGCGATGCCGCCGGTGGCGGTAACCGCGGCAACCGCGACCAATGCGACCAGCGCACGTCTTGATTTGAAGAACATTCGAAGAGCCTCCGTGGGACGGGTAGGAGTCGTGCGCCGCCCTTTCGGCGGAGCTTCGGATGGCCTATCGGCCGCTCGACCACGAGCCTTGAGCGCCAGGGCCCCCGCGCCGGCTGAAGCCGACCGCCGCGGCCGTGAAATCCCGATCGCCCGGTGCTACCCTCGCTGGCGCGCTTGCCCCAGCCAGCGGCAGCGCGCATCTCCGGCTCCAACACACGGTCGGTGTACTAAGTGTGTGCCAAGGAGCGGAGATGTCGAACTCCTCACCAAACGGATCTAGCCGTCTCCCGGCGGCGCCGTCCACTTGCTTTGAGCTGCCGGGAACCCCGGCGGCCGGTCTCGCCGCCAGGCAGGCGCTGCTTGCCGCAGACGCCGCCTGGCCCGACCGTGTCCGCGACGACGTGCTGCTGCTCGCCACCGAGATCGTGACGAACGCTGTGCGCCATGGCGGGGCCGGACCGGACCAGCCCGTTCGAGTGGAGCTCGGCCTGCACTCGGCGCTGGTGCGTGTGGCGGTCTTCGACCAGGGACCGGGTTTCCCGCGGCCCACTCCCGGCTCGGGCTTTCCGGCCAGCGGCGGCTGGGGCTTGTTCCTGGTGGAGCGGCTGGCCGATCGCTGGGCTGTGGAGACGACCTCGGAAGGGACCTGCGTGTGGTTCGAGGTCGGGTACGCGGCCTGAACGGCCGCCTCCGATCGCGACGGACACGCGAACTCTTACCGAGCGCACGCGGTATTAACGCTCCTCTTACCGGCCCGGCCCGGTTACGGCTCGGCGTCGCTAGCGCCTCCCGTACAGGCGAGTCGTCAGCGGCGCGAACACGGCCGTCAGCGCGGCCGCAGCGACGAGCACGATCGCGATGTCGGCGGCCTCCGCCGTGCCATCCATCAGGCCGCGCGACGCCGTGGCCAGGATCGAGATCGGGTTGACGTTCACGAACGCCTCGAGCACGCTCGGCAGCGTCTCCGGATCGACGAAGACGTTGCTGAGGAACGTGAGCGGGAAGATCCCCATGAACCCGGCGTTCATGACGGCGTTGGGTGAGCGCATCAGGAGGCCGAGGGTGGTGAAGACCCATGACAGGCCGAAGGCGAAGACGGTCACGAGCGCCAGCGCCGCCACCACTCCGCCCACGCCCGCGCCTGGCCTGTAGCCGAGCACCACGCCCAGGACGACGATCACCGTTCCGGCGACCAGGTAGCGGACGCTGTCGCCGAGCAGCGCGCCCACCAGCGGCGCCGGCCGCGAGATCGGCAGGGAGCGAAAGCGGTCGACCACGCCCTTGGTCAGATCGGTGTTGAGCGCGATCCCCGAGTAGACGGTCGTGAACAGCACCGACATCACCAGGACCCCGGGGAGGATGTAGTCGAGGTACTCGCCGGTCGACCCGGAGACGGCTCCGCCGAACAGGTAGGTGAACATCAGGAGGAACATCACGGGCGTGACCGTCACGTCGAGCAGCTGCTCGGGTACGTGCTTGACCTTCAGCATGCCTCGCCACCCGAACGTGAGGGCCGCGGAGACGGCGCCGGCGCGAGGCGGGCGTGGGGTGGACGCGAGCGCCTTGCGAAGCGCGGCCACCTCGGCGCCGGAAGTGGACACTGCCGGCGTCGTGTCCTCGGCGCTCATGCCGCGTGCTCCTCTTGTACGCCGGAGTCTCGGTCCGATGTCCGCTCATCCGCGGGGTGGCCGGTAAGCGCGAGGAAGACCTCGTCGAGCGTCGGCTGGCCGAGTGAGAAGCCACCGATTCGCACGCCCGAGCGCGCCAGCTCCGCCACCGCGGCGGCGGCCCGATCGGCGTCGGCGCAGGACGCCGAGAGCGCAGCGGGATCCGGCTCGAGATGCACCGAGCCAAGCTCGCGAGCGAGCACGCGCTCGGCCTCGGCCCGCTGCTCGGGGTCGAGCAGTCGCACGCGGAGCGCACCGGAGCCCACCGATGCCTTGAGCTGCGCCGGGGTGCCCTCGGCGATCACCCTGCCGTGGTCGATCACCGCGATGCCGTCGGCGAGCTGGTCCGCCTCCTCGAGGTACTGCGTGCAGAGCAGGATCGTCGTGCCCTCGGCCACGAGCGTCCGGATGATGTCCCAGACCTGGTTGCGGGAGCGGGGGTCGAGCCCGGTGGTCGGCTCATCGAGGAACATGAGCTCGGAGGTGACGACGATGCTCGCCGCCACGTCGAGCCGGCGGCGCATGCCCCCGGAGTAGTGCTTGACGAGGCGACCCGCCGCGTCCGCGATGGCAAAGGCCTCCAGCAGCTCGTCGGCGCGGGCCTTCGCCTCTGCCCGCTTGAAGCCGAGCAGGCGCGCGATCAGGATCAGGTTCTCGCGCCCGGTCAAGTCCTCGTCGACGGAGGCGAGCTGGCCGGTCAGCGTGACCAGGCTGCGGACCGTGTCCGCCTCGGAGACGATGTCGTGCCCGAGCACCCGCGCCGAGCCCCCGTCCGGGCGCAGCAGCGTCGCAAGCATGCGGATGGTCGTGGTCTTGCCCGCGCCGTTGGGCCCGAGCACGCCGTAGACCGAGCCCCGACGCACCGAGAGGTCCACGCCGTCGACGGCGCGCGTGTCGCCGAACGTCTTCACGAGGCCGGTGGCCTCGATCGCGAGGGTGGAGCTGCTCGTCACTTCGCTCATTGGGTGAAGAAGGGGATCGTGGACGGGGGAAATCGGGCGCACGGGTGAGTCTCAAGGCCGGGCTCCAGACATTAGACCGAGCCGAGCCACGGAGCTCATCGCATCGGCGCCCCGGGCCGGCAAGCGAGGCGGATGGTGCGAGCTACGTACGGGCCGCCGCCGGACCGCCCGACCGGCTTCTATGGGTGACCGTCCCCAGGGCCTCGTCGATGATCGTCACCGCGAGGTCGATCTCGTCCTCGCTGACCGTCAGCGGGGGCGCCATGCGCAGGCAACTCGCCTGGCCGCCCGTGCCTCCGCGCACGAGGTTGATGGACAGCCCGCAGCGCTGGCACTCGTCGGTAAGGGCGAGCCCAAGAGCGTCGGCCGGTTGGCGGGTGTCGCGGTCCTCGACGAGCTCGATCGCGCAGAGCAGCCCGAGGCCGCGCACGTCGCCGATCTGCTCGTGGCGTTCCTGCAGCTCGCCGAGCCCGGCCAGCAGGTGGTCGCCGCCCGAGCGCGCCCGCGCCGCGAGCCCCTCCTCCTCGACCAGGTCGATCACCGCACGCGCCGCAGCGGCGGGCATCGGGTCGGAGACGTGAGAGGTCACGTGCACAAAGCCGCGCGCGTGACAGCTCTCCTCGATCTCGGCGCTGGTGGCCAGCGCGCTGATAGGCACGCCGCCGCCGAGCGTCTTCGAGAGCACGAGCAGGTCGGGCACGACGCCGAAGAGCTCGAAGCCGTACATCGCGCCAAGTCGCCCGAGCCCGGTCTGACATTCGTCCAGCACGAGGAGCATCCCGCGCTCGCGCGCGAGCTCGGCCAGGCGCAGGAAGTAGCCGGGCGGCGGCACGATCACCCCGCCCGCGGACAGCACGGGCTCGGCCACCACCGCTGCGGGCGAGCCGACCGACGCCTGGTCGAACAGGTCGAAGCCGGCTTCCAGGCAGGTGCAGTCGCAGACGCCGTCGCAGTGGCGGATCGGGCAGCGGTAGGCGTAGGGCGCCGGCAGCGCGAACGCGCCCGGCGCGGCCGGCCCGTAGCCGCTGCGCGCGGCCGCGTAGGTGACCGCCGAGGCGCCGGCGGTCACGCCGTGCCAGCTGCGGGTCAGCGCAGCCACCTCGAATCGCCCGCTCGAGAGCTTGGCCATGCGCAGCGCGGCCTCGATCCCTTCGCCGCCCGTCGAGAGCAGCATCACGCGGCGAAGCGGCTCGGGCAGCGTCCCCACCAGCCGGTCGGCCAGGGCGAGCACGGGCTCGGACAGCATCCACGAGTTGAGGTGAAGCACCTCGCGGCACGCGGCCTCGATCGCCGCCACCACCCGCGGATGGTTGTGGCCCACGGTGGCGCAGATCTGGCCGGCCGTGAAGTCGAGGACGCGCTGGCCGTCCACCATCTCGACGTACGAGCCCGACGCGCGGGCCACCACGCCGTCGATGAAGTCCCCGCCGTAGCGGATCAGCAGGTCCGCGCGCTCGTCCACGACGCGCAGCGTACCGTGGCCCCGCCGCGGCCCACGGCGAGCGGAGCTCCGGGTCAGGCGCCGACGCGCCGTCAGTGGCCGCGCAGGCGCGTGAGGTCAATGCGCACCGGCACGCTGTAGCGCTCGGCGAAGGTCTCTGGTGTCATGCCGATGCGGGCGATATGCGCGTCGTACTTGGCGAGGTAGTCGCTCGCCCGATCTGCGGGCGGGGCGTCGCGATCGATCGCGGCGCGCCCCGAGAGGACGACGATGTCCCCGCCGCGACCGTCGCCCCCGAAGTTCAGCGTCACCCGCGGGTTGGCCTCGATGTTGCGGACCCGCGCCCCGGGCATGCTGTACATGAGCACCGACTCGGCGCCGTCCCAGACGAACCAGACGGGCATGGGCAGCGGGGCGCCGGAGGGTGTCACCGTCGTGAGCCAGGCGACGATCTCCTCGCGCAGGTGGCGGGCGACGCGAGCGCCGAACTCGGTGCCCTCGTCGATCACGGCTCGATCATATGCGCCGGCCCCGGCCCGAATGGGAGGGCGCACTGTCCTGACTTTCATGGCCAGGAGCCATGAAAGTCAGGACAGTTACCGCGTGGAGGGGCTACGCGCCGACCGGGTGCCGGGCGGTCTCCAGCTCCACCACGGCCTCGAGGCGCCGAGCGCGTCAGGCACCGCTTGTGCGTACCGCGGGGGTGGGGGCCGGTTATGCTCGCCAGGACCATGCACGCCCCCCGCTTGCGGATCGTCGTCGTGGCAGCCATGTTGACGCTGCTGCTCTGCGTGGTCGCGGTCGCTGCTCGCGAGCCGCTGCGCGGCGGGCCGGGGCAGCCTTCCCAGCCAGAGCCGCGAGCACCGGAGACCGAAGTCATCACGGCCGCAATGCCGCTTGTGAAGGGCTCGCTGCCGCCCGAGGTCTTCGTCGTGGGTGCGGACGAGGGCCCGGCTGTGCCTGAGTGGCTGTGGTGGGCGATCGCCGGGGTAGCGGTCGCCGGTTTCCTTGCCGGGGGGCTGCTGCACGTGCGCGACTGGCGTCCACGCGTCGGTTGGCTGCGGCGCCGGAGGCGCGCCCGGGCGACGGCGGAACCGGCGGTTGTCGAGCTTTCCACCGTCGGCCCGGACGACGACGCAGCGACCGCGCGGCGCGCCGTCAACGCCGCGCTCGACACGCTGCGCGAGCCGGCCGACCCGCGCGCTGCCGTGATCGCCGCCTACGCGCGCATGGAGCAGGTGCTCGGCGAGCAGGAGCTCGACCGGCGCTCATCGGAGGCGCCGCGCGAGTACCTCGAGCGCGTGCTCGGCGCGGAGCGCATGCCGGAGGAGCCCTTGAAGACCTTGACCGCGCTGTTCGAGGAGGCGCGCTTCAGCATGCATGCGATCCCGAGCTCCTCGCCGCGCCGAGCGCAGGGCGCGCTCGAGAGCGTGCGGCTCGAGCTGGCCGCGAAGCGAGAATCCGACGAGCTGCTCGTGGGCCACGCGCCGTAGACAGGTCCAGCGGAACTCGCTATGTCAAAAGTCACCAGGACCGCTGGTTCGAGATCGTCGTGGATCATCTGCAACATTCAGGCGTAAACTGGCGCAATGCTCGCGCTGCGCCTTACGTTCACAGCAGTCGCCACCGCTGTCTGCGTCTGGCTACTGGCTACTGGCAAGCCGCTCGGCGGGCTGGTCATCGTCCCGGTCCTCGCGGTTTGGCTACGCCACGCAGCGGAGTCGGGGCGACTGAAGTTTCGCTAGCCGTTTCGCCAAGCCCTTCTTAGGCGCCGCCGCGCCGGCGAGCAGCGGTAGCGCCCGCCGCGCTCAGCAGGCGGGGTCGTAGGCGCGCTCGGGCAGTGCGTGCTCCCACTCGGCGCGGGTCAGGCGGCGGGCGGCCACCGCGCATGCGTGTCGTGCCCATGATCTCGGGCGGATGTCCCAGCGGTAGGCGCGGCCCGCGTCGGTGAGGGCGAGCAGGTGGTCGCCGCTTGGGGTGAACTGCGGAAGCAGATAGCGGTTGGGGAGGCCCGGCAGGGGAGTCCCGAGCGGCTGCTGGGTGTGGAGTTCCCACAGGCGGATCGTGCCGTCCCGGCTGCCGGTGGCAAGCGTGCGGCCGTCGGGGCTGACCGAGAGCCCTTCCACCCGCCCGGCGTGACCGGTGAGCCTCGGGCCGGCGGGCTTCCAGCTATCCGCGAGGTTGAAGGGACCCGGCTCCTCGACGGACCAGAGCCGGGCCCAGCCCTCGTGGCTGCCGCCCACCAGGTGACGGCCGTCGGGCGTGAAGCGCACGACGTCATCCACGGTCTCCGCATCAGCGAGCGAGCCGCTCTGCCGACCGCTGGCAAGGTCAACTATCTCCACGCCGCCCGTGGGCGGTCGCGTGACCGCCAGCAGCCGTCCATCCGGGCTGAGCGCGAGGTCCCCGAGCGTGGGGTAGCGAAGCGGCCGGCCGGTCGGCGCGCCCGACGGCAGCGACCACAGGCGCACGACGCTCGCCTCCCTTCCTTCGGCGTCGTCGCTCGCCGTTGCCATCGAGCGCCCGTCGGCGCTGAAGCTGAGCGCGAAGACCCGTTCGCTGTGGCCGCTGAGCCGCGCCACCACTCGGCGCGCGCGTGGGTCGACCAGGCCGAGGAAGCCGTGGTCGCCCCCTACGACGAGCGGCCCTTCGCGCGACGGGAAGCCGATCGCCCTCACGGGGCCGTCCTGCACGACCGCCAGCTCGGAGATGACCCGCAGCGTCCGGGCGTCGACCAGCGCGACCGTGCCGTCCAGCTGTCCAAGGGCAAGGACGCGCCCGTTCGGGCTCAGGGCGAAGCGGGGACGCCCCGCCGTCGGCCGTCCGGCCTCGAACGGGCGCCCGAGGCGGCGGGTGCCCGCGAGGTCCGAGATCAGGACCTTGCCGTCGAGACCGGAGCTGTAGAGCGTCGAGCCGTCGCGCCCGACCGCCAAGCCGGTGACCTGCCCCGCGTGTCCCTCGAGTGTCTCGCCGGCGGAGGCTCGCGCGACGTCCCAGACGATCAGCGTGCCGTCCTCGCTCGCGGTGATCGCCCTGCGCCCGTCGGCGCCGAAGGCCGACTGCACCACTGCGCCGGCGTGTCGTCCGGAGGCCCTGCGGGTCCTGCCCGTGACCAGATCGATGAAGCGCACGCTGCCGTCGCGGCCACCGGCCAGCATCGTGCGATCGTCGGGACTCAGGGCCGCCTGCTCGGCCCCGACGGGCAGGCGCCTCAGAGGGCGCAGGCCGCGGGCGTCGCGGACCACGGTGTCCTCGGGGCCGGTGGTGAAGACGCGCCGCCCGTCCCGGCTGATCAAAAGCGTGACCTGGGCACGGCTGACGTAGCGCGACGGGCCGACCGGCCGGCCGGTGCGCGCGTCGAAGCGCCGGACCGCGGTGCCGCCCGCGGGCCGCGACGTCATGGCGGCGAGCAGCGTGCGCCCGTCCGGCGCGAAGCGCAGGGCGTACATGATCCGGCCGCGCCCGGTGCGGAGCCGGGTGAGCACCCGATTGCTTCGAGCGTCCAGCAGGACCGGCTCGGCGCCGCCCACGGCGAGCCGCGATCCATCGGGGCTGAAGCGAACCTCCGGCCTGAGCTCGGCATCCACGACCACGTCCGCGAGGCCGGGGACGGTCCTGGCCGGTCCCAGCGGCCGCCGCGTGCGCATGTCGACGATGCTCAACGTGCCCTCGTTGTCGATGAAAGCGAGCGTGCTCTCATCGGGGCTGAGGTCGAGGCCGATCAGCCTGTCGCCGTCCCCGCGCAGAACTCCTATCGCCGCCGGGCTCTTGAGCAGCGCGGAGAGCAGGTTCCCCCGGGTCTGCAGGGACTGCTCCAGCTCGAGACCCTGGCGGGCGAGCAATAGGGAGCGGTCGAGTTGACCCTCGGTGAGCGCCTGCGCGCCGAGGCGCTGAGCGTCGGCAGCCAGGGCCTGCTCACGGGCGTTGCTCCCCTGGTCGAGCGCAACGAGCCCGGCGATCACAGCGAGCACCAGCAGCGCCGCCACGCCCGCCAGCGCCGCGTGCAGGCGGCGCTGCAAGCGCTCGGCCGCTGCGCGACTGGCGTCCAAGAAGATCCGCTCGCTCGGATTGAGCTCGGCGCGGTGGCCGGACGACCATTCGAGCGCCGACGCGAGGCGCGCACCCCGCCACAGCTCTTCGGGCTCCCTTCCACCCACCGCCCAGTCGCGCGCCGCCGCGCCGAGCTGGAGCTGCAGGCGTCGGCTCTCGGCGTCCTCCTCGAGCCAGCCGCGTAGCCGCGGCCATTCGCGCAACAGCGCCTCGTGCGCGACCTCGACCTCGCCGCCGCCGATCGTGACCAGCCGCTCCCGTGCGAGCTCGGCCAACACGTCGGCTACACCGCGATTGCGCCCGCCGCCGAGCTCGGCGAGTGGCACCCTCCGGCGCACGATCCTGTCGCCCTCACCGTCCCCGGCCAGCCGCAGCAGGACTCGGCGCGCGAGTGGCCGGCGCTCCGGTTCGAGCCGCTCATAGGCGCTCTCGGCAAGCCGCGCAACGGCGCCCTGCACGCCGCCGGCCTGCTCGTACGCGGTCATGCGCAGGCGCCGACCCTCGCGGCGCTGCCACAGCTCGAGCAGCGAGGCCGACAGCAGCGGCAACGCCCCCGGCGCGTCCTCCACGTCGGCGACCAGCGCACCCACGAGCTCCGGGTCCACGCGCAGGCCTGCGCGGCGCGCCGGCAGCTCGATCGCGCGCCGCAGCTCGGCGGGCCGCATCGGGCCGACCAGGACATGGTTGGCCTCGAGCAGGCGCGACAGCTCCGGGTAGCCGGCGCAGCGCCCGTAGAAGTCGGCGCGCACGGCTATCAGGACGAGGACGCGTCGACGCGCGTCGCAGGCGTGGGCGACGAGCGCATCGATGAACCGCGCGCGCTCGGACAGGTCCGTGCAGGTGGCGAACGCCTCTTCGAACTGATCGACGGCGAGCACCAACCGCTCTCCCTGCGCCGCCCCGGCGGTGGCCCGCTCGAGCGCGCGCAGCGGATCGGCGCCCGGGCGCATCAGAGCCAGCGTCCAGCGCTCGCTGCCCGGCAGGACGCCGCCCGCCAGTGCGGCGAGCAGGCCTGCGCGCAGCGTCGATGACTTGCCGCTCCCGGAGGGGCCGACGATACCCATCAGCGGCGCGCCCGGCAGGCGGGCGACCATGTCGGCCACGAGCCGCTCGCGGCCGAAGAAGACCTCGGCGTCCTCGAGCTCGAATGAAGCGAGCCCCTTGAACGGGCAGGCGTCCACCAGCGGCTGCACGACCTCCCCCCTGGCGCGGTCGTGCAGCGCTTGCAGCGCTATCACGTCGCCGGCGAGCTCGCGCTCGGCAGCACGCAGGCCGGTGCGCTCGAGCGCCGCGCGGTCCGCGGCGGCTCCCAGGCGTCTCGAGGCCTCGATCCGCGCCCACTCGCGAGCTTCGCGATGCACGCTTCGCGGCACGCCAGCGCTGGCCACGGCAAGCAGTTCGACCGGCACCTCCGGATCCGCGAGCTGCCCGGCGTAGAGCTGCGCCACGGCGCGAACGCCGTCGAGGTCGAGCGGCGGTAGGGCCCGCGTGTCGTCGGCGCGCATCCGCGCGACGAGCGACATGTCCTCGGCCGTCGCCAGGACGAGCAGCGGCAGCCCCGCCAGAGCGGGGAGGAGCTCGTCCAACCCGGCGAGCTGCTCCTCGCCGGCGCGGTGGACGTCGTCGACGACGAGAAGTGTCGGCCCGCGCGATTCGCGCGCTGCAGCCAGCGTCGCTCGGGCGCCCGCAGCCGATTCCGCGCCCTGGAGGTAGAGCACCTCGCCGCCGTCGCGTTGGAGCTCTGCCGCGAGCTCCGCCGCGAGCCGCGTCTTGCCCATCCCGCTCGGCCCCGCGAGGAGCACAAGCCGGCCGGCGCCGCGCCGCGCGCGGCGCCACTGCTCACGCAGCCAATCCAGCTCCGCCCGGCGGCCCGCGAGCAGCGTTCCGGCGTCGAGCTCGGGCGGCAGCTCGGCAGGCTCGGTCGCGGGCCTGGCGAGCGCCGGATCCTGGGCGAGTATCGCGCTCTCGAGCGCCCGCAAACGCTCCCCGGGCTCGATTCCAAGGTCGCCGACCAAGCTGCTCCTGGCGTCGTGGTAGGCCTGCAGCGCGTCCGCCTGGCGGTCACAGCGGTAGAGCGCGAGCATCAGCTGTGCGCGCAGGCGCTCGCGGAAGGGGTGCTCGCGGATCAGCGTCCCCAGCTCGCCCACCACCTCGTCGTGGCGGCCGAGTGCGAGCTTGGCCTCGACCAGCTGTTCGAGCGCCCCCAAGCGCAGCTCCTCGAGCCGCGCGATCTCGTGCTGGGCGAAGGGCTCGTGCGCGACATCGCCCAGAGCGGGACCGCCCCAGAGCGAGAGCGCCCGCTCGAGCGTCGCGAGCGCGCGCTCCGCGTCGCCCGCGGCCAGCTCGCTCCTGCCCTCGGCCAGCAGCAGCTCGAAGCGGTGCGAATCGAGCAGCTCGAGATCGAGCTGGAGCTCGTAGCCGTGCTCGCGCGTCACGATGGTGGCCCCCGACCCGCTCCCGGCGGCGAGCGCCTTGCGCAGCCGGGAGATGCTCACGTGCACCGTCTTGGTGGCGCTGTCCGACGCGCCCTCGCTCCAGAGCTCGTCGATCAGGCGGACGGTGCTGAGCGTCTGGTTCGCGTGTACCAGCAGCAGGGCCAGCAGCGCCCTCTGCTTGCTTCCCCCGAGCGCCAGCGCACGTCCCGCGTCGAGCGCCTCGAGTCGACCGAGGATGCGGAACTCCAGGCGAGCAGGGGGGGATGCGGTGGCGGCCGTGGATCCAACGTACAGCAGCCATCGGCACGCGGCAAAGCGGCTGTTGCCGAGCTGTTACCGCGTCCGCGCAGCATTGGGGCGATGCCGGAGACGGAGAGACCCCACGTCCCCCTGCGCGCGTCGCCGTTCCACGCGGGTGCCCGCTCACCACGGACGCCGAGGCCGACGTGACCGCCGAGATCGCGCTCGTCATCGTTGCCGGGGTGGGGGCCGGAGCGTGGCTGGTGGCGCTCGCCGGGCGCCTGCCGGCGAACGCGAACGTGTTCGAGTCCGCGCTGCGGCCGCCGGTGGCGGGCGACCCGCACCCGGCCCAGCTGGTGCGGCTGGAGCGCGTGGTGACGTGGTCGAGCGCGAGCGCGCTCGACGCGCACAACCGCCTGCGGCCGGTGCTGACCGAGATCGCCGCGGCGCGCCTCGCGCGCCGTGGCCTGAACCTGGAGCGCGAGCCGGCCGAGGCCCGGCGCCTGCTCGGAGCGACGACCTGGGAGCTGCTGCGGCCCGACCGGCCGCCGCCGCGGGACCGCGGCGAGCCCGGCCTCGAAGCCCGCGAGCTCGAGCAGATCCTCGACGCGCTGGAGGAGCTGTGAGCGAGCCACGCCGCGATCTCGCCGAGCTCGGCGAGCGTGCGACCCGGATGCTCGACGAGGTCGAGCGCGCCGTGATCGGCAAGCGCGGCGCGCTCGAGCTCCTGTTGCTCGGCCTGCTGGCCGACGGCCACATCCTGATCGAGGACAATCCGGGCCTCGCCAAGACGCTCATGGCGCGCTCGCTCGCAGCGGTCTGCGGCCTGCGCTTCGCGCGCGTGCAGTTCACGCCGGACCTGATGCCCTCCGACGTGACCGGCGCGGCGATCTACGACCAGCGCAGCGGCGAGCTGCGCTTCCAGCCGGGGCCGATCTTCACCCACATCCTGCTGGGCGACGAGATCAACCGCGCGCCTCCGAAGACCCAGGCGGCGCTTCTCGAGGCGATGCAGGAGCGCCAGGTCACGAGCGAGGACCGCACCCGCGCCCTCGAGCGCCCGTTCCTGGTGCTCGCCACGCAGAATCCGATCGAGTACGAGGGCACCTACCCGCTGCCGGAGGCGCAGCTCGACCGCTTCCTGCTTCGCGTGCGGGTGGGGTACCCGGATCGCGCGGCGGAGCTCGAGCTGCTCGCCCGCCGCCTCGAGCGCGGCCAGGACGAGGTCGAGCTGCTCACGATCGTGTCCCGAGACGAGCTGCTGGCGATGCAGCGCGCGATCGAGCAGGTGCACGCGGACGGTGGAATCCTCGACTACGCCGTCGACCTCGTGGCCGCGACCCGCGAGAGCGACCAGGTGCAGGTGGGCGCCAGTCCGCGCGGGACGCTCGCGCTGCTCAAGCTCGCGCGCGCGAGAGCTGGGCTGAACGGGCGCGACTTCGTCACACCCGACGACGTCAAGCAGGTGGCAGTGCCGGCTCTCGCCCACCGGATCATGCTGCGACCCGAGCTCTGGATCCAGCGCGTGGACGCCGAGGACGTGGTGCGCGACTGCCTCGAGCGGGTGGCAGCCCCGCCGGTGCACGCGGCCGGCACGCCACAGTGAGCCGCTCGGCCTCGCCGCGGCTCGCGTCGTACGCCACGCTGGTCGGCATCGCGCTGATCGCCGCGCTCGTCGCCGGCCGCCCGGAGCTGGCGGCGCTGGCCATGCCGTTCGTCCTGTTCGCGGCCGTGGCGATAGCGGGGTTGGGGCCGCTCGCGCTCGAGGGCGAAGTGCGGCTCGAGCGCGAGCGGGCGATGGAGGGAGAGCGGGTCGACGCGATCGTCACAGTCGAAAACGCAGGCGCCGCGGCACGCGTGGAGGTGCTGCTGCCAACCAGCGGGCGACTGCGCGCCGACCCTCTGCCCACCGCGTTCTGGCTCGGGCGCGGCGAGCGACGCGAGCTCTCGCTCGAGCTGGCCGTCGAGCGCTGGGGCGTCCACGGCGTGGGACCGCCCGTGGTGCGCGCCCGCGACCGGCTCGGCGCGTTCGCGTTGGAAGGTCGGCTCGGCGACTCGCGGCGGTTGCGCGCCTATCCGAGCGTCGGCCAGCTGCACAGGCTCGTCGCGGCGCTCCGCACCCGCCCGGTGCTTGGCAGCCAGCTCTCCCGCGAACGCGGCGAGGGCATCGAGTTCGCCGACCTTCGTCCGCTCGTGCCGGGCGACCGGGTCCGGCGCATCAACTGGCGGGCGAGCTCGCGGCGCCAGGCCCCGTACGTGAACGTGCAGCATCCCGAGCAGAGCGCCGACGTCGTCCTGTTCCTCGACACCTTCGCCCAGGCGCAGCGGGCGGACGAGGGAACGCACGACGCCGCGGTGCGCGCCGCCGCCGCTCTCGCCGCGGCCTACCTGGCGCGCCGGGACCGGGTGGCCCTCGTGAGCTTCGGCGGCGTCGTGAGCTGGCTCACGCCGAGCGCGGGCCTCCGGCAGCTGTACGGCATCGTCGACGCCCTGATCACGAGCGACATCGCCCGCAGCCTGACTTGGAAGGACGTGGCTCACCTGCCGCGCCGGCTGCTCCCGGCGCGCGCGCTCGTGCTGGCGCTGAGCCCGCTGCTCGACACGCGTGGGATCGACGCACTTCTCGACCTACGCGCGCGCGGCTACGACCTCGCGGTCGTGGAGGTATCGCCCGTGGCGCTGACGGCGCCCGGCGGGGGCCGCTCCTATCGCCTCGCCCATCGCCTCTGGAGCTTGCAGCGCGACGCCCTGCGCGCGCGCTTCGAGGAGCTCGG
The DNA here is from genome assembly GCA_035645115.1 of Thermoleophilaceae bacterium. Classification (GTDB taxonomy): domain Bacteria; phylum Actinomycetota; class Thermoleophilia; order Solirubrobacterales; family Thermoleophilaceae; genus JACVRW01. Next base: position 11,545 of record DASQNF010000110.1, on the reverse strand, counting down.
TGTCCCCGTCGCGCGCTGGGAGCAGCGCAACGCGAGTCTCGAGCTCGCCCTCGAGGAGGTGACCACGTTTCGCCGTCACGCGCGACCCGCCCCGCGCGTCTAGGCGCGGCCGGCGGCTCCCTCGCGATCGCCACCGCGCTCGGCGCCACGAGCCCGTGGGGCGCCGGGTCGAGCGCGCCGCTGGCGTGGGCCGGGGCGGGGCTGGCGCTGGTCCTCCTGGCGGCCGCGCTCGGCGCCGGACGTCGCGCGGCGATCGCGCCGGCGCTGGCGCTCCTTGGGGCGACCTACGCGGCCGGTAACGCACGCGGTGCGGTCGCTGTCGCGCTCTACGGCAGCGGGCTGCTCCTCACCGGGGAGCTCGCGCACTGGTCGCTCGGCGAGCGCACACCCGAACGGGTGCTGGCCGGCGCGACCGCACCGCGGCTCGTCGCCATGCTCGCCGTGGCAGCGGCAGCGGTCCCCGCGGGCGCGCTCGTGCTCGTCGCCTCCCAGGCCGAGCTGGGACGCTCGCCGTGGCTGACGGCGGCCGCCGCGGCGTCCGTCGTGGCCTGCGTCTGGGTCCTGGCGGCGCTGTTGAGGGCGAGCGCCGGGCCGCCTCCGCATTCCTCCTAGCGGCGGGACGGGGTGAGCCGGCGCGGTCGGGCCCCGCCCGCCTCACGCCGGCCGGACGGCGCGGCCCTCGCGCCGCTCACCTCACAACGCGGTAGCTCAGGTGGGTCACCCCCGTGGGCGACTCGAGCACCCTGGTGCGCTCGAGCTCGCCTGGGCCGGCGACGAGGTGACCCTCGAACAGCCGCACGCCGCGGCCGAGCAGCACCGGCACGACGTGGAGCCGAAGCTCTTCTAAAAGTCCCGCCCTCAGGTATTGCTGCGCCACGCTCCCGCCGCCGCCGATCGCCACGTCCATGTCACCCGCCGCCGCACGAGCCTGCTCGAGCGCGGCCTCGATCCCTTCGGTCACGAATGTGAACGTCGTGCCTCCCTGCTTGGTCACCGGCTCGCGGGCATGGTGGGTGAGGACGAACACCGGGTGGTGGAAAGGAGGGTCCTCGCCCCACCAGGCGTCCGCGTTCGGGTCCTGCTCCCACGGCCCCTCGCCGCCGCTGAACATGCGCCGCCCCATCACGGTGGCGCCGACGTTGCGGCGCGCCTCCTCCATGACCTGATTGTCGACGTCGACCTCCCCGCCCACGTCGACCTCTACGTCGGAGTGCCCGTGGGCCTCGCGGAAGCTGGGGGTGGCGATTGCCCACTCGTGCAGCCGCTCACCGCCTTCACCGAGCGGCGCGTCGAGGGTCTGGTTCGGCCCCGCGACGAAGCCGTCGAGGGAGATCGAGATGTCGAGCTTCAGTTTTGTCATCGTGCCTCCTGTTCGACCGCGGGCGTCGTGGCAGGCTACGCGGGATGAGTGGGGTGATCGAGGTGATCGACCGCGGCTGGCGCATCGCGTTCTCGTTCGAGGACGTGATGAGGTATCACGGCCCAAGCTCGCCGGGCGGCGTGGCGCACGCCTTCAAGGTGTTGGAGCGGGCCCTGCCGCTGCTGGCTCCGGGCGGCCTGTGCGAGCGCCGCGAGATCGTCGTTGAGACCGCCTTCGGAGGCCCGGGTGCCCGCGACGCGTTCGAGCTGGTCACGCGCGCGGTCACGGGCGAGCGCTTCCGTGTGGACCCCGCGCTTGCCCGTCCGGAGCGCGGCCGGACGCTGGAGCGCTTCGTGTTCCGGCTCGCCCACCGCGGCCGCGCGACGACGCTCGAGTTGCGCGAGGGCTACGTGACCGACGAGTTCATCGACCTGGCGCGCCGCGAACCGCGCAGCGCGGCCGAGGAGCGGCGCCTGGACGAGCTCAAGCTGCAGATGGCCGAGCGAGTGATGGCCCGCCCGGCCGTCGGGGTCTACGACGCCGGCGAGCTCCGTCCGGCTTAGGCCTTTGCCCGCTCGCGCTCGGCGCGAGCCGCGGCGCCGAGCCCCTCGAGCGACTGCTCGCACCAACGGCGGAAGTAGAGCCTGCCGACCGCCGCGTCCATGACGCGATCGCCCAGACGCCGGGGCTCCATGCCCATCTCGAGCTCCACGAACGTGCCGCCCTGGGCGGGCGTGAGCAGCCAGTTCGCGTACATCCCCGTGAGCATGCAGCTCATGCGGATCTGGCGCAGCTCGTCGCGGCGCTCGAGCAGGAAGCTCGTGTCGACCGTTCGACCGGACCCGCGCGTGACCTGCGCGTACTGGTCGCCCTCCTCGAAGCGCTCGCCGCGCACCTCGACCACGCGCGGCCACCATTCCGGGTAGCGGGTCGGTGTGCCGACCAGGTCCCAGACGACCTCGAGCGGGGCTTCGAGATGGGCCTGGCGCCGGTACGCGGACACCGCCCAAGTCTCGCATCGCCGCGATGTCGGCGGCGGGAAGTACCTTCAGAGCGTGCGCACTCAACGTCCGCGAGCAGCAACCACGGGGACGCGGCGGTGGCTTCGTACGCGCTGAACGAGCGCGCCGTGGCGCGCGCGCGTGAGCTCATCGAGGCGCGCCAGTACGTCCTCGAGAGCGACTGGGGGGAGGCCCAGCCGCGGGCCGCGGACGAGAACGCGTTCCTGGCCTCACACTCGTGGGAGGAGTACGCGGAATGGCACCTCGGGCTGACCGAGGGCGCGAGCGACGAGACAAAGGCGAGGTACGGGTTCGTCTACGGGGACTTCCGCCGGCTCCACCGAGCCGGGCTGATCGCATGTCAGTACCGGGCCGCGGAGTGGCGCCACAAGCAGGTGGAGCTCGCGGCTCACGAGCTGCTGCAGCTCCTCGACCGTAAGAGCGCCTGAGGGCGTCTGCGCTCAGTCGGCGCCGTACGCGAAGCGCAGGTGTGGGGTCACCGCCTCTAGTCCGCTGCCGTTGATCGCCTCGCCCCACAGCTCGCCGTGCGCGGCGGTCAAGCGCCCTGCGCCGCAGCGCCGCTCGGAGAGGCTCAGCCGTAGCGAGCGCGTGGCGGTGGTGGGCAGCAAGGCACCGGGATTCGAGCGGATGCGCTCGATCTGCGGAGGCGGGAAGTAGCGCGTGCTGAGTCGGGTGTAGACGCCGGAGGGCCCGCGGCACTCGAGCGTCTCCCTGAGCGAGACACGCACTCTGGCCACGCCGCCGTTGGCGTCGCGGCCGCGAGTGGTCCCGCGCAGCCTGGGCTCGTCGAGCGTGACGATGCGGGCGGGCGTCTTCCCCGGCTGGGAGGCTCGTGCCAGCGTGCCGCCCGCGGCGTCCGCGAGCTCGATCGTGGCCTGCGGGGGGGAGCCGTCGCGCTCCGGCACCGCCACGCGTTGGGGGTCCGCACCGTGCCCGGCGCTCGTGCCGGCGTCCGGAGGCGGCGCGGGGGTTACGGCGGTCTCGGGCCGGCTGGCGGGTCGCGGGTCGGGGTCGTTTTCACCGCCGCAACCCGCCGCGAGGATGGTGATGAGCAGCACCAGATGCGGTCTCACAGGCGCCGACCCTACGCGCGCACGCGGGCGCCGCAAAATACCGCTTCACCCGCCGCTTATAAGCTACGAGCATGAACGCGGACCCGCGGCTGCTGCGCTCCTTCGTGGTCCTGGCGGAGGAGCTCCATTTCAGCCGGGCCGCCGCCCGACTTCATATCGCGCAACCCGCCCTCAGCCAGCAGGTCAAGCGGCTCGAGCTGCAGCTGGGGGTGGAGCTGTTCGAGCGGACGCGCCGCAGCGTCGAGCTCTCGGAGGCGGGCAGGGCCATCCTCGCTTCGGCGCGCGGGGCCGTGGACGCCGCCGGGAACGTCGAGGAGATCGCGGCCGCAATGACGCGCGGCGAGCGCGGCGAGCTGCGCCTCGGGTTCTCGCCGGGGTTGCACTACATCGCGCAGGCCGTCCTGGCCGAGGCCGGGTGCCGGCTGCCGGCGCTGCGGGTGCGGGCGCGCCAGGACTCCTCGGGAGCGCTCTCGGACGCGGTGACGAGTGGCGAGCTCGAGCTGGCGCTCGGGTTCTGCGCCGAGCCCCGCCCCGGCATGGTCTGCGAGCGCTTCCTCGAGGAGCGCGCGGTGCTGGCGGTGGGGGGCACGCACCGGCTGGCCTCGCGGCGGCCGCCGGTCCGGCTCGCGGAGCTCAGGCACGAGACCTTCGCGCTCGTGGATCCGCGCGACGGTCCCGGCTTCAATCGCGCGGTGGCGGCCCATTGCAGGGAGGCCGGGTTCGAACCGCGTCTCGCCCGCGACCCGCATGGCCCGATGGCCTGGGAGACGGCCGTGAGGATGGACGGATGCGTCGGTCTCACAACCCGCTCGGCGGCCGCCTCCACCGCGCGCGACCTGCGCCTGCTCGAGCTCCATGACGAGATCGGCTTCCCGCTCCAGCTGATCCGCCCGGCGCGGCCGCTGACGGCGCTGAAGCCGGTGGCCCGAGCGTTCCGCCGGCTCGCCCGCGAGATGGCGTCCAACGGCGCGCTGGCTCCGCGGTAGGCGCTCCTTCGCCGTGGTTCGCGAGACCGGCCTTCCGCCCGCACGAGCATCCGGCCGGCCGCGATCGAAGCGAGACCGAAGTTGTCATCGATATAGGACGACAAGATCGGTCTCGCGGTCGGCGCCCTGCTGGTGGTGGCACGTCCCGGCTTGGGCAGGCGATCAGGCGGGCGCTCTCATGCGCCCGGCCTCAGGCGCGCAGCGCCCGTCACGCGCCGAGTCGCATCAGGCGCCCGGAGCGTCCCCCACCCAGTAGCGCGGGCCGGGGCCTGCGGCCCGCGCCCTGTCGCCCGGGTTTGCGAGCCGGCAGCGGTCGAGCGAGAGGCAACCGCAGCCGATGCACTCGGTCAGCCCGGCCTTCAGCCGCTCGAGCTCCGCTATGCGCTCGTCGATTCGCGAGCGCCAGCCGCTTGAGAGCCGCGACCAGTCGCGCCGAGTGGGGGCGCGGTCGGGAGGGAGCTTGGCGAGCTCCCGCCCGATCTCCTCGAGCGTGAGCCCGATGCGCTGGGCGAAGACAATGAACGCGATCCGTCGAAGCACGGAGCGGGGAAAGCGCCGGTGACCCGCGCCGGCGCGCTCGGAGCTGATCAGGCCGCGCTCCTCGTAGAAACGCAGCGCCGAGGAGGCCACGCCGCTGCGCTTTGCGACCTCGCCGATGGTGAGCAGCTCCGCCATCGCGGCTCAGACAGAAGCACAGTCCGGGCTTGACTTCAAGTGCGATCGAACTTCTATCTTCAGGGAATGCCCCACACATCCAATCCGAACGAGACACTCCGATGACCACGACGCCCGCAGCCGGCCAGCGGATAGTCGAGGCGGTGACCTCCTGGCCCGGGTTGGAGGCGGCGCCGGGATCGCGAGGCGAGCTGTCGCTGCGGCTCGGTCGCCGCGAGCTCGGCCACCTGCACGGCGATCACGCACTCCACATCGGCTTCCCGAAGGCGATCTGGGCCGAGCTCCACGAGCAGGGCCGAATCGACTACCACCCGGTGTTCCCGGGCAGGCCCGGGTTCGCCGCCCGCAGGATCGATAGCGAAGCCGACGTGCTCGACGCGATCGAGCTTCTGCGCCTCAACTACGAGCGCGCGCTGTCCCGCCGCCGCCTGCCGGCCAAGGCAGAGACCTGACGGGCGCAAAGCGGGAGGGAGCCGGCCGCCGCGGGAGCGGCGCAGCAGTAGGGCCAAGTCCGAGGCGTCACCTGGCGCTTCCGGGGTAAGCAGGAGCCGATGGGCGAAGCGGTGCTCTACGGGGTGGCGGCATCGAGCGCTCTGGTGATCGGCGCCGGCCTCGGCTCTCGCTGGCGCGCGCCGCAGCAGGTCACCGGAATCCTGCTCGCCTTCGCAAGTGGCGCCCTGATCTCGGCTCTCGCCTTCGAGCTCTTCGAGGAGGCCTTCCACCTCGGCGGCGCGTGGCGCTCGGGCCTCGGGCTGCTGGCCGGGGCCGTGGTCTTCGTGACCACCGACTCGCTGCTCGACCGCTACGTGGCGGGACATCCCGGCCCCGAGCAGCGCGAGGTGGCGAAGGCGGGAGCGCGCGGGGGAGTGGGGTGGGCCCTGCTCGCCGCCGTGACGCTCGACGGCGTGCCCGAGAATCTCGCGCTCGGGGTGTCGCTCGTCGAGGGGGCCTCTCTGACCCTGCTGGTGGCGATCTTCGCGTCGAACCTGCCCGAGTCGCTCGTCGGCGCGGTGGCCATGCGCGAGGAGGGCCGCCCCGCCCGCCAAGTGATGCTGATCTGGATGGCCTGCGCCCTGCTGCTGACCTTGGCTGTGATCGTCGGCCGCGGGGCCGCCGGGGGGCTCAGCGATCCGGTGCTCGCATTGGCGCTCGCCTTCGCCGGCGGAGCGGTCCTGGCCTCGCTCGCAGACACGCTGATGCCGGAGGCCTTCGAGCACGGGCGGCCGCTGAACGCGTTCGCCACCGCCGCCGGGTTCTTCGTGTCCTTTGTCCTGGCCGCTTGAGCGCCGGCGGGAGTAGCACGTGAGGCCGCGAGCCCGGGCTTGCACTTTGGCCCCCGATCAGTCACCTTTGACCGACTCGCACCCTCCCCGACTCGCTGGCCCCGATGCTCGAGAGACTCTTCCGCCGCCGCAGGGCGACGCTCGCGGTGTGCACCGCGTGCGGCGCCGACTTCGTCCACCCGGTCGAGTGGCACCCTCATGGGCAGGAGCACTGGTGGATGCACCTACGCTGCGGGGCCTGCGGCGCGAGTCGCGATGCGACCGTGCCGGACGCGGACGCCGACCTGTTCGAGGCCGAGCTCGACAGGGCGCTCGAATGCATCCGGCTCGGCGCCGAGCGGCTCAGCCATGAGCGGCTCGCCGAGCAGGCCGCGGCCTTCGGGATGGCGCTCGAGCTGGACCTGATCGGGGCCGACGACTTCTCACAGCCGGACTGAGAGACGCGCCTACACCGTGAGCGAGCGGTTGCGCTCGATCGTCGAGCAGCTCGACATTTGTCCGGACGACCGCGTGCTCGAGGTCGGCTGCGGGCACGGCGTGGCAGCCACGTTCGTCTGCGAGCGGCTCGTGGGAGGCCGGCTCACGGGGGTGGACCGCTCGCCCAAGATGGTCGAGGCCGCGAGCCGGCGCAACGCGAGCCACGTCGAGGCTGGCAGGGCGGAGTTCCTCGTGGCGAGGCTCGAGGATCTCGATCTCGGGGAGCGGCGCTTCGACAAGGTCTTCGCCGTCCGCGTGGGCCTCTTCCATCGTGACCCCGCTCGGGCGCGGGCGCTCGTCGAGCCCTGGCTCGCGCCCGGTGGATCCGTCTCGGCGTTCTACGACCCGGCGTAGCTCAGTCGCGCTGCGGCAGTTGCTGCACCGCCCAGCCGTTGCCGTCCGGATCCTTGAAGAAGACGAACGAGCCCCATGCGAACCTCTGTACCTCGCTCACCTCGACCCCGCGGCCGGCCAGCTCGTCGCGGGCGGCCTCGATGTCCGCCACCACCAGCTGCAGCCCCTGCACCGATCCGGGCTCGGATTCGACGATCCCGGTCCCGAGTGCGATCGAGCACGCCGAGCCGGGGGGCGTGAGCTGCACGAAGCGCAGCTCGTCGCTGACCCGATGGTCGTGGTCCGCGTTGAACCCGGCGCGCTCGGTGTAGAAGGTCTTCGCGCGGTCCACGTCGGAGACGGGGACCGCAACCAGCTCAAGCTTCATGTCCATGGGCGGGCACGCTAGCGCTCGGCAGGCCGACAACGGCGCGCAGCCAGGCGCCGACCGCGTCGGCCACGGCGTCCGGATCCGCCCGCAGGCTGTGATTGCCCGGCACCTCCACCACCGTGCGCCCGGGTGCGGCCGGCGGCGTCCCGAACGGGTCGCGCGCGCCCTGCACCACCAGCGTGGGTACGGCCAGCTCGTCCAGCTCCGGCAGGCGACTCTGCGCCGGAGCGCCGGCGGACCTGCGCGGCGAGCGCAGCGGGAACGCCAGGCACAGGACGGCTGTGGCGGCGGTGGCCGCGGCGGTGCGACACGCCACCCGCGCGCCCGCGGAGCGCCCGCCCGCCACCAGCGGCAGGCCGCGGAGCTCGCCGGCGAGCAACTGCCGGACCACCGCGGTCCAGGCGGCGTCGAGCTGGTGCGCAGGTGCGGGCGAGCGCCTCCCCGCGACCCGGTAGGGCTGCTCGACGAGCGCAACGCTCACGCCCACCGAGAGCGCGACGCGGGTGACCGCCACGAGATCGGGGGCTTCCACACCGCCGCCGGCGCCGTGGCCGAGCACGAGCGCGGCCGCGGGGTCCTCCGCCGCATGCACGTGGGCGCGGGCCGCCCCGTGAGGCGTGTCCAGCTCGAGGACGCTCATGGCCGGCCGAGGATAGTCCGCAGGCCCGGGGCGCCCCCTGCGATGCGCCCGCTGCCGAGCGGCGGCTGGGAGGCCGATCGCGAGCGTTTCGAGGTAGGTTGGGCCCCGCATGCTCAACTTCGACGTCGAGACACGGACCGAGGGCACCAGCGCCCTCGTGGCGGTGCGGGGAGACCTCGACCTCCAGGTGGCCGCGCGCGTGGCGGAGGAGCTCACCGGCGCGGAGGCCGACCGTCCGGACCTGCTCGTCCTCGACCTGAGCGGCCTCAGCTTCATGGACTCGAGCGGCATGGGAGTGGTGGCCGCGGCGCACGCCAGGGCGGTCGACGCCGGCCGGCGCTTCGTGGTCGTGCGGCCCCCGTTCAGCGTTCGCCGGGCGTTCGAGCTCTCGAACTTCAACGAGGTGCTCACGATCGTGGAGGACGTGGAGAGCGTGTTTCCCTGACGCCGGCCCGGCGTCCTCGACCGCTCCCCTACCGGAACTCGAGCACTACCTTGCCCGTGGCGCGTCGCTCTTCGATCGCGCGCAGGGCGGCGGCCGCCTCGCCGGCCCGGTAGCGCGCCCCCACCAGTGGCTCCACGAACCCGTCGTCGACGAGCTCGCCCACCGCCGCGCCGATCTCGCGGATCAGATCGGGCTTGCCCATCGCGTACGCTCCCCAGCCGGCCCCGACCACCTCGGTGTTGCTCAGCAGCAGCCGGTTCACACGCACCTCCGGGATCGAGCCGCCCGTGAAGCCCACCACCACGAGCCGCCTGCCCTCGCGCAGCGAGCGCAGGCTGTCGGTGAAGCGCTCGCCGCCCACCGGGTCGAGCACCATGTCCACGCCGTCGCCCGCGAGCCGCTTGGCCTCGTCCTTCCAGGGGCCGTCCGAGCGCAGCACGTCGTCTGCGCCGGCCCGGCGCGCCACCCGCTCCTTCTCGTCCGTGGACACCACCGCGATAGTGCGGGCGCCGAGGCCCCTGGCCACCTGCAGCGAGGCCGTGCCGACGCCGCCGGCGGCGCCGTGCACGAGCACCGTCTCGCCCTCGCGAAGGCGCCCGCGCAGCTTCAGCGCGAAGTACGCCGTGTGGTAGTTGAGGATCAGCCCGGCGCCCTGCGCGAAGTCGAGCCGCTCGGAGAGCGGAAAGACGAAGAAGGCGGGCGCGACCGCCGTCTCCGCGAACCCGCCGAGCACGCAGAAGGCAGCCACCCGGTCGCCCACGCTCGCGGCGGCGCCGTCCGACGCGCTGCGCACGATCCCCGCCACCTCGCTGCCGGGCACGAATGGCAGCGGCGGCTTCAGCTGGTACTCGCCGCGCGTCTGCAGCAGCTCGGGGAACGAGACCCCGGCCGCGTGCACCTCGACCACGACCCCGCTGCCGGGGGTGAGAACGTGGGAGGGCTCCGGCTCCGGAAGCTCGACGAGCTCGAGCGCCGTGTCGGGGCCGCTCAGCTCGGTGATCTGGATCGCCTTCACCGGCCGGCAGCGTAACGCCGCCCTGCGCCCTCGCTTCAGAGAGCGGCGAGCAGCGGTGGGGCAACCTGCTTCTTGCGGCTGATCACGTCGGGGAGCTCGATCAGGCCGTCCCTGGCCTCGCGGCCGAACGCACGCTCGGCCGCCGCCCGGTCGCCTGACACGAGCAGGTCGGTGCTCTTGCTCAGGATGTCCGTGACCATCAGCGCCGAGAAGACGTGACCGTTCCGCGCACGCGCGGCTTCGACCGCATCGAGGAGCTCATCCTTGCGCTCGAGCAGGGCCTTGCCGACGGTCTCGACCTGCGCGATCGAGATCGTCTGCCCGCTGCCCGCCTCGTACTCCTTGGCGTCGCGCGCGACGATCTCCGCGGCCGGGAGGTCCGAGACGTCGGAGCTCGACTCGAACATCTCGCGTCCGAACTCGCGCGCGTCCAGGCCGAGCACGCGCTCCAGGTACTCGACGACGGTGTGGTCGCGGGCGGTGGTGGTGGGGGAGTTGAGGATCACGGTGTCGGACAGGACCGCCCCGAGCAGCAGCAGCGCGGTTGCGCGAGCCGGCTCGAGCCCGTTCTGGCGGAAGCGCTCGGTCACGAGCGTGGCGGTGGAGCCCACGGGATCGAAGCTGGCTCGCACCGGTACGCGCGTCTCGATCGAGCCGATGTGATGGTGGTCGAGGATCTCGACGATCTCGGCCTCCTCGACTCCGGGCACGCTCTGCGCCTGCTCGGCGTGATCCACCAGCAGCACGCGCCTCGGCCTCGGGCGCAGGAGGTCGGAGCGGGTCACGAGCCCCACGGGCCGGCGGGCGCCGTCCACCGCCACGGCCGCGCGGTAGTGCACCTCCTTGACCCGCTCGGCCACGTCGGAGACCAGGTCGTCCACGCTCACGGTCAGCGGGTCCGCGTTTATCAGCCCGCGGCACGGGGCGGCGAGCGTGATCATGCGGGCGGATACGTAGGTGTCGAGCGGCGAGGAGATGACCGCGGCGCCGCGCTCGCCGGCCAGCTCGAGCACCTCATCGCCGGGCACGGTGCCGTTGCTCGTCACAAGCAGGGCCACGCCGCGCTCAGCGCGAGCCGCTGGGCGTCGGGTCGGTCGCCGACCACGACCACGTCGCCCGCGGCGATCCGGCTCGGGGAGGACACGTCCATCGACTGCGCCCACACGCGCCCCGCCACCTCGCGCTCCTCGCCCGTCACGAGCTTGCCCTGCAGCACGCCAACCACGGCCGCGACGCTCGCGGGCGTGTCCACGAGGCTCGACACCTCGCGGGACTCGCGGATGTAGCGCCGCGCCAGCGCGCGCTCGGTCATCACTCCCACCAGCCGGCCCTGATCGTCCACGATCGGCATCAGGTCGAGGTCGCGGTTCGACATCTCGAGGCCCACGTCGCGCACCGGCTGCGCATCGCGCGCCACGGGGAAGCTCTCGCGCATCACGTCGCAGACGCGCAGGTACACATGCGGCAAGAACTCCGGCTCCGGCGCGCCGGCGCGCTCGAGCAGCCAGCGCGTCTGGGCGTTCGGCTCTCCCAGCCGCACCGCGGCGTACTCCTCGCCCGGGTCGATGCGCCGCAGCAGCTCGGTGAGCGCGATCGCGGACGCGATCGAGTCGGAGTCCGGGTTGCGATGCCCCGTGACGTAGATCACCGGCCGTATCTTGCCCCACGCCCGTCGCCCGGGCGAGGGGCGCCGGGCGACGCCGTGACGCATGCAACTCCCGGTCGGATTGGAGGGGGCGACCAACCGTTCCAGGTGATCCAAAACCCCCGTTGCTGCGAAGTAATCCCCACAAGCATTCGAACTACGGCAGGGGGCAGGGAAACGAGCAGCGTCTCGGAGGAGCA
>DASQNF010000109.1:0-7086 GCA_035645115.1 Thermoleophilaceae bacterium | reverse complement strand
CGGCGCCGACTCCAAGGTGGGCGCCAAGGGCGAGATCGAGGTGATCTCGGAGCCGCTCGTCTCGTGGGCCAAGCGCCACCGCGTGCTGCGGCTGCCGATCATCCGCGGAGTGGCCGCGCTCGGCGAGTCGCTCAAGATCGGCTTCAAGGCGCTCGGCATCTCGGCGAACGCCCAGATCGCGCCGGACGAGCAGGGCGAGAAGCAGGAGATCGGCGGCGGCATGTGGGCGGGCACGATCGTGTTCGCGATGCTGTTCGCGGTCGGCCTCTTCTTCCTGCTGCCGGCCGGCCTTACCAACATCTTCTCGGACGAGATCCCGAACTCGCTCGCGTTCGTGGTGATCGAGAAGCTCGTTCGGATCGCGATCTTCCTCGGATACCTGGCGCTGATCTCGCGGATGCCCGACCTCCAGCGCGTCTTCGAGTACCACGGCGCCGAGCACAAGACGATCTCCTGCTACGAGGCGGGCGAGGAGCTCACCCCGGCGAACGCGCAGCGCTACTCGCGCTTCCACCCGCGCTGCGGCACCAGTTTCCTGCTGTTCGTGATGGTGGTGGCGATCGTGGTGTTCGCCCCGCTCGGCAAGCTCGACTGGCACTGGCTGTTCATCTCGCGCGTGGTTGGGATCCCGATCGTGGCCGGCCTCGCGTTCGAGCTGATCAAGTGGTCCGGCAAGCACCGCGCCAAGGCCTGGGCGCGGGTGCTGATCTGGCCCGGCATGCAGCTCCAGCGGCTGACCACGCGCGAGCCCGACGAGTCGCAGCTCGAGGTTGCCATCGCGGCGCTCGACGCGGTGCTCGCGGTGGAGAACCCGCGCGCCGCCTCCGAGGAGGACAAGGTCGGCATGGAAGTCGTGGCCTGACGGGTTTGGCTTCGGGCTCGCACGGATAGGCCTCGGCTATGGGTGCCGTTCTCCTGACCGGCGCCACGGGCTTCATAGGCGGGGAGGTCCTGGCCCGCTTCCTCGACGTCGGGGAGCGGCGCGTCTACGCGCTCGTGCGTGCCCCGGACGACCACGCCGCAGCGGCACGGTTGCCGTCGCACGAGCGGCTGAGCGCGCTGGCCGGGGACATCGAGCGGCCCGGGCTGGCGCTGTCCGAGCGCACGGTCGGGCGGCTGGCGGAGGAGGTGACCACGGTGGTGCACTGCGCCGCCTCGGTGTCCTTCGAGCTGCCGCTCGACGAGTCGCGCAGCATCAACGTGGACGGCACGCGCCGCATGGCCGAGCTGGCCGCTCGCCTCCCACGGCTCGAGCGCTTCAGCTACGTGTCCACGGCCTACGTGGCCGGTGAGCCGCGCACGCTCTTCCGGGAGGACCAGCTGGACGTGGGCCAGCGCTTTCGCAACCCCTACGAGCGATCCAAGTTCGAGGCCGAGCTGATGCTGCGTGAGCGAGCGGAGGCCGCTCCCCTGCCGCTGCAGGTGCTGCGCCCGAGCATCGTGGTCGGGGACAGCCGTACCGGGCGCACCAGCTCGTTCAACGTCCTCTACGGCCCGCTCAAGGCGATCGCCTGGGACGCCATCCCGGCGATCCCCGCACGCAGGTCGGCGCCGGTGGACATCGTGCCGGTGGACTACGTGGCCGACCGCGTCCACGAGCTGGCGAGCCACGGCCCGGACGGGACCTTCCACCTGGTGGCCGGACGCAACGCGACCACGGTCGGGCGCCTGCTCGAGCTCGCGTCCGAGCACCTCGGCCGGCCCGCGCCGGCGGCGCTGCCGCCGCAGCTCTACCGGCGCGCGATCCACCCCTGGCTGCGTCGCCGCCACCAGGGCCTGCGGCGCATGGAGCCCTACTTCCCCTACTTCTCGATGCGGGTGCGCTTCGACGACCGCGGGCTCGGCCCAGGGCCATCCGTCGAGGGCTACTTCCACCGCCTGATCGAGTATGCGCAGGCGGCGCGCTGGGGCAGGCGCGTACCCTCCCCTGTGTGATCGAGCGCCTCGTGGAGCAGATCGAGGAGCGCTTCGCCGAGCTTTCGGAGCAGATGAGCGACCCCGAGGTGATCTCGGACCAGCGCCGCTATGCGGAGGCCGGCCGGGCCTACCGCACGCTCGAGCGCGCCCATACGCTGGCGGTGGAGTGGCGCCACGCCACCGACGACGCCGCCGGGGCGCACGAGCTGCTCGCCGAGGGCGAGGATCCCGAGCTGCGCGAGCTCCTGCGCAGCTCCGAGGAGCGCCTGGCGCAGCTCGAGGAGGAAATCCGGCTGGCGATGGTCGAGCCCGACCCGAACGACGACAAGGACGTGATCGTCGAGATCCGGCCGGGCGCCGGCGGCGAGGAGGCCGGGCTGTTCGCCGGCGACCTGTTCCGGATGCTCACCCGCTATGCGGAGCGACGCGGCTTCAAGCACGAGCCGATCGAGATCGGCGAGGGCCACTTCACGTTCGCGGTCAAGGGCGCCGGCGCCTATTCGGTGTTCAAGTTCGAGGGCGGCACCCACCGCGTTCAGCGCGTGCCCGAGACCGAGTCCCAGGGGCGCATCCACACCTCCACGGCCACGGTCGCGATCCTGCCCGAGGCCGAGGACGTGGACGTGCAGATCGACCAGAACGACCTCCAGATCGACGTCTACCGCTCCTCGGGCCCCGGCGGGCAGTCGGTGAACACCACCGACTCGGCCGTGCGCATCACCCACAAGCCGACCGGCTTGGTGGTGTCGATGCAGGACGAGAAGTCGCAGCTCCAAAACCGCGACAAGGCGATGCGCGTGTTGCGCGCGCGCCTGCTCGAGCGCGAGATCGCCGCCCAGCAGGCAGAGCAGGCCGCAGCCAGGCTCGCCCAGGTGGGCTCGGGCGAGCGCGCGGAGAAGATCCGCACCTACAACTTCCCCCAGGACCGCGTGACCGACCACCGCGTGGGGTTGACCAAAGGCAATCTCCCGGGCGTGCTCGCCGGCGAGCTCGACGAGATCACGGCGGCGCTCGAGGCGGAGGAGAAGCGGCGCATGCTCGAAGCCGCGCAGCCGCTGGCGGGGGCGTGACCGCGCGCGACGCGCTGGGAGAGGCATGACCGCGCGCGATGCACTCGGACGGATGACCGCGCGCGATGCGCTCGGCGGGGCCGTGCCCGCGCTCGAGGCGGCCGGCTGCCTCTCGCCTCGGCTGGACGCCGAGCTGCTGCTGGCCGACGCCCTCGGCGTGGAGCGCCAGGCGCTCTTCCTCGACCCGGACATGGAGGTCTCGCCGGGCGCCGCGCGCGTGATCGCCGAGCACGTCAGGCGGCGCGTGCGGCGCGAGCCCGTGGCCTACATCCTCGGGCGCAAGGGCTTCCGCTTCATCGAGCTCGCGATCGACCGGCGGGCGCTGATCCCGCGCCCTGAGACCGAGCTGCTCGTGGACGTGGCGCTCGAGCTCCCGGAGGGGGCGCGCGTGCACGACGTGGGCACCGGGTGTGGCTCGATCGCGCTCGCCATCCTCGACGAGCGCCCGGACCTGCGCGTGAGCGCCTCCGAGCCGTACGCGCCGGCAGCCGAGATCGCACGCGAGAACGCGGCCCGGCTCGGCCTGCCGCTCGAGGTGAGCGAGGACTTCGGGCTGCCCGAGGGCCACTACGACCTCGTGGTGGCGAACCTACCCTACGTCCGCGAGGACGAGTGGGAGAGCATGCAGCCGGAGATACGCGGCTACGAGCCGCGCGAGGCGTTCGTCTCAGGCGAGGACGGCCTCGACGCGATCCGCGAGCTGATCGCCCAGGCCCCGGCCGGCACGCGCGTGGCGCTCGAGCACGGGCAGGAGCAGGCGCGCGAGGTGCGCGCGATGCTGGAGGACGCGCGCTCGCAGCCCGATCTCGCGAACTGGGAGCGCATGACGGTGGGTCGGGTTCCCTAGCGGGGTGGCCCCGGAGGAGGCCCGGACCTTCGAGCGCTGCATCGCCGTGGGCGGCGTGGCGCTGTTCCCGGCGGACACCGTGTACGGCCTCGCCACCGACCCCCACTCGCGCGAGGGAGTGGATCGCCTCTACAGGCTGAAGGGGCGCCCGCCCGCCAAGCCCGCCGCCGTGATGTTCTTCGCGCTCGAGCCGGCGCTCGGTGAGCTGCCGGAGCTCGGCAAGCGCACGCGCGCCGCCCTCGAACGCCTGCTGCCCGGGGCGCTCACGCTGCTGCTGGCCAACCCGGCGCGCCGCTTCCCGCTCGCCTGCGGACCGACCCCGGAGCGGCTCGGCCTGCGCGTGCCGGAGCTTCGCGGAGCGCTGGAGCCGCTCGCGAGCGTGAGCCGGCCGGTGCTCCAGTCGAGCGCCAACCTCGCCGGCGGGGAGGACGCGCGCCGGCTGGCCGACGTCCACGAGCGCATCCGTGCCGGCGTCGACCTCGTGATCGACGGCGGGGAGCTTCCCGGCACGCCGTCCACGGTGGTCGACCTCAGCGGCTACGAGCGCGACGGCGCCTGGAGGATCGTCCGCGCGGGGGCGGTGAGCCACGCGCGGGTGGAGGAGTTGCTCGCCTGAGCCGATGGTACGGTCCTCCGGATGAGCGAGCTGAGACCCGACTACTTCACGCGGCCGGTGGCCGACGTGGATCCGGAGATAGCCGCGGTCCTGAGCGACGAGGCCACCCGGCAGGAGCGCACGCTCGAGATGATCGCCTCGGAGAACTTCGTACCCCAGTCGATTCTCGACTGCCAGGGCTCGGTGCTCACAAACAAGTACGCCGAGGGCTATCCCGGAAAGCGCTACTACGGCGGCTGCGAGCACGTGGACGTGGCCGAGCAGCTCGCGATCGACCGCGCGAAGGCGGTGTTCGGCGCCGACCACGTGAACGTTCAGCCGCATTCCGGGGCGCAGGCCAACTCCGCGGCCTACATGGCGCTGCTCGAGCCGGGCGACCGCATCCTCGGCATGAAGCTCGACCACGGCGGCCACCTCTCGCACGGGATGAAGATCAACTTTTCCGGGCTCTACTTCGAGATCGTGGCCTACGGCGTGCGCAAGGAGGACTCGCGGCTCGACATGGACGAGCTCCAGCGGATCGCCGAGGAGTCGAGGCCGAAGCTGATCATCGCGGGATGGTCGGCCTACCCGCGCCGGCTCGACTTCCAGCGCTTCCGCGAGATCGCCGACTCGGTGGGCGCGCTCCTGATGGCGGACATGGCGCACTTCGCCGGGCTCGTGGCCGCCGGCGAGCACCCCAACCCGGTGCCCCACTGCGATGTCGTGACCACCACCACGCACAAGACGCTCGGCGGCGCTCGCGGCGGCATGATCCTCTGCAAGGAGGAGCACGCGAAGCGGATCAACTCGCGCGTGTTCCCCGGTCACCAGGGCGGGCCGCTCATGCACGCGATCGCGGGCAAGGCGGTGGCGATGAGGATCGCGCAGTCGGAGCTCTTCCGCGAGCGCCAGCGGCGCACGCGCGCCGGCGCGGCGATCGTGGCGGAGGAGATGGTGGCCGCCGGGGTGAACGTGCTCACCGGCGGCACCGACGTCCATCTCGTGTTGGCCGACCTGCGCGAGTCGGAGCTCGACGGCCAGCAGGCCGAGGACCGGCTGCACGAGATCGGGATCACCGTCAACCGCAACGCGGTGCCGTTCGACCCGCGCCCGCCGGCTGTGTCCTCCGGGCTGCGGATCGGCACGCCCGCGCTCGCCACTCGCGGCCTTCGGGCGGACGACTTTCGCGAGGTCGGCAGGGTCATCGGCGAGGCGCTCACCGGGGAGTTCTCGGACGCGCACAAGGCCGAGCTCCGCGAGCGCACGGCTGCGCTCGCCGAGCGGCATCCGCTCTACCCGCAGCTGAACGAGCCCGTCCCGGCCGCCTCGGTCGCGTAGCGGGACGATCTTCGAGCTCAGCGGCATCGAGTTGGCGCGCGGCGGCCGGCCGGTGCTGCGCGGGCTCGACCTGACGATCGGGGAGGGGGCCACCGCGCTGCTCGGGCCCTCGGGCTCGGGGAAGTCGACCCTGCTGCGGCTGCTGAACCGGCTGGCCGACCCCGACGAGGGCACGGTGCGCTTCCACGGCCGCAACGTGCGCGAGCTCGATCCGCTCGAGTTGCGCCGGCGGGTGGCGCTCGTGCCGCAGCTGCCGGCGCCGGTGCCCGGCAGCGTGGCGGACAACGTGCGCTACGGGCCGGCGCTCGTGCATCGCTCGATCGACCCAGAGCGCCCGCTGCGGCTCGCCGGCCTCGAGCGCGGCTTTCTCGAGCGCGACGCGGCGAAGCTGTCGGTGGGCGAGCAGCAACGGGTGATGCTCGCCCGGGCGCTCGCGCTCGAGCCCGAGGTGGTGCTGCTGGACGAGCCCACCGCGGCGCTCGACGAGGACACGGGGCGGGCGGTGGAGCGGGCGCTCGCGGGGCTCGAGGGCACCTCTATGGTGCTCGTCACCCACGACCCGGCGCAGGCGGAACGGCTCGCGCAGCGCACGGTGCGGCTGGCCGACGGGAGGGTGGCGGGCTGAGCTCGATCTCGGTCTCGCTCGGCGAGGTGGCCGCTTCGCTCGCCCTGGTGGCGCTGGCGGCCGCGGTCTCGCTCTGGCGGCGCGCGGAGCTCGAGGTCGACCTCGGCGTGGCCGTGCTGCGCTCGTTCCTGCAGCTCACGGCCGTGGGGTACGTGATCCAGGCGATCTTCGACTCGGACAGCCTCTCGCTCGTGGCCGGCCTGCTGAT
Organism: Thermoleophilaceae bacterium; assembly: GCA_035645115.1. Classification (GTDB taxonomy): domain Bacteria; phylum Actinomycetota; class Thermoleophilia; order Solirubrobacterales; family Thermoleophilaceae; genus JACVRW01. Next base: position 483 of record DASQNF010000109.1, on the reverse strand, counting down.
CGTGATGGTGGGGCTCGGCAGCGTCACGGCGCGCGGGCGGGCGAAGGGCGTGCCCGGCGCGCTCGGGCCGATCGCTGTCGCTCTGGCGGTGGCCGCCGGCGTCACGCTCGGGCTCGTGCTCGCGCTGGGGGTGTTCGAGCCCGAGCCCCGCTACCTCGTGCCGGTGGGAGGCATGGTGATCGGGAACGCGATGACGGCGGCGGCGGTGGCGCTCAACCGGCTCGCCGACGATATCCGCGCGCACGCCGGCCTGATCGAGGCGATGCTCGCGCTCGGGGCAACCTCCCGCCAGGCCGCCCGCGAGGCGGTGGCCCGCTCGCTGCGCTCGGGGATGATCCCGCTGATCGACCAGACCAAGACCACCGGCGTGATCGCCTTCCCGGGAGTCATGGTCGGGATGCTGCTCGCAGGCGCCGAGCCGATCGACGCAGTACGGCTCCAGCTCGTGTTGCTCTGGGTGCTGCTCGGGAGCGTGGCGCTGGC
>DASQNF010000108.1:0-8815 GCA_035645115.1 Thermoleophilaceae bacterium | reverse complement strand
CTCGACCTGAGAATGAGACTTGAACGCCGTGGGACGGAAAGTCGCGGAAGCTGCCATCGAGTGCTCCCCTCAGGCCGGGTGGGCCCTAGAGCTCGGTGACGCACTACCTCCCCTGGCGTCAGGTTTGATCTGAGAGTCGAGGTCTCAACCTCCACTTCAGCCTGAACTGGCCGGGAGTATGGCCTTGTTATGGAGCCCTGTCAAGGGCACTCGCGGAAATGCAAGATCCCGTACACGAGCACCGCGGCGGCGGTCGACACGTTCAGGGAGCCCATCCGACCGCGGCGCGGGAGCCGGACTAGCGCGTCGCAGCCGGCCGCCACCCGTGGGCGCAGGCCGCGTCCCTCCGAGCCGAGCACCAGCACCACGCGACCCCGATAGTCGGGGCGGTGGTAGGGGACCTCCGCGTCCGCGGCCGCACCATAGACCCATGTCGCCTCGCGCTCCTTCGCCACCCGGAGCCAGTCGGCGAGATTGGGCACGCGCGCCACCGCCAGGTGCTCGACCGCGCCCGCGGAGGCCTTGCAGACCGCCGGCGTGACCTCCGCCGAGCGCCGCTCCGGAAGGACCACGCCGGCGCAGCCCGCCGACTCCGCCACGCGACAGACCGCGCCCAGGTTGTGCGGGTCCTTGACCTCGTCCAGGGCGAGCACGATCGCGTCGTCGGGGTCGAGCAGCGCGTCGGCGGGCGCGTACGGGTAGGCTTCGACCTCCGCGCAGATTCCCTGGTGGTCGGGCGAGTCGCAGCGGTCCTCGATCTCGCGCGCGTCCACGATTCGGGCCTCGACCTCCCCGAGCCAGACCTCACGCGAGGCGCGCTCGGTGGCGAACACCCGCTGCACCCGGCGCTTGCCGCGCAGCGCCTCACGTACCGGGTTGCGGCCGTACACGATCATGCGCGCTCAGCCCCGCGGTACGAGCCTCGCGCCCTCGGGCGTGTCGCGGATCTCCCAGCCGCGCGCGGCCAGCTCGTCGCGGATCAGGTCGGCCCGAGCGAAGTCCCGCGCGCCGCGCGCCGCGTCGCGCTCCGCGGCGAGCCGGCGCAGCTCCTCGGGAGGCTCGGAGTCAGCGGCCTCGAGCAAAGACCCGAGCCCCAGAACGTGGAGCATCTCCGCCAGCGCCCCCACCCCGAGCGGCTCCCCGGAGTCCAACCGGCGGTTGCCCTCGCTCACCCAGTCGAACAGCTCCGCGCGCGCCTGCGGCGTGTTGAAGTCGTCGGCCAACGCGCCGAAGAAGCGCTCCGCGTAGTCATCGAGGCCGGGCGCGGGAGCTCCGTCCACGAGCCGCCGGCAGAACTCGCGCACGCGGGCGGCCGCCCGGCGCGCATCCTCGAGCGCCTCCGCCGTGTAGGCCACCGGCTTGCGGTAGTGCGCGCCCACCATCCACATCAGGAACGCCTCACGCCCGTACTGCTCGAGCGCTCCGTGAAGGAGCCGGACGTTCCCCACGGACTTGGCCATCTTCGCGGTGCCCATCTCGACCATGCCGTTGTGCATCCACACGCGCGCGAGCGGCCGTCCGCGCGCCGCCTCGGTCTGGGCGATCTCGTTCTCGTGATGCGGGAAGACCAGGTCCGAGCCGCCGCCGTGCACCTCGAAGTCCACTCCGAGGATCGCCTCCGCCATTGCGGAGCACTCGATGTGCCAGCCGGGCCGGCCGGCTCCCCACGGCGAGTCCCAGGAGCTGTCCTCGTCCGGCTTGTGCGCCTTCCAGAGCGCGAAGTCCTGGGGCGCCTCCTTCAGCTCGGCGGCGTCGTCGCCCTCGCCCTGCTGCATCTCCTCGAGCGGGCGGTTCGAGAGCTTGCCGTACCCCTCGAAGGAGGCTACGCGGAAGTAGACGTCGCCGCCGGTCTCATAGGCGTGACCCGATTCGACCAGCGCCTCGATCAGCGCGACGATCGCGGCGATCGTCTCCGTGGCCCTCGGCTCGCTGTCCGGGCGCCCGAGCCCGAGCAGGTCGGTGTCCTCGACGTACGCCGCGGTCATCTCCTCGGCGAGCTGCGCGCTCGGGACCCCGCGCTCGCGCGCGGCCTCGTAGATCTTGTCGTTCACATCGGTCACGTTCACGACGAAGGTGGCGTGGTAGCCCTCGTGCTCGAGGAAGCGCTTCAAGAGCGAGAAGACGACGTACGGGCGGGCGTTGCCCACGTGGATGCGCCCATACACGGTGGGGCCACACGCGTAGATCCCGACCCTCGGCGGCTCGCGCGGGACGATCGCCTCGAGCTCGCCCGAGAGCGTGTCGTGGATGCGGACCTCGCGCACGCGCGAGAGGCTAACCGCCGTCGCGGCGCCTCACGACACCGGCGGGCGGCGCTCGGCCCAGCCGATCTCCGCCTCGAGCTGCGCCGCCAGCGCGAGGAGCGTGGCGTCCTCCCCGTGTCTGCCCACGATCTGCACGCCCACCGGCATGCCGTCGTCGCCGCGCCCGGCCGGCACTGCGATCGCGGGCTGGCCGGTTAGGTTCCAGTGCCCTGTGAACGGATAGACGGCGACCATGCCGAGGAGCGTCCGCAGCGCTCCGCGGCCCTCCCACTGGGCCGCCGCCACCGGGGGGCGGGCGGTGAGCGGGGTCACGAGCACGTCGTGGCGCTCGAAGAACGGCCGCCCGCTCTCGCTGCAGTCCTCGCGCAGGGACCACTCGAGCAGGGGACCTCTGATCCCCCGGCCCATGCGCGCGAAGCCACGCGTGCGGCGCTGCAGGCGCTCCGGCCGCTCCACGCGCGCGGCGTCCTGGGCGATGCCGGCCAGATAGCGGCTCGGCGCGGGGCTCACCATAGGATACGGCGGATCCTCCTGCTCGACTCGGTGGCCGTGCGCGCCCAGGCGGCCGGCGGCCTCCTCGACCAGTCGCGCCATCAGGGAGTCGATTCGGGCGGGGAGGCTCGGCTTCGCCGACCAGGCCACGCGCACGCCCGCGGGCGGACGCGACGGGGCACTCATCAGCTGCTCGTCGCCCGCGGCGACGCTCACGAGCAGGGCCGTGTCGGCCACCGTGCGGGTGAGGAAGCCCGCCACGCTCAGGCCGAACCAGTGCTCGCAGAGCGGCGCCAGCGGGATCAGGTCGCGCGTGGGCTTCAGGCCAACGAGGCCGCAGTTGGCCGCCGGCAGGCGGATCGATCCGGCGCCGTCGGAGGCCGTTGCGGCGGCGCAGAGGCCGGCGGCCACGGCGGCCGCGCTCCCTCCGCTCGACCCGGCAGGGCTGCGGTCGCTGCTCCAGGGATTGCGCGTCACGCCGAACGACGGGCCCTCGGTCTCGCCCATGATCGCCAGCTCCGGCAGGTTCGTCTTGCCGAGGACCACCGCGCCCGCGGCACGCAGGCGGCGCACGAGCTCGCTGTCCTGCGCGGCAGGGGTCAGGTTCGCCGCGGTGCCCCAGCTCGTGACCTCGCCGGCCACGTCCTGCGCGTCCTTGACTGCGACCGGCACGCCGAGCAGCGGGCGCTCGTCCCCGCCCGCGCGCCGCGCGTCCGCCTGGGCGGCGTCGGCCAGGGCGCGCTCGCCCATCACCTTGCGGTAAGAGTTCAGCTCGGGGTCGATCCGCTCGATCCGCTCGAGGTAGAGCTCGACCAGCTCGCGCGAGCTGACCTCGCCGGCGCGCACGAGCTCGGCCTGCCGCACCACCCCGGCGAACGCAAGGTCGAGAGTGTCCACGACGCGCGAGGCTAGCCCACCGGCGGCGCGACAGAGGCCACGGCCAGCGCCGCTATCCCGTCGCCACGGCCGGTGAAGCCCATGCCCTCGTTGGTGGTGAACTTCACGTTCACTGCGTCCGGTGCGATTCCGGCGGCCTCGGCGAGGCGCGCGCGCATCTCGTCCCTGTGGGCGCCCAGCTTGGGCGCTTCGCAGATGATCGTGGCGTCGAGGTTGGCCGGCTCGTGGCCGGCGTCGGCGAGCAGCCCCCGGACCGTGCGCAGCAGCTCGATCGAGTCGGAGCCGCGCCAGCGCTCGTCGGTGTCGGGGAAGTGGCGCCCGATGTCGCCCAGCCCGGCGGCCCCCAGCAACGCGTCAATCACCGCGTGCGCGAGCACGTCGGCGTCCGAGTGACCGGCGAGGCCGCGCTCGGCGCCGGGGATCTCGACGCCGCCCAGTACGAGCCGCCGGCCGGGCTCGAAGCGGTGCGAGTCGTAGCCGATCCCCACGCGCGCGCTCATCCGAGCGGCTCCAGCCGCCGTCGGCGGCCCTCGAAGACGGCGATCTCGCCCACGCCCAGCCCGTCCAGCCACTCGAGCGCCCGCTCGTACTCGAACCCGAGCTGCTCGGGCAGGTGGGCGTCGCTGGACAGCGCCACGGGCCGTCCGGCTTCGAGGCACATCTCGAGGAAGGACGCGGCCGGGAAGATCTGGCCCACGGGCTTGCGCAGGCCCGCGGTGGAGACCTCGATCGCCACGTCCGACTCGGCTATGCCGTCCATCGCACGCTCGTAGAAGCGACGCAGGTCGCCCCGCGGCAGCGGCACCCGCGCGCCCCAGACCTTCACGAGATCGGGGTGGGCGAGGATGTCGAAGATGCCGGTGCGGGCGGCCTCGCCGAGCGTCTCGAAGTAGCGCGCCCAGACCTTCTCGGGGTCGCCCTCGCGCCAGATGTCCCAGCGCTCCCAGTCCGGCTCGCCGTGCAGGTCGAGGGCCTCGTCGCTCAGGAAGTGGACCGAGCCGACCACGTAGTCCCACGGACGCACGTCGAGGAAGCTCGCCAGCCGGTCTTCGCGGCCCGGCAGGAAGTCCGCCTCCACGCCGAGGCGCAGCCCCGACGAGCGCACGAAGTCGCAGTACTCGTCCACGTCGTCACGGGCCCAGTGCCGATACCAGGGATGGGTCCAGACCTCGAGCGACTGGGCGAACCGGTGGATGTGCTCGGCCACGCCGAGCTCCTCGATTCCGCGCTCGGTCGCCGTCTCGCGGAAGCGGTCGGCGTTCGCGGCGGTGAAGTAGCGCTCGGCGGTCGCCCCGGGCTCGTCCGGGCGCAGGTGCACGTGGTAGTCCGTCAGCACAACGCCGACTCGACCATGCGCAGGTCAGCCGCGGTCGTGACCTTGATGTTCGTGGCGGGGGCCTCGACCACGCGCACCCGCCCGCCCGCCGCCAGCACGAGCGAGGCGTCGTCGGTGGCGGCCGCCAGCGCCTCGTCGTCTACCTCGAGGGCGCGGCGCAGGGTCTCGGCCCGGAACACCTGCGGGGTCTGGGCGGCCCAGAGCGACGAGCGCGGCGGCGTCGACTCGATCGCCGAGTCCGGCCCCACCGAGTGGATGGTGTCCGTGACAGGGACGGCGGCCACCGCGCCGTCCGCGTCCTCGAGCGCCGTGACGCAGCGCTCCAAGAGCTCACGTGTCAGGAGCGGGCGAGCGGCGTCGTGGACCACGGCCACCGTGGCCTCCGGGGCGGCGCGCAGGGCATTCCTGACCGACGCCGAGCGGGACGCCCCTCCGGTGACCCTGTCGGGCGGGCGCTCATGGCCCGGCGGCACCGCCACCACCACCCGCTCGCACACCGCGGCGAGCACGTCCAGGCTCCAGTCGAGCAGCGGCCGGCCTGCGCAGGGCACGAACGCCTTCGGCCCGCCGGCGCCGAGCCGCTCGCCGCCGCCGGCGGCGGGAACGATGCCGACGAGTGAGAGCGACCGGGGGCTCACGCCCCCGGACCCCCGTGGCACCTGGCCGGCAGCCGACATCCGGGGCTCACGCCCCCGGGCCCCCCGGCGCCTCTCGTCGCTCGGCTATGCGGAGGCCGCGGCGCCGTTTCGGCCCGCGTGCGCCTCAGCGATCAGATCCTCGAGGTGCGTCTCGGCCTCGTCCTCCTCCATGTCGAGCGCGTACATGAGCTCGGAGGCGAGGATCTTCTTCGCCCGCGTGTACATCTGTTTCTCGCCGGTCGAGAGGCCCTTCTCGCTCTCGCGGATGGCCAGGTTGCGAACCACCTCGGCCAGCTCGAAGACATCCCCCGTCTTGATCTTCTCGCGGTTGTGCTTGAAGCGCCGATTCCAGTTCTTGGGCATTTGGCTCACGTCGTCACGAAGGACCGAGAGCACCTTCTTTACATCGTCCTCCCCGATCACGCGCCGGAGCCCCGCCTTGTCGGCGTTGCAGCACGGAACCATGACCGTCATGTCGTTGTGAAGGATCTTGATGGTCAGGTACTCACGCTTCTCGCCGAGCACCTCCTTCATCTCCTTCTTGAGGACCTTGCCCGCCCCGTGATGGGGATACACGACCTGGTCGCCGATCTCGTATACGGCCGGCGGCCGGTCGATCACGAGGTCCTCTACGAATTCCTCGTCCAACATCGCTTCGCTGATGGGGTTACCTCCTACGTGTACGCGGCGCATGTCCTCGCGCCGGTGTGCTTTCAGGTTTGCAGATACCGGTCCACGAGGTTGATCTCCTGGAGCCTGCGAAGTCCCTCGCGGATGTCCTTCGCACGCATGTCGCCCACGCCCTCCACGGATTCGAGCTCCGAGTCCGACGCGGCGAGGATCTCGTCGAGTCCGCTGAACTCACTAACGATCGACTGGACCACCATCTTCGGAAGCCTTGGAATGCGTCCGAGGATGCGGAAGCCGCGCGGCGAGGCGGGGTGGTCGAGGGTGTTCAGCTTGCGGTCGTAGCCGAGCAGCTCGGCAAGGCGACCGAAGTCGAGCAGGTCCTGGTGGGGCAGCCGGGCCAGCGAGTCGAGCACCATGGCGAAGCCCTCCTCCGAGGGCTCGACGATGTAGTCGCGCACCAGCGCGGACTTGTCGGCGGCCACGCCGACCATCGTCTCCTCGAGCTGCATCTCGATCAGCCGCCCCTCGGCCCCGAGCTCCACGATGTAGCGCTCGATCTCCACGGCCATGCGCGTGACGAGCTCGGAGCGCTGGAGCACGGTGAGCACGTCGTGGAGCGTCACGCCGCCCTCGAACTCGAGGGCAGTCAGTCGGGTGGAGACCTGGTCGAGGCGGCTGCGGTACTTGTCGAGGGTGGCGAGCGCCTGGTTGGCCTTCGCCAGCACCACCGGGATGTCCTCGAGGATGTACTTCGCGCCGTCGAGGTAGAGCGAGACGACGCTGCGGCTCGCGGATATCGCGATCACCAGGGCGTCGGTCTGCTTCGAGACGCGCTCCGCCGTTCGGTGGCGGGTGCCGGTCTCGAGCGAGAGGATCGTGGGATCCGGCATCAGCTGGACGTTCGCCCACAGGATCTTGGTGCCGTTCGACGCCAGCAGCAGGGCGCCGTCCATCTTGGCGAGCTGGTAGAGCAGCGCGGGGGTGTAGTCCACGTCCAGCTTGACGCCGCCCGACAGCAGGAAGCTGAGCTCCTCCGACTCCCCAATGCAGATCAGGGCGCCGGTCCGACCCTGAACGATGTTGTCGAGACCCTCCCGAACGGCCGTCCCCGGCGCCACCATCTCCAGGGCTCGGACGAGCCTCGGTTCCTGCCGGGCTTCGAGCTCTGCGACGTCGTCCCCGGCATACGGCATGAGCACCGATTCTACGTGAACAGTCTTTAGTTCGCGTTTATTGGCTCCGTTTGCAGCGGTTTCCGAGGCCGGAGGGGCCCGCGCGGCCCCCTCAGGCGGCCTCGGCGCGAACCGGCCCAGCCACGGTGGCGAGCGCCTGGCGAAGCGTCCCGCCGGCGCCCCCAGGGCTGACCACCCGATCGAGCCCGAACTTGGCGGCCTCGGCCAGGCGGCGGTCTGCGTGCGCGACCGCACGCAGCTCGCCGGTCAGCCCGAGCTCTCCGAACGCCGCCAGCGGCCGCTCGCCGCCGAGCGCGAAGCCCTTCGACGCCGATGCCAGCGCGAGCGCGATCGCGAGGTCGGCGCCGGGCTCGTCCACGCGGACCCCGCCCGCCACCGACACGAACACGTCGCTCGAGCCGAGCGCGAGCCCGCCGTGGCGCGCGAGCACGGCGAGCACGAGCGCGAGCCGGTTGCGGTCGACGCCGTTGGCGACCCGCCGGGGCGGCACCAGCTCGCTCGGCGCCACGAGCGCCTGCACCTCCACGAGCAGCGGGCGCGAGCCCTCCATCGCGCAGAGCACGACCGAGCCGGGCGCCCGGGTGGCCTCGGTGACGAAGCGCGCGCTCGCGTCCTCCACCTCGACCAGGCCGTGCTCGTGCATCTCGAACACGCCGACCTCGTTGGTGGAGCCGAAGCGGTTCTTGAGCGCGCGCAGGGTACGGTAGGTGCGCTCGCGCTCCCCCTCGAAGGAGAGGACGCAGTCCACGAGGTGCTCGAGCACCCGCGGGCCCGCGATCGCGCCCTCCTTGGTCACGTGGCCCACGAGGATCACGGCCACGCCGCGCTCCTTCGCCATCCGCATGAGCCGGCCCGCGACCTCGCGCACCTGGCCGACCGAGCCCGGGCTGCCGCTGAGCGCCGGGTCGTAGAGCACCTGCACCGAGTCGACGACGCAGGCCTCGGGGCGCTCGGCCGCGATCGTCGCCAGCACGGTGTCGAGGTCGGTGTCCGCCACGATCGGCACCTCGAGCGCGCCCGGGCCGAGCCGCTGTGCGCGCAGCTTGACCTGCGCGGCCGATTCCTCGCCCGAGACGTAGAGCACCCTGTGTCCCGATGCCGCCAGGTTGCCGAGGGCGCCCGTAGTGAGCGTGGACTTGCCTATCCCCGGGGAGCCGCCGATCAGCACGAGCGAGCCGGGCACGAGGCCGCCGCCGAGCACGCGGTCGAGCTCGCCGATGCCGGTGTGCATGCGCTCCACCCGAGGGGCTTCGACCTCGCCGAGACGCACCGGCTCGAGCGCGCGCCCCGAGCGTGGCCCGCGTCCGCCGTCGGGCCCGCGCCCCGCCGGCGCCGGCGCGCGCCGCTCCTCCGCGAGCGTGTTCC
>DASQNF010000107.1:0-3499 GCA_035645115.1 Thermoleophilaceae bacterium | reverse complement strand
CGCCCAGCTGATCGACGACGTGGCCGGGCACACGCTCGCCGCCGTCAACTGGACCGAGGACGATCTCAAGTCGCTCGCCGCGATGGAGCAGGCCAAGCGCGCCGGCGAGCTGCTGGCCGAGCGGGCCAAGTCGGCCGGGGTCGAGACGGTGGTTTTCGACCGCGGTGGCTACCGCTATCACGGGCGCGTGAAGGCGCTTGCGGACGGCGCCCGGGAGAAGGGCTTGAGGTTTTGACCGGCGTCGCTTCGCTTCGGGCGGAGCCGGGCCCCTCGCGTACGACGATCGCTACGGTGGGTGCTTCGCATGGCTAGTCGGGACAGGACACGTGGCGGGCGCGGCGACTCCGAGTTTCAGGAGCGCGTCGTCGAGATCAACCGCGTCGCCAAGGTCGTCAAGGGCGGCCGGCGCTTCTCGTTCACGGCGCTAGTGGTGGTGGGCGACGAGAAGTCGCAGGTCGGCGTGGGCTACGGCAAGGCCAACGAGGTGCCGGTCGCGATCCAGAAGGGCGTGGAGCGGGCCCGCAAGAACCTCTTCAAGGTGCCGATGCACGGCTCCACGATCACGCACGAGAACATCGGCGTGCACTCGGCGTCGCGCGTGCTGCTCAAGCCCGCCTCGCCCGGTACCGGCGTGATCGCGGGCGGTGGGGTGCGCGCCGTGCTCGAGCTCGCGGGCATCCACGACGTGCTCTCGAAGTCGCTCGGCTCGCAGAACCCGATCAACTTGGTCAAGGCCACGGTCGCCGCCCTCCAAGGGCTGCGCGATCCCAAGAGTGTGGCGGAGCTGCGCGGGCTGTCGGTGGCCGAGGTGCTCGGCCTCGGCGAGCGGCGCCCCGCGGCCGCCGACTCGCCCGTTGCGGCCGAGGCGCCGGTTGCAGCCGAGGCGCCGGTTGCAGCCGAGGCGCCGGTCGCGGCCGACGTGCCCGCCAACGAGGAGGCGCCGGCCTGATGGCCACCCTCACGATCACCCAGGTGCGCTCGTCGAACGGCTCGAGCCGCAAGCAGCACGAGACGCTGAAGACGCTCGGGCTCGGCAAGATCGGCCGCACGATCGAGCGCGAGGACCAGCCCTCGGTGCGCGGGCTCGTCCACGCGGTCCAGCACCTGGTCGAGGTGCGCGATGGCTGAGAGCGAGAACGAGGAGCGGATCGGGCTGCACAGCCTGAAGCCGGCCCCGGGGTCGCGCAGGCCGAGGAAGCGCGTGGGGCGCGGAGAGGGCTCCGGCACCGGGAAGACCTCTGGTCGCGGCCACAAGGGAGCGGGTGCGCGGTCCGGCAGCAAGCGCCGGGTGCGCTTCGAGGGCGGCCAGACCCCGATCCACATGCGGATGCGCAAGCTGCGCGGCCCGCACATGAAGAAGTCGATGCCGTTCGAGAAGTTCCGGACGCACACGCAGCCGGTCAACCTCGATGACCTCGAGGCGCGCTTCGACGGCGGCGCCGAGGTCACGCTCGACGGCCTGCGCGAGCGCAACCTCGCCACCAAGCGCGGCGTGCCGGTCAAGGTGCTCGGGCGCGGCGAGGTCTCGAAGGCGCTCACCGTGCACGCGCACGGCTTCTCGAAGAGCGCCCGCGAGAAGATCGAGGCGGCGGGCGGCAGCTGCCAGGTGATCGAGAGCTAGCAGCGCCGCCGTGCTCCGGACGTTCCTGAACGCATTCCGGGTCCCAGACATCCGGAAGAAGCTCGCCTTCACCGCGGCGATGCTCGCCCTCTACCGCTTCGGCGCGTACATCCCGGCGCCCGGGATCAACGTCGATGTCGTGGAGGACCTCGCCGACAACTTCTCGGGGCAGTCGAACGTGCTCGGCTTCCTCAACCTGTTCTCGGGCGGCTCCCTGCAGCGCTTCGCGATCTTCGCGCTCGGGATCATGCCCTACATCACCGCCTCGATCATGCTGCAGCTCCTGACGGTGGTGTTGCCGACGCTCGACAAGCTCCGCAAGGAGGGCGAGGTCGGCCAGCAGAAGATCACGCAGTACACGCGCTACCTGACCGTCGGGCTGGCGTTCGGCCAGTCGATCGGCTACGTCTTCCTGTTCCGCACCTTCGCCGGCAGCGAGGGCTCGGAGGTGGTCGACAACTTCACCTTCGGGCGCGTCTTCGTGATCGTCATGACGCTCACCGCCGGCTGCGTGCTGCTGATGTGGCTCGGCGAGCTGATCACACAGCGCGGGATCGGCAACGGCATCTCGCTGATGATCTTCGCGTCGATCGTGTCCGGGCTCCCGAGCGGCATCCAGGCCTGGTGGACGAACCCCGACCAGATCTTCGTGGTGATGATGCCGTTCCTGGCGCTGGCGATCATCGCGGGCATCGTCTTCATGCAGGAGGGCCAGCGGCGCATCCCCGTGCAGTACGCGAAACGCGTGGTGGGCCGGCGAATGGCCGGCGGCGGGTCCACCTACCTGCCGCTGCGCGTGAACATGGCCGGCGTCATCCCGGTGATCTTCGCCGCCTCGCTGATGGCCTTCCCGCCCACGGTGGGCGAGCTGACCCAGGCGAGCTGGGCGCAGGACTTCTCCACCTTCTTCAGCCCCAATGGGGCGGCCTACCTGGTGGGAGAGTCGATCCTGATCATCCTCTTCACCTACTTCTACACGGCGGTCACGTTCAACCCGGTGGAGCAGGCGGACAACCTCAAGAAGTACGGCGGCTTCATCCCCGGGGTGAGGCCTGGAAGGCCCACGGCCGAGTACCTGGACCGCATCCTGGCGCGGCTGACGTTCCCTGGGGCGATCTACCTCGCGGCGGTGGCGGCACTGCCCACGATCCTCATCAACCAGACGAGCGCAAACTTCTTCTTCGGAGGCACGTCGATCCTGATCGTCGTGGGCGTGGCGCTCGACACCATGAAGCAGCTCGAGGCGCAGCTGATGATGCGCAACTACGAGGGCTTCTTGAAGTGAGCGAGCGCAACCTCGTCCTGGTGGGCCCGCCAGGCGCCGGAAAGGGGACCCAGGCCGAGCGGCTCGTCGAGGACTTCGAGCTGCCCTATTACTCCACCGGGATCATCCTGCGGGAGGCCGTGAGCCAGGAGACGCCTCTCGGCCGCGAGGCGAAGGGCTACATGGACCGCGGCGAGCTCGTGCCCGACATCCTGATCTGCAACGTGATCGCTGAGCGGCTCGACTCGGGCGAGGCCGACGACGGCTTCCTCCTGGACGGCTTCCCCCGCACGATCGGCCAGGCCGAGATGCTCGAGGGGGAGCTCGACGGACGAGGGCGCTCGCTCACCGCGGTGCTGCTGATCGAGGCCCCCGACGAGGAGGTCATCCGCAGGCTCTCCGGCCGGCGCACCTGCGTGAAGAACGAGCACGTCTACCACGTGGAGTTCGACCCCCCGAAGGTCCCCGGCGTATGCGACCAGGACGGCTCGCGGCTGGTGCAGCGCGCCGACGACAGGCCGGAGACGATCCGCAAGCGCCTCGACGTCTACCAGGAGCAGACCTCGCCGCTGATCGGCTGGTACGAGCAGCGCGGGGTGCTGCGCCGCTTCGAC
>DASQNF010000106.1:0-11474 GCA_035645115.1 Thermoleophilaceae bacterium | reverse complement strand
GGCTCGCTGAAAGCCGGCCCGGCGATCTGGAACCCCACCGGCAGTCCTTCGGAGAGGCCGCACGGGATCGAGATCGCCGGGATGCCGGCGAGCGGCATCGGCACCGTGAAGTAGTCCGAGAGGTACATGGCGAGCGGGTCGGCCATGCGCGCACCCAGCTCGAACGCCACCGTCGCGGAGGTGGGCGTGACCACGAAGTCCACCTCGGCGAACGCGGCGTGGAAGTCCTGCGCGATGCGGGTGCGCACCTTCTGGGCGGTGCCGTAGTAGGCCTCGTAGTAGCCGGACGAGAGCGCGTAGGTTCCGATCATGATGCGCCGCTTGACCTCGTCGCCGAAGCCGTCGTGGCGGGTCCGCTCGTACATCTCGGTGAGGCCGGCGCCGTCGATGTCGGCGCGCGGCCCGAAGCGGACTCCGTCGTAGCGCGCCAGGTTCGCGCTGGCCTCCGCGGGTGCGATCACGTAGTAGGCGGCGATGCCGTAGCGGGCGTGCGGGAGTTCGACCTCGGCGATGCTTCCACCGAGCTCCTCGATCGTCGCGATCGTGGCCTTCACCGCCTCGGCCACGCCCGGCTCGAGCCCTTCCTCCTCGAGGCCCCAGACGCCGAAGCGGATGCCGTCGAGCCGCTCTGCGCTCGGCAGCTCCACGCCGCTCGGGATGCCGAGTGAGGTCGAGTCGCAGGGGTCCCTCCCCTGGAGGTGGCCGAGCAGGATCGCGGCGTCGGTCACGTCGCGCGTGAGCGGCCCGCACTGGTCGAGCGAGGAGGCGAACGCGATCATCCCGTAGCGGCTCACGGCGCCGTAGGTGGGCTTGAGGCCCACGATCCCGCAGAGCGACGCCGGCTGGCGGATCGAGCCGCCGGTGTCGGTGCCGATCGCCCAGGGCGCCGTGCCGGCGGCCACCGCCGCCGCGCTGCCCCCGCTCGAGCCGCCCGGCACCCGGGTGCGGTCCCACGGGTTCTGCACCGGCCCGTAGCCGGAGTTCTCGTTCGATGACCCCATCGCGAACTCGTCCTGGTTGGTCTTGCCGAGCACCTGCGCCCCCGCCGCCTGGAGGTTGCGGACGCACGTGGCGGTGTAGGGCGGCCGGTAGCCCTCGAGGATGCGCGAGCCGGCGGCGCTCGGCACGCCCTCGACGCAGAACAGGTCCTTCACCGCCACGGGCGGCAGCGAGCCGCCCGGGTTCCGGTCGGCCACCCACAGGTAGGCGCCGAGCTCGTCGCCCGCCGCGCGCTCGCGCCAGAACGCGAACAGCTCCTCGCCGGAGAGCTCCCCGGCCGCGATCCGCTCGGCCTGCTCCCCGGCCGTGAGGGTGAGCAGCTCCTCGCTCACGACGCTCCCGGGCCCCCGCGCCCGCGGTCCCGCGCGCCTGCGGCCGCGGGCACCCGGAACCCGCCGCCTGCGGCGTCCGGGGCCTGCTCGAGCGCCCTCTCACGAGGCAGGCTCTCGCGCGGGACGTCCGCGCGCAGCACGTTCGTCAGGTCGACAACGTGGGAGGTGGGCTCCACGCCCTCGAGGTCGAGCTCGTTCATCGTCTCCACGTGCCCGAGGATCTTCGAGAGCTCGGGCGCGATCCGCATGAGCTCGGCGTCGCTCAGCGCGAGCCGAGCGAGGCGTGCCACGTGGGTCACCTGGTCGCGGTCGATCACCGGCGCGATTGTAGGTAGACGGGCAGGCTCGGGAGGTGGGCGCCGCGCTCGCCGAGCCGGGCCGCCGCGGTGAGCAGCGGCGCGAGCGCCGCCCCGGAGCAGCCCAGCAGCCGCCCAAAGCTTCAGCCCGGCGCGTCCGGGCGGGGGGCCGGGAGCGTCTCGACCTCGGGTGGCCGCGCCACCGGGCGGCCGGTCAGGTCCACGTGGGCGCCGGGCGGCGACGGGCGCTCGTCCCGCATCGCCACGAGCCCGCCGACCACTACTCCGGCCGCGCCGGCGAGCCCCATCCAGAGCGCCCACTCGCGCCCGGTCGCGTCACCGGGCAGGTTCAGGACCCTGACCAGCACGAGCACGAGCGCCACCAGGCCGGCGACCGTGATCAGTGACTGGAGCGCGAGCGGGACCGCCGGCACGCGCTGGGCCGCCGTGACCGGGAGCACGGCGACCGCGCCGGCCGCGATCAGGGCGAGCACGACGTCGAGCACGGCGAACGCCTCGAAGCCGGTGCGCGTGGCGGCGCCGTCGCTCACGCCGTACCACGGCAGGAACAGGCTCACCAGCAGCAGAGCGCCGGCGCCGGCGAGCAGCCATTCGCCGGCGCGGAGCCTTCGCAGGTCCATGCGCCGGGAGCGTACCGGCGGCAGCGGCGCCGGCACACGGGCTCGCAGGCTCGGCGCTAGCCGCCGCTCGCGGCGCGCGCCGCCTTGAGCGTGTTCACGAGCAGCATCGCCCGGGTCATCGGCCCGACCCCTCCGGGGACCGGCGTGATCGCCCCGGCCCGCTCGCGCACCGAGTCGAAGTCCACGTCGCCCACGAGCCCGTCTTCGGTCCTGTTCGTACCCACGTCCACCACCACCGCCCCCTCGCGCACCATGTCGGCCGTCACGAGGCCCGCCGATCCCACGGCCGCGACCAGCACCTCGGCCTCGCGGCACACCTCCGGCAGGTCGCGCGTGCGCGAGTGGCAGTGGGTCACGGTGGCGTTTGCGCCGAGGAGCAGCTGGACGAGCGGCTTGCCCACCAGTATCGAGCGGCCGATCACCACCGCGCGCGCGCCCGAGAGCTCGACTTCCGAGTCGCGCAGCAGCTCCATCACGCCGGCCGGCGTGCACGGGACGAGCGCCTCCTCGCGACCGTGCATGAGCAGGCCCGCGTTGGCCGCCGTTAGGCCGTCCACGTCCTTTGCGGGGTCGATCAGGGAGATGAAGTCGTCCTGGTCGAGATGGTCCGGCAGCGGGAGCTGCAGCAGGATCCCGTGGACGCGTGCGTCCTCGTTCAGAGAGTGGATCAGCGCCGCCAGCTCGGACGCCTCCACCTCGCCGCCCGGCTCGTGGTGGAAGGACTCGATGCCGACCTCGGCGGAGTCCTCGCGCTTCATGCGGACGTAGACGGCCGACGCGGGATCGTCGCCCACGAGGATCGTGGCGAGGCCGGGCTTGAGGCCGGACTGGGCCAGCTCGCGCGCCACCTCCTGCTTGACGCGAGCCGCCACCGCCTTGCCGTCGATGATGCGAGCAGCCATCAGGGCGCGAGAGCCTATCCCGCGGGACCGGCCGGCGGCCTGTCGCGGCGTCAGCGCTTCTTCAGGGGCGCGTAGTCGGCCATCAGCTTGCGCTCCGAGCCGTCACCCGCGAAGCGCACCACCACCAGCCCGCCGGGCTCCACTCCGGTGACCACGCCCTCGCCGAACTGCGCGTGCAGCACGTCCTCCCCCAGCGCGAACGACGCCCCGGGGGCGGGCGCGGCCGTCTGCGCCGCGGCCCCCCCGCCCCAGGTGGACGCCGCGGCGCGACCGGTGGGCGCGTCGTCGTCGAGGTCGGTGAGCTCGGCCGGGATCTCGTCGATGAAGCGGCTGCGCATGTTCCAGTCGCGGTTGCCGAACAGCGCCCGCGTGCGGGCGCTCGTGAGGTAGAGCTCCCGCCGCGCGCGCGTGATGCCGACGTAGGCGAGCCGGCGCTCCTCCTCGAGGTCGCCCGCCTCGATCGAGCGCATGTGCGGGAACACCCCGTCCTCCAAGCCGATGATGAAGACCACCCCGAACTCGAGGCCCTTGGCGTTGTGGAGGGTCATCAGCGTGACGATGCCCTCGTCGTCGCGCAGGTTGTCCTGCTCGGAGAAGAGCGCGATCTGCTGGAGGAACTCCTCCACCGATCCCTCCTCGCCGGCGCCCGCGTCGTACTCGCGCGCCACCCCCACGAGCTCCTCGAGGTTCTCGAGGCGAACCTGCGCCTCTACGGTGCGCTCGGCGCGCAGGGCGTCCGTGTAGCCGGTCTCATCTAGTGTCTCGGCCAGGAGGTCCCCCACGCCCGCCCCGCCCGCCGCGCGCTCCCGCAGGCGCTCCATCACCGACATGAAGCGCCCGACGGCCTTGACCGCCGCGGGCGCCAGCCCCGGCACCGACTCGGGCGCGGCCGCGACGTCCCAGACGGGCTGGCCGAGCGTGTTCGCGTGGCCCGCCAGCCGTCCCTGCGAGGTGGCGCCGATCCCGCGCCGGGGCGAGTTGACCACGCGCCCGAACGCCACCGTGTCGGCCGGGTTGACGAGCAGCGTGAGGTAGGCCATTGCATCCTTGACCTCGGCGCGCTCGTAGAAGCGGGTGCCGCCGATCACCTGGTAGGCCACGCCGTAGCGCACGAGGTTGTCCTCGAGCACGCGGCTCTGCGCGTTGGTCCGGTAGAAGACCGCGATCTCGTCGCGCGACTCGCCCTGGTCCACGAGCCGCTCGATCTCCGCGACCACGAAGCGCGCCTCGGCGTGCTCGTCCTCGAGCTCGCGTACGTGCACCGGCTCGCCGTCGCCGAGCTCGCTCCAAAGTACCTTCTGCTTGCGGGCGCGGTTGTTGGCGATCACTGCGTTCGAGGCGTTCAGGATCGTCTGCGTCGAGCGGTAGTTCTGTTCGAGCTTCACGACCCGCGCGTCCGGGAAGTCGTCCTCGAAGTCGAGGATGTTGCGCACGTCCGCTCCGCGGAACCCATACACGGCCTGATCGTCATCACCCACCACGCACAGGTTGCGGTGCTCCTCGCACAGCAGCTGCAGCCAGCGGTACTGGGCCCGGTTCGTGTCCTGGTACTCGTCGACCAGGACGTGGCGGAAGGAGCGGCGGTAGCGCTCGCGGACCTCGGGGAAGAGCTCGAACAGGTTGACGCAGCGGAACAGCAGGTCGTCGAAGTCCATTGCGTTAGCCGAGTGAAGCCGCTGCTCGTAGAGCTCGTACACGTCGGCCGCGGTCTGCTCGAAGAAGCTCGAGACCTTGAGGCGGTAGGCCTCCGCGTCGAGCAGCTGGTTCTTGGCGTCGGAGATCTGGCGGCGGATTCCACGCGGCGCGTAGCGCTTCGGGTCCACGTCGAGCTCGTCCATGCAGTTCTTGACGAGCCGCAGCGAGTCCTGCTCGTCGTAGATCGTGAACCCCCGGGTGTAGCCGAGCCGCTCGGCGTCCGCGCGCAGCATGCGCGCGCAGGCCGAGTGGAAGGTCATCAGCCACATGGCCCTGGTGCGGCCACCGATCAGGCCCTCAACCCGCTCGCGCATCTCCTGGGCGGCCTTGTTCGTGAAGGTGATGGCGAGGATCTCGCCCGGCCGCGCCTGCCCCGTCCGGACCAGATGGGCGATCCGGTGGGTGAGCACCCTCGTCTTGCCCGAGCCGGCGCCCGCGAGGATCAGGAGCGGGCCCTCACCGTGCAGCACGGCCTCCCGCTGGGGCTCGTTCATACCCTCGAGGAGCTCGCCCGCGGCGGCTGGAGCGCTCACCCTGGCGAGGATAGATGCGCCGGCGGAGGGCCCCGCGCCTACAGGTCGCGACGGGCGAAGGCGGCGCGGGCGGCGAGCCCGACGAGCGCGAGGTAGGCGAGCGTCCACAGCCACAGGAGCGGACCGCCCTCGCGCGCGCCGCCGAACGGGCCGAGCTGCACGATCACGCCGGTGACGCCGCCCACGTCCTCGGTGAGCGAGTGGAGGCCGGCCTGGTACTGCGCCTCGAAGGGCAGCAGCCAGGAGGTGAGGGTCGCCACGTCCTCGAGCGTCTGCACGCTCAGCGCGTCCCCGATCTGCCCGAGCAGGCCCGCAGCGAGCCCCGCCCCGAACAGCATGAAGACGGCGATACCGTTGGCTGTGGCCGAGAGGAAGACCGACCCGAGCAGGGACAGCGCGGCGATCACCAGCACGCCCGCGACGAGGCCGAGCCCGGGCGCCACGACGTTGTCCGGCCACCAGCCGCCGGTGAGGCCGGTGATCAGGAGCGCCGCAACGTAGACGGCGCTCACGTACGCGCCGCACACCGCCGCGGCGCCGAGGAAGCGGCCCAGCAGCAGGCTCGCACGGCCCACGGGACGGACCACGAGCGGCTGGAGCAGGCCACGCTCGGCGTCGCCGCGCACGCTGGCGAGCGTCAGGAACGCCCCCAGCACGGCTCCGAGGAACAGCGTCGTGAACATCGAGAGGCCGAGCAGTGTGGAGCCGGTGAGGACCTGCTCGTCGAACTGGGAGTTCACGCCGCCGAAGCTCTCGACCTCGTTGAAGGCGAGCTCGGCGCCGAGCGCGTACAGGGCGAGGAAGATCGTGGTGAGCACGAGCACCACGGCGATCACCCGCCGCCGCACCGACTCGCGCAGCGCGTAGCGGGCCACGACAAGCGCGCCGCTCATCCCGCTCCCACCGCCTCGAGATAGGCGTCCTCGAGGCTCGAGGCCATCACCGTCACGCCGTACACCTGCTCGCCCGCCGCCACCAGCTCGGCCACGATCCGCGGCACCTCCTCGCGGGCCGCGTCCGGGAAGCTGCGCACCCCCGCGCCGGTCTCGACCTCGACGCCGCGGGGGCGGGCGAGCTCCGCCGGCGTCCCCGCGGACACGATCCGGCCGGCGAGCAGGATCGCCACGCGGTCGCAGACGAGCTCCACCTCGCTCAGCAGGTGCGAGCTCAGCATCACCGCCACCCCGCGGGCGCGCAGCTCCGTGAGCAGGTCGCGGACGATCCGGCGGCCCACCGGGTCGAGCGCGCTGGTGGGCTCGTCGAGCAGCAGCAGCCGCGGCGACCCCACGAGCGCCTGCGCGATCCCGAGGCGCTGCGCCATGCCCTTCGACATGGCGCCGACCTTCACCTGACGGGCGTCGCCCAGTCCAACCAGCTCGAGCAGCTCGGCACGCTCGGCCGGGCCGCCCGCCGAGCCGGAGAGCGACTGGTGGAGCCCGATCAGCTCGTCCGCCGTGAGCCACTCCGGGAAGCGGAACAGCTCGGCCAGGTAGCCCACCGCGGCACGCGCGGGCGGCGAGCCCGCGGGCGCTCCCGCCACCTCCGCCTCGCCGCCGCCGGCGCGCACCAGGCCGCACGCGATCTTCGTGAGCGTGGACTTGCCGGCGCCGTTCGGCCCGAGCAGGCCGAACAGCTCGCCGGCCTCCACGTCGAGGTCGACCCCGGCCAGCGCCCGCGTCTGCCCGTAGCGCTTCGTCAACTCACGGCAGGCGAAGGCGGGCGGCACCGGCCGCAGTGTAGGAAGCTGCGCGCGTGGAGCTCACCGACCGCGTGCGCGAGAGCTGCCGGCGGATCGCGGCCAGCGCTCGCTGGGTCAGGATCGATCGGGAGCGGCTGCTCGCGCTCGAGGCGGAGGACGTGGACCCGCCCGCGCTCGATCCCGAGCGTCACTACCTTGAGGGCCCCAACGAGGACGTGGCCGCGTACCTGCTCACGCTCGGTGCGGTCAACTTCGGCTCGGGCTGGTTTCCGACGCTGCGCAAGCGGTCCGGCTGCTCGGGCTACTTCACGGTGTCCTGGGCGCTGGCCGAGCGCTGGCGCGAGCTCGGGCCGTGGTCGAACGCCGAGCTGCGCGCGCTCGACGCGCCCGCCGTGGCGGCGGTGCTCGGGCAGGACCCGGCTCACGAGCTGATGGCGTTGCACGCCCGGGCGCTCGGCAACCTCGGCGCCTGGCTCGGGGAGCGGAGCGCCCTGCAGGCGCTGAGCGAGGCGCGGGGCTCCGCCGAGCGGCTGGCGGAGATGCTCGCCGCCGGAATGCCGTTCTTCGCCGACACCGGGTTCTGGAAGCGCGCCCAGATCGTGCCGAACGACCTCGCGCTCGCCGGCGCGGCCACGTTCCACGACCTCGACAGGCTCACGATCTTCGCGGACAACCTCGTGCCGCACGTGCTGCGTGTGGACGGCGTGCTGCGCTACCGGCCCGAGCTGGCTGCTCGCATCGACGCCGGGGAGCTGCTGGCGCCGGGCGAGCAGGAGCGCGAGATCCGCGCCTGCGCCGTCCACGCCTGCGAGCTGCTCTCCGCCCGCACCGGAGTGCCGGCGCGGGTGCTCGACACCTGGCTCTGGAACCGTGGCCAGGCCCGGGAGTACAAGGCGCTGCCGCGCCACCGGACGCGGACGGTGTACTACTGAGCGCGTGCTGCGGCCGGCGGCCGCCTCGCGCTCAGGCGCCCGCCGGGTCCGGCGGCCCCCCGCGGCGGCTCCTCGGCGGCTTCGATCCTGGCAACGCCGATGCGGTCTTAACGCTTCCGGCCGGGTTGTGGGCCTCGAGCTTCCCCACGAGCTCGGCGCCGCAGTCGCGCGCGAGCCGCGTGAGCCCGACCAGCGGTGTGTTGCCGGCGAGGTCGGCGAGGTTCTCCGGGATCGCCTGCGCGAGCGGGGGCACGCTCATCGGGCCCCGAGGGCACCGGGCTACTCGTGGCGCTCCACCGTGTCGCCGATCAGCCACAGCATCGGCGGCCACAGGCCCACGAACAGCGCGCGCCGCTCCGCGTTGCCGCGCTCGTCCTGATCGACCGTCTTGGCGCGTATCCACAGGCTCACACAGAGCCAGACCGCTGACAGCGAGAGCAGGTGCAGGTGCCAGCCGCGGAGGCCGGCCGAACGAAGTACGTTGCCGAGCATGTGACCCGGGATACCCGCTGCGCGAACGGGTATGCGAGCACATCCATGCCGCGCCGGCCCACGCTCATCCGCCGCCTCACCACCGCCACGCGCTGGCCGCTCGGGGTGAGCCTGACCTCGTGGCGCTACATGTGGCGGCTCACGCCGATGACGCGCGTCGAGGTCGAGGGCTCGTGGCCCGAGGACGCGCCGCCCCCGCTCGCCGAGGGGATCGACCTGGACGAGCTGCAGCGCCTCGAGGACGGCTGGGGAGCGTTCTTCCACCGCCGCTACACGGTCAGGATCGCGGGCGCGGAGCTCTCGGCTCGGGAGCTCGTGGCGCGGCTGTGTGAGGACCCCGACCGTGCGGCGCCCACCGAGATGGCCACCTTCCAGAAGGTGCGGGGCGAGCCCGGCCGGATGCGCGTCGACGACGAGTACGTGGTGCGCATGCCGGGACCCTGGGACGGCCCCGTGCGCGTGGTGGCGATCTCGCCGACCTCGTTCCGGCTGGCCACGCTCGCGGGCCACCTCGAGGCCGGCCAGATCGAGTTCCGGGCGCTCGAGGGCGATCCGCTCGGGTTCGAGATCGAGTCGTGGGCGCGCAGCGGCGACCGGCTCTCGGACCTGCTCTACGACCGCCTGCGCATGTCGAAGGAGATCCAGCTCCACATGTGGACGTCCTTCCTCGAGCGCGTGGTGGAGATATGCGGTGGCCGGCGCGAGGGACGGCTCGGCATCCACACGCGCAAGCTCAGCTTCCCGCCCGGCCCGCGCACGCTCGCCGACCCGCGCGTCCGGCGGGCGCTCGACGAGCTCCACGAGAAGCGGCTCAACTTCGACCTCGCCGCCCGCGAGGCGCTTGGCGCGGAGCGGGGCTGGAAGCTCGACGACTACCGCCAGCCGCTGCCCGGCGAGCCGCCCGGCCCGCCCGTCCCGGGTGGTCCCTGGGAGCGGGCCAAGCAGCTCGTGCGCGACTACGAGTTCGCCGACCCCGCGATCGTCCGAGCGGTCTACCGTCCCGACTCACCGCTCCGCGGCCGCGACATGCTGCTGGAGGCGCGCTTCTGGGGCCTGCGCTTCCGCCTCGGGGTGCGAGTGGGCGGCGTGATCGACGAGACGCGCACCGTCGACGGCCGCGAGGTGCGCGTCTGGGGCTGGAGCTACGGCACCCTGCAGGACCACCTCGAGATGGGGCAGATGGACTACGAGGTCTGGAAGTGGGCCGACGACGGCCGCGTCGAGTTCCGGATCCACGTGCTCTCCCGCCCCGCCCGCATCCGCAACCCGATCACTCGCCTCGGCTTCCGGATCTTCGGGCGGGGCCAGCAGGTGCGCTTCGCGCGGCGGGCCTGCGAGCGGATGGCGTGCCTGCTTGCGGGCGAGCCCGAGCTGCGGCGCGCTCACGAGATCAGCGTGCTCGCCGACTAGCGTTGTGAGGGGGGGTACGGGAGCCGCGTGAGCCGCGCCGGGGGGGTCATCAAGCGCACGCTGATCGCGTTCTACGACGACCAGATGACCCATCACGCGGCGGCGCTCACCTACTACGCGCTCATGTCGCTGTTCCCCGCCGCGCTGCTCGGCCTCTCGCTGCTCGGGTTGGTGGGCGAGTTCCCGAAGACCTACGACGCGATCATGATCTACCTCGAGGAGGTGGCGCCCGACTCGGTGATCGACCCGCTCGACCGCTCGCTGCGCAAGGCCTTTTTGAGCAAGGGCACCGCCGCAACGACGCTCGCCCTCGGCGTGGCGCTCACGCTGTACGGCACCACCGGCGCGCTCGAGGCCGCCCGCCGGGCGCTGAACGTGGTCTTCGAGCTCGACGGAAGCGGGCGCGGCTTCTTCAGGCGCAAGGCGATCGACATCTGCTCCACAGCGGTGCTGATGACGCTCGTGCTGGCGAGCCTCCTGCTCGTGTTCGTGGGCGGCCGCTTCGCCGACGACCTGCTCGGGTTCCTCGGGCTCGACGCCGCCGCGCAGTACTGGGACTACGTGCGCTGGCCTGCCGCACTGGTGGTGGCCACGCTCGCGTTCGCCTTTGTCTACTACGTCACCCCGGACGTGCGCCAGCGCGCCTTCCACTGGCTCACTCCCGGCGCCATCGTCGCGGTGGGGCTGTGGCTGTGCGCGTCGCTCGGGCTCTCCGCGTACGTGTCGCGCGTAGCGGACGTAGGCGCGGTCTACGGCACCTTCGCCGGGGCCATCGTGCTGGTCGGTTGGCTCTGGCTGACCAACGTGGCGCTGCTCTTCGGCGCCGAGTTGAACGCGGAGATCGAACGCGAAAAGGAGTGGGACGAGGGCGGGCCACGCCTCGCACGGCTCAACCGGCCGGCGCGCGGCTGAGCGCCACCCAACGCTGAACGCAGGCGCGCGTTACACCCTGCGGCGGGCGAGCAGGTTCGCGTCGGCCCGCCTGACGAACTCGCTCGGCGAGTCGTCGTCGCGCAGCTCTGCGAAGCCGACCGTCACCGAGCGCCCAATGGCCTTCAGTCTCGTGTTCAGGGCGTCGAAGCGAATGCTCGCCTCGGCGGGCGTGACGTTTGGAAGGGCGCACAGGAACTCGTCCCCGCCCAGGCGCACGAGCAGGTCGTAGGGTCGCATCTGGTCGCGCAACCCGTCGGCGACCGCCCGAAGCAGCTCGTCACCCGCCGGGTGGCCCTCCGTGTCGTTCACGGACTTCAAGTCATCGACGTCAACGTAGGCCGCAAGCAAGCTCGTGCCTTCGCGCCGGGCACGCTGCATCTCGTTCTCGAGCTCTTCGAGGCCCACCCCCCGGCGCCGCGCTCCGGTGAGCTCGTCGGTCCCGGCGTGCTCCCGGTCGTAGGCGGCCTGCTCGCGGTCCTGCGCCGCCTGCTCGCGATCGCGCGCGGCCTGGTCGCGATCTCTTCCCCCCCGCTCGCGGTCGCGCGCGGCTCGCTGCCTGGTGGCACGGGCCCGCGCGCGCAGCTCCCCGACACGCAGGGTGTGCCTGTCG
>DASQNF010000105.1:0-7212 GCA_035645115.1 Thermoleophilaceae bacterium | reverse complement strand
GATCGCCTCGCAGCCGCTCTTCGACATCCCCGGCACGCTCCGGGTGGACGGCTCGCCGCCGCTCTACTACATGCTGCTGTCGGTCTGGATGGACGTGTTCGGCAGGGGCCCGGCCGACACCCAGGCGCTGTCGGTGGCGATCTCCCTGGTGGCGATCCCCGGCGGGCTCTGGGCCGGCTGGAGCCTGTTCGGTCGCCGCGCCGGCCTGTTCTGCGCCGCCCTTTGCGCGGTCAACCCGTTCCTTACTACCTACGCGCAGGAGACCCGCATGTACTCGCTCATGCTGGTGCTCTCGCTGCTCGCCACCGCCGCCTTTCTGAACGTGTTCGCCTTCGGGCGCCGGCGCTACCTGCCGCTGTTCGCGGTCCTGCTCGCGGCCATGCTCTACACGCACAACTGGGGGCTCTTCCTCGGCGTCGGGCTGGTGCTGGCGCTGGTGCCCTGCTGGTACGTGTCCGAGGTCCGCTCGAGCTTCTGGAAGGACGCGCTGATCGGCTTCGGCTTCGCGGGCCTGCTCTATCTGCCCTGGCTCCCCACGCTGCTCCACCAGATCCAGCACACCGGTGCGCCCTGGCTCAACTCGCCGAACTTCGGGGCGCCCGTCCAGATCTCCAAGTCGCTGCTCGGGGGTGGCACGCCCACGGTGGCGCTCGTGCTCGCCGGCGGCTCGGGGCTCGCGGCGGTGATCGCACGGCGCGCCGAGGACAAGGAGCGCACCGCCATGGTCGCCGGCGCGGTGATCGTGCTCGGCACGCTCGCGGTGGCCTGGCTCGTGTCGCAGGTGTCGCCGGCCTGGACCACGCGCTACCTCGGCGTGCTGCTCGGCCCGATGCTGCTGGTGGCCGCGCTGGGCCTCGCCCGTGCCGGCGCCCTCGGCATGGTGGCGCTCGTGATCGTGTTCGGGATCTGGGCGATACCGAAGAGCTACGGGCTCGAGAACAAGTCGAACGCCAGCGACCTGCGCAAGGCGGTGGTGCCCGAGCTGCGGGAGGGCGACCTGGTGCTCTCGATGCAGCCCGAGCAGGGGCCGCTGCTCGCCTACCACTTCGAGGACCTCGGAGGCGCCCCCGACCTGCGCTTCGGGAGCCCGCTCGGACGGGTGGAGAACGACCGCGTAATGGACTGGACGGACGGCTACGAGCGCATGCAGGACGCCAGCGTCGAGCGAAACCTCGACCCGCTCGTTGATAACCTGCCCGCCGGCGGGCACGTCCTCATAGTGCACCCGGTCACGAGCCGTGCAGACGACTGGGACGCTCCCTGGACGGAGCTCGTCAGGCGCCGGTCGGCCCAGTGGGGCGCGGCCCTCGCCCAGGATCCGCGCCTCGAGCGCGTCGCAGCAGTGCCCCCGAACTATCGCCGCGCCACGCGCATCGGAGTGCGCGGCGTCCTCTACGAGAAGACCGGATGACTGACAACGTGAACCTGAACTCGGGGCCCGCCGCCAAGGCGGCGCCCGTGACGAGACCCGAGCCGCCCGCCGACCTCGCGCGGCCGGAGCTGCGCGAGAAGCCCACCGTGATCCTCGGCGCCGGGCCCGCCGGCCTGACCGCCGGCTACCTGCTCTCCAAGCAGGGGCTGCCCGTGATCGTCCTGGAGGCGGAGAACCAGGTGGGCGGCATCGCCAAGACCGCGGTGCGCGACGGCTACCGCTTCGACCTCGGCGGCCACCGCTTCTTCACCAAGGTGAAGGAGGTCGATGACCTCTGGCACGAGATCATGAAGGAGGAGTTCCTGCGGCGCCCGCGCATGTCGCGCATCTACTGGAACGGCAAGTTCCTCGACTACCCGCTGCGCGGCCCGGACGTGATCAAGAAGCTCGGCCCGGTGGAGCTCACGCGCGCATTCCTCTCCTATCTGTGGGCGCAGATGAAGCCGAAGGGCAAGGAGGACACCTTCGAGGAGTGGGTCTCGAACCGCTTCGGCAAGCGCCTCTTCAACCTGTTCTTCAAGTCCTACACGGAGAAGGTCTGGGGCGTGCCGACCTCGGAGATCCGCGCCGAGTGGGCGGCGCAGCGCATCAAGGGCCTGTCGTTCTTCTCGGCGGCCAAGTCGGCGTTCTTCGGCAACCGCGGCGACAAGATCAAGTCGCTGATCTCGGAGTTCAACTACCCGCGCTACGGGCCCGGCCAGATGTGGGAGCAGATGACCGACGACATCGAGGCGCTCGGCGGCCGGGTCCTGCTGAACACGAAGGTCACGAAGCTCGAGTTCGAGGGGGAGCGCTGCGTGCGCGTGCACGCCGGCGACCGCGTCTTCGAGCCGTCGGCGGTGATCTCCTCGCTGGCGCTGCGCAACACCGTGGGCATGTCCGACCCGCACCCCAAGCCGGAGGTGATCGCCGCCGCCAAGGGTCTGCGCTACCGCGACTTCCTGACCGTGTCGGTGGTGCTCGACGGCGAGGACCTGTTCCCCGACAACTGGATCTACATCCACGAGCCGAGCGTGATCGTCGGCCGCATCCAGAACTTCCGCTCGTGGAGCCCGTGGATGGTGCCCGACCCGAGCAAGGCCTGCGTCGGCCTCGAGTACTTCTGCTTCCAGGGCGACGAGCTCTGGGAGATGGACGACGACAAGCTCGTGCAGCTCGGCATGCGCGAGCTCGAGCAGCTCGGCCTGGCCCGCGCGAGCCAACTCGAGTTCGGCTTCGTCGAGCGGGTGCCGAAGGCCTACCCGATGTACGACGCCGACTACTCCGAGCGCGTGCACGCGATCCGCCCCTGGCTCGACGGCCTCGACAACTTCATCCAGGTGGGCCGCAACGGCCTTCACCGCTACAACAACTCAGACCACTCCATGCTCACCGCGATGCGCGCGGTGGACAACCTCGTGAAGGGGACCGACCACGACATCTGGGCGGTGAACGCCGAGTCGGTCTACCACGAGGAGGAGCAGGACGAGCAGCAGCCGTACATCGAGGCCCCGGACACCGAGGCGATGAAGGAGCCGCTTCACTCCTGACGAGCCGGCGCTGGCGGCGCTCAGGGAGGCGAGTGTCGTGATCGCCACCCTGCTCGCCGCGGTCTTCCTCCAGGAGCGCGTCGGCCCCCGGCGGCTGGCCGCGCCGCCCCCGTGCTCGCCGGGGTGACCGCGGATCGCCTACTCGTAGTAGGGCAGCGGGCCCCCGGCCACCTCGAGAACCTGCTGGTAGAGCTGCTCCGAGAGCTTGCGGTTCTGCGGCTCGATGTTCTCGTACTCGTTCGGGTCGACCTGCAGGTCGTACATGTGCCGCTCCATGCCGCGGTTGTCGCCGATCAGCGCGTTGTCATCGGTGCGGATGTAGAAGCGGTTGTACATGCCGCCGTAGTGGAACTCGCGCTTCTGGCGCGGCTGGCGGCCCTCGAGCAGCGGTGAGAGGTCCGCGCCCTCCATCCACCCGGGCGGCTCGATCCCGAGCATCGCGAGCACGGTGGGTCCGACGTCGTGAGTCGACGCGAAGTAGGGGCTCACCCGGCCGGCCGCCCTGTCGTCCGGATGCACGAGGATGAACGGCACCTGGGCGAGCTCCGGGTGGAGCTGCGAGGGAACCTTGCCGGTGTAGCCGCGCTCGCCCAGCAGGTAGCCGTGGTCGGAGAGCAGCACGACTACGGTGGTCTCGTCGAGGCCGAGCTCGTAGAAGCGGTCCATGAAATGGCCGAGCCAACGGTCCGTCAGCGTGACCTCGGCCGCGTACACGGCGTGCAGGCGCCGGAACTCCTCCTGCGTGAAGTACTTGGCGAAGCCGTACTTGGTCACCCCGATCTCCGGGCCCTCGTAGCCGGGGTCGCCGTACATGTCGAGGTACTTGCGCGGCGGGCTCCAGGGCTCGTGGGGGTCGAAGCAGTCGACCGTGAGCGCGAACGGCTGCCGGCGCTTGGCCTTGTCGAGCAGGTTGGCGGCGTCCTTGTAGAGGCGCGCACAGACCGTCTCCTCCTCGTCGACTCCGCCGCCCGAGTTGGCCAGGTACTTGCGCATCCCGGGGATGTAGCGCTCGTCGCGCAGGACCGGCGGCAGCCACCCTTCCACGACCCTGTCAGGGATCGACTCGGGATCCTCGTAGAAGCCGGACTGCCCGACGACCGTGCGCCAGTGGTCGAACGTGTCGCGAAACGGCTCGAAGGCCTTCATGAAAGCGAGGAAGGGGTTGTCGGAGACCTGCGCGTTCCAGTAGCCCCGGTCGCGCAGGACGGTGGTGAAGGTGCGCTTGGGGTCGTCGATCGGGAGCCAGCCCGGGCTCGTGCCGATCTCCTTGTTCGGGGTCCAGTTGCGGTACGGGAAGATCCGCTTCGAGGAGAACAGCGAGCGCCGCGCGGGAACGGTGACCATCGCCTCCGGGAAGGCCCGGTTGAAGCGAAGGCCGCGAGCGGCGAGCGCGTCGATCGCGGGAGTGCGCACCTGAGGCGACCCGTAGCAGCCCACGTGGTCGGGGCGCAGGCTGTCGATCATCAGGACAAGCACGTTCAGGCGCCCGTCGGAGCCGGCCCGCTCGTCGGTCGAGCAGGCGAGGCTCGGAAGCAGCGCCGCGCCGGCGACGCCCGCCACCCCGGCCTCGAGGAAGCGCCGGCGGTTGAGGCGCTGGTCCACGGCGCGAAACCGTAGCGAAGCGGGCCTGAGCCGCTCGGGGGGCGCGACGACTGGCCACTTCCTGGACGCCCGTCCTGCTTTGGGGTGGACAACTCACCTGCAGGTCCGTGCGCGTCGAGCGGAGAGGTATGGGCCGGACTCGAATGCTTTGCCTCACCCTCCTCGCGGTCGCGGCCGTCCCGACGGCGGCCTCCGCGCAGTCCCGGGCCCCCGGCCGGCTGCTTCCGACTCAGTTCGAGCAGGTCCCTGCGAGCGTGCCCGCGCCGCCCGTGGGCCGCTATCCCGAGGACTGGGCGAAATGCGTGGAGGAGACCGCTCCGGCGCCGCCCGCGCTGCCCTTGGGCGTGGATCCGCGCGGCGTCGACCCCGCGGCCGTCAACCCGCTGCTCGGCCTCACCTACTTCGTGGACCGCATGGAGCCCGCCTATCTCACCTGGGCGCGCTGGAAGCGCTCGGGCCAGGACGCCGAGGCCGACACGATCTGGGGGCTGGCGCGTGAGCCTCGCTTCCGCTGGTTCGGCAAGTTCACGAGCCCGAACATGAAGAAGAAGATCCAAGGCTTCCTCGACCGCGTGCAATGCGACCAGCCGGGCACCGTCCCGCTGATGGCCGTGATGCGCCACCAGGGCAAGTCCTGCGGCAAGAACTACCAGGCCGGCGGGGAGGCCGAGGACCGCGCCACGATGCGCTGGTACGACGACTTCGCCGACTCCGTGGGCGATGCCCGCGTGGTGATCGGATTCGAGCCCGACTCGCTCGGCACGATCGACTGCCTGGCGCGGGACCGACGCCAGGACCGCCTCGACGTGCTGCGCTACGGCGTGGACAGGCTCTCGCAGCTCCCCAACGCCACGATCTACCTCGAGGCGGGAGCCGCCGACTGGGAGCCGGCGACCCGGACCGCAAAGCAGCTGCGCTACATCGGAATCGACAAGGTGCGCGGGTTCATGCTGAACGTGACCCACCACGAGTGGACGCGCGAGAACGTCCGCCACGGGCTCGACATCTCACGCATGGTCGGCGGCAAGCCGTTCATCGTCAACACCTCCTACAACGGGCGCGGCCCGCTGCACTTCAAGAAGTGGCTGAACAGGGCCCAGCACAAGTGGCGCCGGATCAACGTGTGGTGCCACCCCGGCCTGCGCGGCCTCGGGCCGGCGCCCACCACCGCCACCGCGCACTCGAAGACCGACGCCTACATGTACATCAACCGACCCGGCTTCTCGGCCGGAAAGTGCAACGGCGGCCCGATGCCGGTGGGCACCTGGTGGCCGCAGCGCGGGCTGATGTACGCGCAGTACGCCACCGACTGGGAGGCGGCGCCCAAGAACACGCTGCACGGGCACTTCAAGCACTACTCGCTGCGCGCGCTCGGCGCCTTCGGATAGCGCCGCACGGCTGACCCTCCGCGAGCTGCGGCGGGTCAGATCTCGTCCGCCGGCGGGCCGTCCCCGGAGCGCTCGCCGAACGGCACCGGCTCGACCGCCTGCGGGATCCGCAGGAGCGGTGGGCCCGAGGCCTGCTGGCAGTCGCTCAGGCGGCGGATCTGGACGGTCGGCCCCGGCCGGTGATACTCCGGCGGGTAGTAGTTGTAGGAGAGGTCGAAGCTGAACGGCACGGGGCCCTCGCCCGGGTCGTAGGGGCTGAACTCGCGCAACAGCTCGGACTCGCGGGCGAGCCGCTCGTAGTAGGCGCGGGCGTCGGGGTCGCCGGTCTCCAGCGCGCGCTCGCGGACCACGTTCACCGTCATCACGAGGCAGTACCCGTACAGCCGGTAGTCGTCGATCAGCTCCGGCCCGAGCACGAGGTGGTAGGCGGAGGCGCGCACGCCGCCGTCGGGTCGCGCGACCAGGCCGGGCTTGTACTGCGAGCAGGTGCGCTCGCCGCCGTCCGCCTCGTAGGCCCAGCCGGGCTCGGACCAACCCGGGCGGCGCGGACAGCGCGAGAGCCAGGCGGGCAGCGTCCCCTCCGGGTTCGAGCGAAACCAGCGCCCCGGCACGGCCGGCTCGACCGCTACCCGCAGCTCCGGCGGGAACCTGCGCTCGAGCCAGTCGCGCGCCTGCCGGCGCGTGTCGTCGCGGCCGAGCACCCGGGCGCTGCGGATGTCGGCCGCGAGGGGCTGGGCGAGCACGAGCAGGGTGATCACCGCGAGCGGCGCGGCGCGCGCGGCGGCGCGAGCACGCCGCGGGCGGCCGGCGCGGGGGCTGGGGAGGCGCGCGGCGAGCGCGTCGGCCAACTGCGTCAGCGCCGCAGCGGCGAGCAGCGCGAGCGCCGGGTAGGCCGGCAGCAGCCAGCGCCCGAAGTAGCGCGACTGCACGCTCAGGTAGGCGAACAGCGCCAGCGGCAGGGCCGCCAGCATCAGCGCGCGCACCCAGTCGCGGCGCAGCTCGAGCAGGGCGCCCGCCAGCGCCGCGAACGCGGCCGCCCAGCCGAGCCCCCAGGTGAGGCTGTCGAGGTAGTACGCGGGCCCGCTCGACTCCTGGCCCGGCTTGGGCTGGTCGGCCGCGACCTCGGCCTGGTCGCGTAGGTCGCTCCACCACGCGTCCAGCGACCCCAGCAGGTACGGGTTGAGCGCCACGAACGCGAGCGCCGCGAGCGCGGCGCCCAGCGCGAGCCCCGCCGCGGCGCGCGGCAGCTCCGAGCGCGCCC
>DASQNF010000104.1:0-2821 GCA_035645115.1 Thermoleophilaceae bacterium | reverse complement strand
GTGGCCGCGCAGGTGCTGAAGGACACTCCGTTCACGGTGTCGGCCTTCTACCTCGGCGGGCGCTTCGTGGACTTCACGTTGCTGCTGCTGTGTGTGGGCGGGGCCGCGGCAATGGTGTTCACCCTGCGCTCCGCGGCCGAGCACGTGCGCCGCCGGCTGCTCGCGATCCTGGCTGCGCTGGCCGCCGCGCTCACCGTGGTCGCGCTCGTCGGCCTGGGGCTCCAGGGAGCGGCGGCGGGCGGCGGCGGGCTCGAGGAGGGCTTCCGCTGGGATGCGATCGAGTCGGTGGCCGACACGCGCTTCGGGCATTTCTCGCTTGCGCGCGCGGCGCTCGCAGCAGCGCTCTGCGGGGTCGTGCTGGTGGCCCGAGCGCGGGTCGGGCAAGCAGCCCCCGCCATACGGGTGGTGGCGCTCCTGCTCGCCGCCGGGCTCGTGGTCACGCCGGGGCTGTCCGGCCATTCCAGCGTCAGCGGCCCGGTTTCGGTGGTGGCGGATGCCGCGCACGTGCAGGCGGCCGCGGTATGGACCGGCGGCCTTGCCTTCGTCGCGATCGGCCTCGTGCTCGCCCGCGCGGAGCGCTGGCGGCTCGCGGCCGTCAGCGTGCCGCGCTTCTCGACGATGGCGGTGGTCTCCGTGGCGATCCTGGTAGTGGCCGGGACGATCAACGGCTACCTCCAGGTGCGCGTCTTGCGTGGCCTCTGGGAGACCGAGTACGGCGTGCTGCTGCTCGTGAAGCTCGGTCTCGTGCTCCCACTGCTCGCGCTCGGCGCGTACAACAACAGGTTCGCGGTTCCGCGCCTGCGTGAGCAGATCGCCTCCGTCGTGGAGCGCCGCCGCTTCCTCCGCCTTGCGAGCGTCGAGCTCGTGATCATGCTCGCGGTGGTCGGCGTCACCGCGGGCCTCGTCAACGCCCCGCCGGCGCGCACCGAGGTCGAGATGCACGAGGAGACGGGCATGGACCTGCGGCTCGGCCCGATGCAGGCGCGCATGGAGGTGATGCCGGGTGAGGTCGGGAGCAACGAGATACATCTGGAGTTCACCAAGGGCCGGCCGGACGAAGTCACCGTCCTGGCCCGACTGAAGTCGAAGGACATAGGCCCGCTGCGATACCGGGCCCGGCGCGGCATGGAGCCGCGCGCGTACGTGGTGAAGCGGGCGAACCTGTCGCCGGCCGGCGAGTGGCAGCTTCGGATCGAAGCCCGCCGGGGCGAGTTCGACCTCTTCACCGAGACGGTCCACATCTCAATCGACAAGGAGCTCTGACCATGAAAGGCCGTACACGAATCCTCGGGGTCGCCCTCACGGCGACGCTCGTGCTCGCTCCCGCCGCGGGCGCCCACGTCACGATCCAGCCGGAGGAGGCGCCCGCGGGAGGCTTCACGCGCCTCGACGTGCGCGTTCCGAGCGAGCGCGAGAACGCGGGCACCACGAAGGTGGACCTCCAGCTTCCCCCCGGATTCCTGTTCGTCTCATACGAGCCGGTTCCGGGCTGGGACGTGAAGGTGACCAAGCGCAAGCTGGACGAGCCGGTCGAGCAGTTCGGGGAGAAGATCACCGAGGAAGTCGGCCGTATCACGTTCACCGCGCAGGGGGAGGCCCGCATGATCGGCGCTGGCGAGTTCCAGGACTTCGGGCTCTCGCTGGGCGTGCCCGACAAGCCTGGCTCCACGCTCACGTTCAAGGCCGTGCAGACCTACAGCAACGGCGAGGTGGTTCGCTGGATCGGTCCGCCCGACTCCGAGGAGCCGGCGCCCCAGGTGAAGCTGGCGGCCGCCGAGGGTGAGGAGCCCGCGACCGAGCCGGCAGCCGGCGAGGGCGCCGGTGAGGCGTCGCCGCAGGCCGAGGCGGAGGAGGACGAGAGCTCCAACACGCTGTCGATCATCGCGCTGATCGTGGGCGTGGCCGGCCTGGCCGCCGGCCTCGCCGCACTGATGGCGCAGCGCAGCCGCAGCCGGGAGTCGGCTGGGGTGGCATGAGCCGAGGGGCGCGCCGCGGGTACCGGACCCCGAGCGGGGCGCTCAGCCGCCGGCGGGAGAAGCCGCCACCAGCACCGAGGTGACGCCGATCACCACCAGCACCAGGGCGACCTCCGCCGCCACCGCGCGGCGGAGGATCGCCGCCGCCCTGCCGGGCTCCTGACGGCCCTCGGCCAGCTTCCTCAGGCGCGGCAGGGAGCGGCGCTGGTTATAGGCGCCTAGGCCGAGCAGCAGCACCATCAGCGCGATCTTGGCCAGGACGAGCCGCCCGTGGGCGGTCTCGACAAAGGCCGGGAGCGAGCCCACCAGCACGATCGATTGGATCGCGCCGGTGATGATGATCAGGGCAACGACGACGATCGCTAGCCGCGAGAACAGGCCCACCACCTGGGCCAGCAGCGACGTCGAGTCGCCTGGCGGCAGGTGGCGCCTGGCCACCCGGACCGCCAGCAGGAGCATGACGAGTCCGCCCACCCAGGCGGACATGGAGAGCACGTGCACCACGTCGGCGCCGATCAGGAGCGCCCGCGGCGACTCGGTCCAGCTGTGACTGGCCATCGCCGCGGTCGTGGCGAGCGCCGCGGCCGCCGCGATCAGGAGCAGCGCCTGCACTCGAGAAGGGTTCGGGCCGAGCGCCGATCCCTCGGCGCCCAGCGCGGCCCGTCGCAGCATCGGCGCCCGGCGCCAGCGCAGGGAGCGAAGCAGCAGCGCACCGAGCAGCATCCACACGAGCAGGCGCAGGCCCCACGCCTCCACGACCCTGGTGTCGGTGATGGGCTCGATCACGTCGGGGTCGAGCGCAGCCCAGAACGACACGCCCGCCACCGTGGCGGCCTCGAGCACGA
>DASQNF010000103.1:0-3355 GCA_035645115.1 Thermoleophilaceae bacterium | reverse complement strand
CCGTCGAGGGCATGCGACGCCTCGGCCCGGACGTCGACGGCCGGGTCCCAGGTGGCGCGCAGCAGCGGCTCGACCGCGGCCGGGTGGCGCAAGGCTCCCAGGGCGGCCGCGGCCTGGACCCGGACATCCGACTCGCGCTGCTCCAGAGCTGCCGTGAGAGCCTGCAAGGCAGCCGGATCGCCGATCCGGCCGAGAATCGCCGCGGCGCGCTCGGGCGATCCGCCATGGTCGAGCTCGTCGATCAGGCCCGGCGTGCTCATCGGGGCAAGTCGAACCAACAAGTCCTCCGCGCGGTCGGCGACTACCGGGCTCTCGTCCGCCAGTGCGTCAAGCAGCTCTCGCATGACCCCGTCGGCGGGCCGTTCCCGCTGGTCGGGCGAGCAGAGCGCGCGGACAAGGGAGACGTCGGCGTCAGAGACAGGCGCATCGCCGCCAGCACCCAAGAGGGCGCGAGTAGCGGCCCGGGCAACACGAACTGAGCGAAGCTCGACCACCGCCTGACAGGCCAGCTCGCGGGACTGCGCGGGGCCGGCCGGAAGCCAGGCGAGCGCGTGAGCAAGCGCCTCCCCCTCGCCGCGGGCGTACAGCACGCGTACGGCTGCGCTGCGGACCAAGTCGAAGGGATCGCGCAGCGCCGCGATGACGGTGTCGTGTCCGGCCTCCGCGCCGAGCTCGCCAAGCGCGAAAATGGCTTGCTCTCGAACCTCTACGCCGCCGTCGACGACGCGTCCCTTTGAATCGCGCTTGACGGCCTGGAACCGCCCGGCCTCGCTGAGGCCCTCGACGTCGGCCCGCTCCGCCAGGCTGGGCACGTCGGGCTGGCGCCGGCGGAACCGCTTCACGGACGGAAAGGGCCGAGCGGGGGCATGGGGAATAAACGGTGGAAGCCCGGCGGGTCTTGCACAGCCGCCGATGGGTGCGCTCCAGCCACGACCGGGGTGTCAGGGTCCACGAGCGGATAGGCGCGCGATACTGCCGCCGGTATGGCCGACGAAGGAGTGGGGAGGAAGGACAGCTCGGCGCCGCTGCTGCTCGCCGTGCCGAACGTGAGCGAGGGTCGCGAGCTCGCCACGCTCGAGGCGATGGAGCGCGCGCTCGGGCCGGCGCGCTTCCTCGATCTGCACATCGACCCGGACCACGATCGCGCCGTGTTCACGATTGCCGCGCGGCAGGGGGACATGGCCGAGGCGCTGCTCCGGCTGGCGCGCTCGGCCGTGGCCCGCATCGACGTCACGGCGCACTCCGGCATCCACCCGCACGTGGGGGCGCTCGACGTGATGCCGGTCGTGTACCTGGACGAGCAGCGGCGCGGGGCCGCGTGCTCCGAGGCGCTCACGGCCGCCGCCCTGGTGGGGGAGGAGCTCGGCGTGCCTGTGTTCCTCTACGGGGAGCTGGCCACGCGGGAGGAGCACAGGGAGCGCGCCTGGATCCGCCGTGGTGGCCGGCGCGAGCTGGAGCGACGGATCCGGTACGGCGAGCTCGTGCCGGACTACGGGCCGCACGAGGCGCACCCCACGGCCGGGGCGATGCTGGCGGGGGCCCGGCCGCCGCTCGTGGCCTTCAACCTCGACCTGGCCACCGACGATCTCGAGACCGCGCGCGCGATCGCCGCCGGGCTCAGGGAGTCGGGCGGCGGGCTCCCGGGCGTGCGTGCGCTCGGCCTCTATCTCGAGGAGCGCGGCTGCGCCCAGGTGTCCACCAACATCCACGACCACCGGGCGGTGCCGCTGCGCGCGGTGGTGGAGCACGTGCGCCGGCGCGCCGAGGTTGCCGAGGCGGAGCTGGTGGGGCTCGCGCCACGGGCGGCGTTGGAGGGCTTCCCGGACGATCTGCCGCTGCGCGGCTTCGATCCCGAGCGCCACATCCTGGAGGAAGCCCTGACGGCGCTGGAGTAGGGTGCGGGGCGATGGCCCAGACCAAGCGCAAGCGCACCCGCAAGCACCGCGGCACGCCGGCCGGGACGATCGAACGGGCGGGTCGTACGGGGCGCCCACAGACCCGCGAGGACGCCAAGCAGATCGCGCGCCGCCGGCGCGAGGAGCGACTCGACAGGCCGCCCACCTGGCGCAGCTCGATCAACCGCGCGGCGATCGCCGCGGCGGTGTTCGGAGTGCTCGTGATCGTGGCGTTCGGCAGGGAGGTGTCAGCGGGTATCGCGCTCGCCGCGCTCATGTTCCTGCTCTACATCCCGCTCGGCTATGGCACCGACCTGATGCTCTACCGCTTCCGGGCGCGACGGAAGCAGCAGCAGCAGAGGCGCTGAGCGGTGGACGTGCGGATGTTCACCGTCGGCCCGGTGGCGGAGAACTGCTTCCTCGTCCGCCGCGACGACTCGCCGCACGCGCTGATCGTCGACCCCGGTGACGAGCCCGACAGGCTGCTCGGCGCGATCGAGTCGCTCGGCGTGACGCTCGACGGCATCCTGCTCACCCACACCCATTTCGACCACGTGGGCGCGGTGGCCCCCGTGGCCAGGGCCACCGGCGCCGAGGTCTGGGTCCCGGAGATCGAGAAGGTCGTGCTCGCCGACATCATGAGCTTCGTCCCTTGGCCCGGCTTCGGGCCCTTCGAGTCCTACGACGCCGAGCACACGCTGAGCGGGGGCGAGCGCTTCGAGCTGGCCGGGTTCGAGATCGACGTGGTCTTCACCCCCGGGCACAGCCCGGGGCACGTGACCTACTCGATCGCCGACGAGCAGGCGATCTTCTCGGGCGACGTGCTCTTCCAGCAGTCGATCGGCCGTACCGACCTCCCCGGCGGGGACCACGCGACCCTGCTCGAGTCGATCCGGACGCTGGTCGAGACGCTGCCCGCCGAAACCGCCGTGTACCCCGGCCACATGGGGCTGACCACGCTCGGGGCCGAGCGTGCGACCAACCCGTTTCTGGCCGAGCTCGCACGGTGAAGAAGCTCCAGGCGCCGCGCGGCACGTACGACGTGCTGCCCGACGACGGGCGCCGCCGGCTCGCACTCTTCGACCTCTGCCAGGCGCTCCTGGCGCCGGGCGGGTTCGGGTACGTGGAGACCCCGGCGTTCGAGGACACCGCGTTGTTCGCACGTGGGGTGGGGGAGTCCACCGACATCGTGCAAAAGGAGATGTTCACCTTCGAGGACCAGGGCGGGCGCTCGCTCACGCTGCGCCCGGAGGGCACGGCGGGAATCTGCCGCGCCTACGTCGAGCACGGCATGCACAAGCTCCCGCAGCCGGTGCGGCTCTGGTATTGGGGGCCCTTCTTCCGCCACGAGGCGCCGCAGGCGGGCCGCTTTCGCCAGTTCGCGCAGGTGGGTGCGGAGACGCTCGGCAGCCATGAGCCCGCCGCCGACGCGGAGCTGATCGTGCTGCTCGCGAGCCTGC
>DASQNF010000102.1:0-19968 GCA_035645115.1 Thermoleophilaceae bacterium | reverse complement strand
AGTCCGAGCAGGTCGGTCGCGAGCTGCTCCTTCTCGTAGCCGTCCCGCGGCGCCCCGCTCCAGCCGTGACCGCGCAGGTCGGGCATGACGAGCCGGTAGCGGTCCTGCAGCAGCGGCACCACCAGGCGCCAGCACCACCAGTGCTGCGGCCAGCCGTGGAGCAGAAGCAGCGGCGGGCCCTCCCCCGCCTCGGCCACGTGCAGCCGAACCCCGCGGACCTCCACCGAGCGGTGGGTCACGCCCGCCACGGGCGGCAGCTCGTCGAGCCTCACCGCCCGCGGCTACCCGCGATGGCCCCGGGCAAACGGCGAGTCGGGGACTCCACTCCAGGCCGCCGGGCAAGGTTCGGGTGCGCGAAAGCCCGAGCGGGGTTAGGATGGAAATCTCCCCCGGCTCGCCGGGCGGACTCGCCCGTCCCCGCAATGAAGGGATTCAGATGGCCGCCACCCGTCCCGTTCGCCGCCGACGTCTCGCAGGCGCCTCCCTCGGCGCTTTGCTTGCCATCGCATCGACGCTGGCCGTTGCCGCTCCCGCGAGCGCAGAGCTCAGCTTCGAGGGCTTCATAACACACGGCGACGCCGGCGCGGGATGGGTCAACGAGCCGGACGCCCCTCCAGGATCAACGGACCAGGACTCGGTCGAGCTGCTGGTGAGGGGCACCTCGATGACCGACCTCGACGACGCCGCCAGGGCGATCCTCACGGGCATCGCAAGCACACCGCCGGCCATCGCGCCGAGCTTCGACTTCAAGGTCTCGAACATCGGCGCAAGCGGCGGCTCGGTGCGACTGGCGATCAAGTTCAGCAACGGCGGCATCGCCGAGCTGCGGCCACTCTCGCTCCAGGCCGACCAGTGGACGCACGTGGACGGCAGCGGCAGCGATTGGGATACCCGCGGCGGCAGCTGTGGCTCCCTCACCCAGCGCACCTACACAGAGGTGCTCGCCTGCCACCCCGGCGCCTCCGTGAGCGGCGTGGAGGTCCTGAGCGACAGCGGCTGGCTGTACCCGGGCCTGCTCCGGGTCCTGGTGGACAACATCAGCTACGGCGGCGAGACGATCTCCGCCCAGCCGCCCGCGGTGCAAGGCGAGAGCATCGACCTCACCACCGTCGCTGGCCAGGTGGTGGTGCGCCTGCCCGAGAAGATCGGGGTCGGCGAGGGCGCCAGCGACCTGGCGCGGATCAGCGCCGGCACGACAGTGCCGGTGGGAGCCGTCGTCGACACGCGCGTCGGGCGCGCCCGGCTCGCCTCATCGCAGGGTGGCGGCGCCACGCAGGCGGCCGTCTTCCGCGAGGGACGCTTCCGGGTCACGCAGTCGCGCCGCCCCGGAGGGGTGACGAAGCTCTCGCTGCGGGGGCGGCTGTCCGACTGCCCCGGCCGCGGCGCGCGGGCGAGCGGCGCAGCCCCGCAGGCGCAGGCCTCTCTCCTCAGGCGACGGCTCTGGGGTCGCGGGACGGGCCGCTTCCGCACCCGCGGGTCCTACTCGTCGGGTTCCGTGCGCGGGACGCACTGGCTCACCGAGGACCGCTGCAACGGCACGCTCACGCGCGTGCGCTCGGGCGTGGTCGAGGTGCGCGACTTCGTGCGCCACGTCACGGTGAGGGTGCGGGCCGGCCAGAGCTACTTCGCCCGGGCGCCGCGCTAGCCGACGCGGCGCGCGGACGCCTCAGGTGCGGCCGAGAGCGGACTCGGCTCGATCGAGGTAGCGCGAGCGCCGGCTTCGCCTGCCCGTGATTGCGCAGGCCGCGGACGCGTGCGCGATCGTGCTCAACGCGCTCCGCGCGAGCGGCCGGCTGCGCCGGACCATGGTGGCGCCCGCCGCCGACGAGCGCACGGTCGAGGCGGCGCTGCTCGACTCGATCGAGCAGCTCCGCCGAGGCGGGACGGACTCAGCCTGACGCCGCGTGCTGCTCGTATCGCGGCGGCAGGCCGAATCGCTCGAAGTCGGCGGCCAGCCGGCCCGGATCGAGCGGTTGCTCGGGCCACTCGGCATACACCTCGCGCTCCGGCGCCTCGGCCGCGCGAGTCACGAAGGCCGTGATCTCCGCGATGTGACGACCCTCGAAGCTGAGCACCTCGAGCGCGAACGGCCGGTAGTCACCGCTCCGCTCGTCCCAGCTGTAACAGCCGAGCGCCGCCTGGCCGTTCGCCCGGGCGTGAAGGTGGCGCCAGCGCCAGCGCCCGGACAGCGGCCAGCCGCGCAGGAACGCGCCGATCGCCTCGCGGCCCCGGAACCAACTCGCCAGCGGCGGCATGGCGAGGGCGGCTTCCTCGGCCAGCATCCCCACCACGGCGTCCACGTCGCCGCGCTCCCAGGCCTGCACATAGCCGTCCACGATGGCGCGCAGCTCGTCGTCGCCGAGCGAGCGAAGCGTGGCCTGCTGGGAGCGCTCCGGCAGCCGCTCCTCCACCGTCGCACGGGCGCGCTGGAGCGCGCTGTTCACCGCGGCGGTGCTGGTCTCGAGCGTATGTGCCACCTCGCGGGCCGAGAAGCCGAGCACCTCGCGCAGGATCAGAACGGCCCGCTGGAGGGCGGGCAGGTGCTGAAGCGCGGCGATGAACGCGAGCTCGACGCTCTCCCGGCGCTCGTAGCGGGCCTCCGGGGCGGCGAAGCCGTCCTCGACGCCGAGCTCGGCGTCCGGATAGGGCTCCACCCAGACCGACTCCACGAGCGGCTCCCCCGGCCCCTCGGCGGGGTCGGCAGGCGGGACGTGATCGACGGGGAGAACCCGCTTCGGACGCCGGCCGATCAGGTCCAGGCAGGTGTTGGTGGCGATCCTGTACAGCCAGGAGCGCAGCGAGCTGCGGCCCTCGAACCCGCCCAGCCCGCGCCAGGCACGCAGCAGCGCCTCCTGCAGGGCGTCGTCGGCGTCGTGCACCGATCCGAGCATCCGGTAGCAGTGCGCGTGGAGCTCGCCGCGGTGGGGCTCGACGAGGCGGCGATAGGCCTGCTCGTCGTCGGCACGCGCCGCCGCGAGCAGGTCCCGCTGGGCCGGCGTGAGAGCCGCGCCGGAGGCGCTCATCGGTCCGGCAAGCCGATCGCGGCCGCTATGGCGGCCGCTGCGCGGTCCACGTCCGCGTCGGTCGTTGCCCAGTTCGAGAACGACACCCGCATCACGGCGCGCCCGTGCCATTCGGCCCCGCCTAGCCAGCAGGTCCCGTCGCGCTGGATGGCCGCGATCGCGGCGCGGGTCGCGTCGTCGCCGCCGGGCAGGCGCACCAGCACCTGGTTGAGCACCACTTCGTTGATGATCTCGACGCCCGGCAGCTCCGCGAGCAGCTCCGCCATGCGCCGCGCCTGCGCGCAGTTGCGCTGGACGAGCTCGGCCACGCCGTGGCGCCCGAGCGAGCGCAGCGCGGCGTACACGGGCACCGCGCGGGCACGGCGAGACGACTCCGGCACGTAGTTCGTGGAGTCCCGCTGGCCGCTGTCGGCCACGAGGTAGGAGGCGGCCAGGCTCATCGCGCCCCGGTGAGCGCTCGGGTCGGCCACGATCGCCATCGCCCCGTCGTACGGCACGTTCAGCCACTTGTGCGCGTCCACCGCCCACGAATCGGCGCGCTCGACACCGCGCAGCAGCGGGCGGGTCGAGGGCGAGGCCGCCGCCCAGAGGCCGAACGCGCCGTCCACGTGCAGCCAGGCGCCGCGCGCCGCGCAGGCGTCGGCGATCGGCTCGAACGGGTCGAAGGCGCCGGTGGCGACGTTTCCCGCCTGCGCACAGACGATCGTCGGCCCGTCGATCGCGGCCAGCGCGCGCTCCAGCTCGCCAGCGACCATGCGGCCCTGGTCATCCGCGCGCACTCGGATGGCAGGCTCCGAGCCGAGCCCGAGCAGGCGCAGCGCCGTGAAGATGGTGGCGTGGGCCTGCTCGCCGCAGACCACGTTCACCCGCGGGGCGCCCGTAAGCCCCACGCGCTCAACGTCCCAGCCGGCCCGCTCGAGCACGGCGTGGCGCGCGGCGGCCAGCGCCGTGGTGTTTGCCCCTTGCCCGCCCGTGACGAAGCCCACGGTCGCCTGCTGTGGCAGGCCGAGGAGCTCGAGTGTCCACTCGGCCGCGAGCTCCTCGATCGCGGCGGCCGCCGGCGAGAGCGAGTGGAAGGCGGCGCACTGGTCCCACACCGACACGAGCCAGTCGGCGGCGAGCGCGGCCGGCAGCGCGCCACCTATGACGAAGCCGAAATGGCGCGGGCCCGCCGAGGCCACGATGCCGGGGTCGGCGCCCGTGGCGAGCGCGTCGATCACCGCCACCGGATCCTCGCCGCGGTCCGGCAGGGCGTCCCCGAGCGCCTCGCGCACCGCCCGGGCGTCGGCGCGCGCGCCCACCGGCCGCTCGTCGAGGGCGCGCAGGAAGCGCTCAGCGTGCTCCGCGGCCGCATTCAGGGCCGCGCTGCGTTCGGAGATCGTCAGCGCCATCGGGTCCAAGACGTCTTGACGACTCCCACCACGTGGCCCCCGGGATTGTGCGCGACCGGCTGTCCCATACTGGTTCCTTTCCGCGCCGAGTACGACGCGTCGCTGGCTGGAACCTACCTTGAGAGCAGCGGGCG
The DNA here is from genome assembly GCA_035645115.1 of Thermoleophilaceae bacterium. Taxonomy (GTDB): domain Bacteria; phylum Actinomycetota; class Thermoleophilia; order Solirubrobacterales; family Thermoleophilaceae; genus JACVRW01. Next base: position 15,420 of record DASQNF010000102.1, on the reverse strand, counting down.
GCGTCGGTGCCCGGGGGGCGATACTGGCGGGGTGCCCACCGCCAACGAGGAGCCCGCCCACCGCTTCGCGGACGCCATCACCCGCTGCGACCGCGACGCCGCCGTCGCGGTCTGCCACCCGGAGATCGAGTTTCGATCCGTGCTCGGGATCAGCGGCAGGGCCTACGCGGGCCACGAGGGCATCCGGCGCTACCTCGACGACGTGGAGTCGGCGTGGGACGAGTGGAGGGTCGAGGTTGAGCGCGTCTCGGAGGGACCGGACGGTAGAGTGGCGATCCTGATGACGATGCACGCGCGCGGCAAGGAGAGCGGCGCGGCGCTCGCGGAGCGCACCGGTCACGTCTGGACGCTCAGGGACGGGCGCCTGCTGCGCAACGAGCCCTACCGCGACGCCGAGCGGGCGTTCCGGGCGATCGGGCTGTCGGCCTAGCCGCGCGACCTGGGCTCCGCCGGCCGCCGCCATCGGGGACGCGCCAGTGATCCAGATCGGGAAGCGCCCCGTAGGAAGTACGTGCAGGCGGCGGATCGCCGCGCGCCCCAACCCGAAAGGCCTCATCTCAATGTTTGCCTCACGCCTTCGCTCGAAGGTCTCCATCCTCGCCGTCACGGCGCTCGCGCTCGTCGCACTCGGCGTAACCGCCGCCGTCGCGATGCCCGGCAAGGGCGCGCAGCAGTACCGCGCCAACCTGAGCGCCGTGCCGCACCTCCCCACCGCAGACGGCAACTCCAACGCCAGCGGCAGCGCGAAGATCGTCCGCAAGGGCGACCGCCTCAGCGTGCTCGTCAAGGCCATGGGCCTCAGCCCGGGCCTGCCGCACGCAATGCACATCCACGGCAAGGAGGCCGCCGCCGAGATCGCAACCTGCCCCGGCGCCGACCGCCGCGACGACCTCGTGGACGATGGCCTGATCGAGACGGTCGAGGGCATCGACGACTACGGTCCCGTGCTCGTCTCGTTCACCACGCGCGGAGACACGAGCGCCGGCTCTGTGCTGGCCCTCGACCGCTTCCCGGTCGCACGCGAGAACGGCAGCTTGACCTATACCCGCCGCATCAAGGCGCCGGCCAACCTGGCGTCGCGGCTCGACGAGCTGCACGTGGTGGTCCACGGTCACGACATCGATGGCGACGGCCAGTACGGCGGCCGCACCACGGCTCTCGGCGCACCGCTGGAGGGCGAGCTTCCGGTGGCCTGCGGCCAGATCCGCGGGCGCTAGCCCCGGCTCCAGGCTCAACCACGCTCACCGCGAGCCCGGCCCTCGGCCGGGCTCGCGCTCGTCGAGGGCCTGTCGGTGCGGGCCCATCACCATCAGGCCCACGACCCGCGACACCAGCATCGCCACGTAGGCGAGCCCTGCGAGCTGCTCGATCATCACGAGGCTGCGCGCGAACGGCTTGACCCGGCACCACGTCGCTGAGGCCCGTGCTCGTCAGGGTCGTGAAGCTGAGGAAGAGCAGCTCGACCCAGCTGCGCTGCTCCTGCGGGTTCACCGCCGCGCTGAAGCTTCCCGGCTCGATGGCCTGGCAGACCGTGAACGCGTAGGCGAACGCCCAGGCCACGAGCGTGAAGGTGGCGCCCACGGCGAACAGCTCGTCGCGCGTGATCACGTGGTCGGCCAGCATGTAGGCGATCAGCGCGCCGGCCGCGTAGAGGTAGAGGATCGCCTCGAGCGCGGAGGAGTACGGCAGCAGGGCGTCGTCGCCGGTGAGCGCCTGGATCAGCAGCAGGACCGTGGCCGGCGCCCGAGCACCAAGCCGAGCCAGGTCCACCCCGGCGAGCCTCGCACGGCCAGCACGACCAGCCCGAGGATCGCGATGCCGAACACGCTGAACAGGGCGCGACCCACCTCGCTGCCCTCCATGAACGGGTACAGCAGCACCGCGCCCAGTTGCGCGGCGAGCAGGATCGCGGACGGCTGTCGGCGGGCAAGCTGCCGCACACAGCCAAACCAGTCCCCGTGCCGGTCGCCCAGCTTCAGCGGCGTCCGCGGTTCCCGCCCATCGCTGCGAGCACGTTCCGCCGGCTCGTCGGCTGCAGGAGCTCCATAATCGTCAGTGCGGTGGCCGCTCCGCGCACGATCACCCCAGACCCCGCCGCAGCGCTCGGCGAGCCCGGTCGATGAGCGGTCGCGAGCAGCTGCTCGCCGTGGCCCGCGGCGACGAGCCCGCCGACCTCGTGATCCGCGGCGCCCGGGTCTTCAGCGTGTTCACGCGGGAGTGGCTCGACGGTGACGTGGCGGTGGCGTGCGGCCGCTTCGCCGGGCTCGGCCGCTACGAGGGGAGCGAGACGCTCGACGCCGGCGCCAGCATGCTCGTGCCGGGCTTCGTGGACGCGCACGTCCACATCGAGTCCTCGCTGCTCACGCTCGAGCGCTTCGCGGAGCTGATCCTCGCCCAGGGCACGACCACGATCGTCGCCGACCCCCACGAGCTCGCCAACGTGGTCGGCGCCGACGGCGTCCACTGGCTCCTGGACGCGGCCGCGGACGTGCCGCTGAACGTGTTCGTGATGGCGCCTTCGTGCGTGCCGGCCAGCCGCTTCGAGTCGCCCCGCGGGCCGCTCGGCCTGGACGAGATCCAGGGCATCCTGGCCCGCGACGGCGCTTTGGGCGTGGCGGAGATGATGGACTTCCCTGCGCTGATCGCGGGCGATCCCGAGGCGCTCGCGAAGGTCGAGGCGCGCGGCGCCAGCCACGTGGACGGCCACGCGCCCGGCGTGAGCGGTCACGCCCTGAACGCGTACCTGGCCGCCGGGATCGTCTCGGATCACGAGGCCACCACGTACGAGGAGGCCCTCGAGAAGCGCCGCAAGGGCGCCTGGATCCTGATCCGCGAGGCCTCGAACGCGCGCAACCTCGAGGACCTCCTGCCGCTCGTCAGGCGCTACGGCCCCGAGCGCTGCGCCTTCTGCACCGACGACCGCGAGGCCGACGTGCTGCTCGCCGAGGGCCACATCAACGGCATGTGCCGGACGGCTGTGCGCGCCGGGCTCGCGCTCGAGGAGGCGCTGGTGCTGGCCACCCACAACGGGGCCGCTTGCCACGGGCTGGCGGGCGTGGGCGCCGTCGCCCCGGGCTACCGCGCCGACTTCTCGCTGCTCTCGGACACGGCCGGGTTCCGGCCCGAACGGGTCTACAAGGACGGCCGCCTGGTGGCGCTCGACGGCGAGCCGCTCCCGATCGCGGCGGCGCCGCTGCCCGACTGGCTCACCGACACGGTCCAAGTCGGCCCGCTCTCGGCATCCGACTTCGCGATCCCCGCGAGCGGAGCTCCGATGCGGGTGATCGAGTTGGTGCCGGGCCAGCTTCTCACCACCGCCGCCGCCGAGCCGCCCCGGATCGTCGACGGCATGGCGCTGGCGGACCCCGCGCGCGATCTCGCCAAGATCGCCGTGGTCGAGCGCCATCGGGCGAGCGGCCGGATCGGACGCGGGCTGGTGCGCGGCTTCGGGCTCCGCGAGGGCGCGTTCGCCTCCACCGTCTCCCACGACGCCCACAACATCGTGGTCGTGGGGGTCTCCGACGTCGACATGGAGGCCTGCGTGCGGCGGCTGGTGGAGCTCCGCGGCGGGATCGTGGTTGCTCGCGCCGGCGCCATGCTCGCCGAGTTGGCGCTGCCGGTGGCCGGGCTGATGTCCGACCAGCCCGGCGCCGACGTGGCGCGCTCGCTCGGTGAGCTGCGCGCCGCCGCACGCACGCTCGGGGTGGAGCTCCGGGCCCCGTTCATGGCGCTCAGCTTCCTCGGCCTGTCCGTGATCCCCGCGCTGAAGATCACCGACCGCGGGCTGGTGGACGTCGAGCGCTTCGAGCTCGTGCCCCTGGAGCTCGGCACGTAGCCGGCGCCGCCGGGCGCCGCCTCCCTACCCTTGGGTCGACCGCGCCGATGCAGCTCCGATTCGCATTCGCCCTCTCGCTCGCGGCGCTCGCGGCAGCGCTGCTCCCGGCGTGCGGCGGCGGACAGGCCGATCCCGAGCCGGCCGCACTGCCGACCGGCGACCCCGGGCCGGTCCACGTGCACGGCCTCGGCGTGAACCCGAGCGACGAAGCGCTCTTCCTGGCCACCCACACCGGCATGTTCCGCGTGGCGCCCGGTGAGTCCCGCGCCCGCCGCGTGGGCGGGCGCTTCCAGGACACGATGGGCTTCACGGTCACCGGCCCGGACCGCTTCCTGGGCTCCGGCCATCCCGACGCCCGCGACGGCCTGCCGCCGTTCCTCGGCCTGATCCGATCGAGCGACGCCGGGCGCAGCTGGCAGCCGGTGTCGCTGCTCGGCCGGCGCGACTTCCACGTGCTCGAGGCGGCCGGTGCGCACATCTACGGCTACGGGTCCGACTTCGAGACGCGCACGGCGAGCCTGCTCGCGAGCGACGACGGCGGGCGCAGCTGGCAGGAGCGCCCGCCACCGGAGCCGCTGATCTCGCTCGCGATCGACCCGCGGGACCCCCAGCGGCTGCTCGCCTCGGGGGAGGAGGCGCTCTACTCCTCGAGCGACGGCGGGCGCGGCTGGCGCCCGCTCGGAGGCGAGCCCGGCCTGCTCGCCTGGAGCGAGTCCGGGGCCTATCTGGTGGGCCTCGACGGCTCGGTGGCCCGCAGCGAGGACGCGGGTCGTAGCTGGGAGCGGCGCGGCGCCGTCGACGGCCGGCCGTCCGCCCTCGAGAGCGCCGGCGGCGCGCTGTACCTGGCGCTGCACGACGGCACGATCCTGCGCTCGGGCGACGGCGGGCGCGGCTGGACCGTACGCTCGCGGCCGTGAGCGCCGGCGCCCGCCGCGGGCGCCGCCATGAGCGTCACCGCGGCCGCCTCGGCGAAGTTCCGCGGCAAAGCGCTGCCAGTGAGCGCCGCCGCAGCGCCGCCACTACCCCCGGCGCATCAGGCGGCCAACCGCCGCCATCAGCTCATCCTTGAGCTCCTCGGGCGGCGCGTCGGCGTGCCCGCCGATGACGCAGTGGGCGGCGTGGTCGTCGAGCAGCCCGAGCGCGACCTTGTCGAGCGCCGCCTGGATCGCCGAGATCTGGGTGATCACGTCGATGCAGTAACGGTCGTCCTCGACCATGCGCTCGACGCCGCGCACCTGTCCCTCGATCCGCCGCAGGCGGTTGAGAAGCCCGTCCTTGGTTGCGCTGTAGCCATGGGCCTTGCTCTCGGTCGCGCTCATGTGGTCGTTCCTCGGCTCGGTTGCCTGCGCAATACTACTGATACCGGCGGGGGGTATGTTAGAGTCTCGCCCCCAGTAGGTACTCCTGCCTTATGAGGGATATGCGATGAACGATTTGAGCTATTCGGTCCCGGGCGTCAGCTGCGAGCACTGCGTGGCGGCCGTAACCGAGGAGGTGGAGCGGGTCGCCGGAGTCGAGCGCGTGGACGTTGACCTCACCCGCAAGCTGGTCACGGTCAGCGGCGAGGGCGTGGACGACGCCGCCGTGCGCGCCGCGATCGACGAGGCCGGCTACGAGATCGCAGCATGAACGGCGCCCTGCGGGTAGCGATCCTGGTGGCGCTCGGCGTGCTCGTCTTCGGCGGCGCAGGCGTGGTGGGCCTCGGCCACGACCACGGCTCCGGGTCCGAGTCCGGGTCAGGGTCGGCGTCCGGGGCCGGCACCGAGCAGCCCGCCTCCGGTGCGCGGGATGCCGCCGGCCACGCTGGCCATGGCGACCACGCGCCCGCGGAGGGCTCGCCCGCCGGTGAGGCCACCGCCCAAGGCCCCCTGCGCCTGGAGGCAGAGCGGGTCACGCTCGCCGCCGGGCGCCGGGAGCGCTTCGCATTTCGGGTCGTCGATCGTCAGGGGCGGACCCTGCGCGACTTCGACGTGGCTCACGACCGGCGCATGCACCTGATCGCGATCCGGCAAGACCTCACCGGCTTCCAGCACCTGCATCCGGCGATGGCGGACGACGGCACCTGGAGCACCCCGCTGCGGCTCCCAGAGCCGGGGCACTACCGCGTGTTCGCCGACTTCAAGGCCGGCGGGACGGCGCGGGTGCTCCCGCGCGACCTGCACGTGTCCGGCGATTTCAAGCCCCGGCAGCTGCCCCGCCCCGCGCTCCAGGCGGCTGCCGGCGACGGCTACCAGGTGCGGCTCGCGCCCACAGGCCACGAGGTGCGCTTCACCGTCCGCCGCGGCGGGCGCCAAATCGAGGACATCGAGCCCTACCTCGGCGCCCGCGGGCACCTGGTGGCGCTGCGCGAGGGCGACCTGAACTACCTGCACGTGCACCCGGAGTCCGACGCGAGCAGGGGTCGCGACATCCGCTTCACGGTCCACTACCCCTCGGTGGGCCGCTATCGGCTGTTCCTGCAGTTCAAGCACGACGGCCGTGTTCGCACCGCTGCGTTCACGCAGGAAGTGGCCGTTGAGCACCACCACTGAGCACCTCGAGCTGCCGATCGCGGGCATGACCTGCGCCTCGTGCGCGAACCGCATCGAGCGGCGGTTGAACAAGCTCGAGGGCGTGCGCGCGAGCGTGAACTACGCCACCGAGCGCGCCAGCGTGGACTACGACCCGCACGGTGTGGCGCCCGAGCGCCTGGTCGAGGCCGTGGAGTCCGCGGGCTATCACGCGGCTCTGCCTGCCGCCGAGCCAGTGGACGCGCATGGCGAGGAGCTCGACCCTACGGCCCCGCTGCGCCGCCGCGTGACGCTGAGCGCGCTGCTCTCCGCCCCGGTGCTTCTGCTCTCGATGGTACCGGCGCTCCAGTTCGAGAACTGGCAGTGGCTCGCCCTGCAGCTGGCCACCCCGGTCGTGGTCTGGGGAGGGCTGCCGTTCCACCGCGCCGCCTGGGCCAACCTGCGCCACGGCGCCGCCACGATGGACACGTTGATCAGCGTGGGCACGCTCGCCGCGTGGCTCTGGTCGCTGTACGCGCTTTTCCTCGGCGACGCCGGCATGGCCGGGATGAAGATGGACTTCGAGCTGATCCCCTCCCCCGCCGACGGCGCCGAGGACATCTACCTCGAGGTGGCCGCGGTCGTGACCACGCTGATCCTGGCGGGCCGCTACTTCGAGGCGAGCGCAAAGCGCCGCGCGGGAGCGGCGCTCGAGGCGCTGCTCGAGCTGGGCGCGAAGGAGGTCTCCGTGCTCGACGCCGACGGCTCGGAGCGGCGCGTGCCGATCGAGCGGCTGCAGGTGGGTGACCTGTTCCTCGTCCGTCCAGGAGAGAAGCTCGCCACGGACGGTGTCGTCGAAGAGGGTCGGTCGGCCGTGGACATGTCGATGCTCACCGGCGAGTCCGTCCCGGTGGAGGTGGGACCGGGCTCGGAGGTCACCGGGGCCACCGTCAACGCCGGCGGCCGGCTGGTGGTGCGCGCCGCGCGCGTGGGCGCGGACACCGCGCTCGCACAGATCGCCAGGCTCGTGACCGAGGCGCAGTCGGGCAAGGCGCCGGTGCAGCGGCTCGCCGACCGCGTCTCGGCGGTGTTCGTCCCAGTCGTGGTCGTGCTGGCCCTTTCGACAGCGGGGTTCTGGCTCGCAGCCGGGGAGGGCGCCGACTACGCCTTCATGGCCGCGGTGGCCGTGTTGATCATCGCCTGCCCGTGCGCGCTTGGCTTGGCCACGCCCACCGCGCTGCTCGTGGGCACGGGACGAGGCGCGCAGCTGGGCGTGCTGATCAAGGGGCCCGAGGTGCTCGAGTCCACGCGCCGCGTGGACACGATCGTGCTCGACAAGACCGGCACGGTCACGAGCGGCAGGATGAGCCTCGTCGAGGTGGTGGTCGCGGAGGGGACCGAGCGGGCGGAGGCGCTGCGGTTGGTGGGCGCGCTCGAGGACGCCTCCGAGCACCCGATCGCACGCGCGATCGCAGAGGCCGCGCGGCGCGAGCTCGGCGCGCTCTCCGCGCCCGAAGCCTTCTCGGGCAGGGGTGGGCTCGGCGTGGAAGGGGTCGTCGAGCTCGACCGCGCGGTGGTGGCCGGCCGGCCTGCGCTGCTCGCCGATCGGGATCTCCCGGTGCCGGCCGAGCTCGAGTCCGCCCGCCGCGCCGCCGAGGCCCAGGGCCGCACCGCCGTGCTGGCCGGCTGGGACGGCCAGGCGCGCGCACTGTTCGTGGTGGCCGACACGATCAAGCCCACGAGCCGAGAGGCGGTCGAGCGCCTGCGCCGGCTCGGCCTGCGCCCCGTGCTGCTCACCGGGGACAACAGCGCCACCGCGCGAGCCGTGGCCGCCGAGGCCGGGATCGCCGAGGTGATCGCCGAGGTGATGCCCGCCCAGAAGGCCGAGGTGGTGAGCCGCCTCCAGCGCGATGGCCGCGTGGTCGCGATGGTCGGCGACGGCGTCAACGACGCGCCCGCCCTTGCGCAAGCGGATCTCGGCCTCGCGATCGGGACCGGCGCCGACGTTGCGATCGAGGCGTCGGACCTCACGCTCGTCTCCGGCGACCTGCGTGCCGCCGCCGACGCCATTCGGCTCTCGCGCGCGACCCTGCGCACGATCAAGCAGAACCTGGGCTGGGCGTTCGGCTACAACATCGCGGCCCTGCCGCTGGCCGCGGCCGGGCTGCTGAACCCGGTGATCGCGGCTGCGGCGATGGCCTTCTCGAGCCTCTCGGTGGTGGCGAACGCCCTCCGCCTGCGGCGCTTCCGGGCCGAGCGCTCTCCCGTCTGAGACGGACGCAACCCCAGACGGCGCGTCACCCTGAGACGGGCGCTCCCGCGCTGGGCGTTTCCCAGACCCCCTTTGCCGACTTGCTTGACATACCCCCTAGGGGTATGTACCCTAGCGCGGCAGACGATACCCCCCAGGTGTATGCCGAAATGACCACTGAGACCGCCACCGCCAACAGCGCACGAGCCCACGGAGTGGCTCAGGACCGCGGCGTGAGCCCGTCTCCTCCCACTCCCGTGCGCGCCGCTGGCCGATGTCGGCGGGCCGCCTGACGCACCGCGCGTCGGGCGGCCGACCGGGCCACTCGCTCGGCGATCAAGTCAAGAGCCGACAAGAAGGAGACTGAAATGCAGTCCGCAGATCCGCGGCGCTGGCTGGCGCTTGCAGTCATCGCCCTCGCCCAGTTCATGGTCATCATGGACACGTCGATCATCGGCGTGGCCCTACCCCAGATCCAGGCCGACCTCGGCTTCAGCCCCGAGGACCTGTCGTGGGTCTTCAACGCCTACGTGGTCGCGTTCGGCGGCCTGCTGCTCCTGGGCGGCAGGTTGTCGGACCTGCTCGGCGCCAAGCGCGTGTTCGCCGCCGGCTGGCTCGTGCTGGCGGGCGGCTCGCTGGCGGCCGGCCTCGCCGAGACGAGCGGTGTCGAGATCGCCGCTCGCGCCGTCCAGGGCGCGGGCGCGGCGCTGATCGCACCGAGCGCGCTGACGCTATTGATGGTGCTCTTCGGGCACGACCCGAAGGAACTGGTCAAGGCGTTCGCCGTCTACGGCGCGGCCGCCCCGGCCGGCGGCACCGCCGGCGTCTTCCTCGGCGGAGTGATCACGGAGTGGGTCAGCTGGCCGTGGGTGTTCTACGTGAACATCCCGATCGCGCTGGCAGTGCTCGCGGCGACCCCGGCGCTGATGCCGGGGCAGGCCGCGCGGCGCGGCTCGCTCGACCTCGCCGGCGCAGCCACCGCCACCGCCGGTCTCGCGCTCACGGTATTCGCCATCGTGCGCGCGCCCGAGCAGGGCTGGGGCTCGCCCGAGACGCTGCTCGCAATCGCCGGCGGCCTGGTGCTGCTGGCGGGCTTCGTGGCCATCCAGGCCCGGCGCAGCGAGCCGCTGATGCGGCTCAGCATCCTCAGGACGCCGAACCTGGCGGCCGCCAACCTGACGCAGCTGCTGCTGGGGGCGGCCTGGATCCCGATGTGGTTCTTCCTGAACCTCTACCTCCAGGAGGTGCTCGGCTACGGGCCCTTCGAGGGCGGCGCGGCGCTGCTGCCGATGACCGTCTCGATCATGGTGTTGATGGTCGTCGTGGCCCCGCGGGTGATCGACCGGCTCGGTTTCAAGGCGCCGATCGTCGCCGGCATGCTGACCCTCGCGGCCGGCATGGCCGTGCTCTCATTGGTACGCCCCGACGGCAACTTCGCGGTCGACGTGCTGCCCGCCACGCTGATCGCGGCGACCGGCATGGCGCTCGCGTTCATCCCGTCGCTCGGCACCGCGATCTCCTCGGCGAAGCCCGAGGAGGGCGGCCTCGCGTCGGGCATCGTGAACACCTCCTACCAGGTCGGCTCGGCGCTCGGGCTCGCCGTGATGACGGCGCTCGCCAGCTCCCAGGGCGCGGGCCGGCTCGGCGAGCTCGGCGCGCTCACCGACGGCTACTCCGCCGCCTTCCTCGGCGCCGCGGGCATCGCCGTGGTGGGCGCGCTGCTGGCGGCGGCGCTGCTGCGCACGCCAAGGGCCGCCGCGTCCGGCCCGGGAGAGGAGGTGGATGAGCAGATAGCGCTGGCGGCCTAGACCCGTCCTCGCGATAAAAACCGTCCCATCATTGGCGCGCGCCCGGTGCTCAGCCGCCGGGCGCGCCCCTCGTTCCGGCTCGCCCGGCCCGGATCGCTCCCGTCCAGCGCGTCCTACCGGGAAGGCAACGGTGCCGAGCAGAACCGACGTGCTGGCCGAGCTGGGCATGGCGTTGTACCGCTCGGAGCAGAGCCTCGGTAGCCCTTGGCCGCTGAGTCCCAAATTCGTCGAGAGGCCGGTACGAAACGGCACAACCGGGAAGGTGCAGGTTCAATGGACTCTCGCGCGGGCTGATCCGCGCCAACTCTACGAAGGGGGAGAAGATGCGGAGACGACGTACCGCGCTGGTGCTCGCCGCATTCACCTGCATCGCCGCTGCGGTCATGCCGACGGCGGCGAGCGCCCAGATGATGCCCGGTGAGGGGTTCTTGGAAGGCCCGGGTGCATGGGGCAAGCTCCAGCTCTTGGGCAAGACGGTCGTCACAAGCAGGGAGACCACGCCCGACCTGGTGGCCGACGTGGCCGTGGACCCGGACGGCGAGGTCGCCTATCTGGCCAATTGGGGTGAGCCCGACTGCGGCGCGAACTCCGAGGCGGGCGGGAAGAATTCGCCCGACGCCGGCGTCTGGGTGATCGACATCTCCAACGTCGAGAGCCTGCCGTACGGAGATCCGGAGAACTTCTTCGAGTTCCCGATCATCACCTTCATCCCGCACTCCCAGGACAGCCGTCCCGGTGAGGGGATGCAGGTAATCGATGTCAGCACCAAGCACTTCACCGGCGAGATGCTCGTCATGAACAACGAGCAGTGCGGGAAGAACGGCAAGGGCGGCGTGTCGCTCTGGGACGTGAGCAACCCGGCCAAGCCGCGGAAGCTCTCCCAGCACTTCGGCGACCGCAACCCGGGCGACGTCAACGAGATCCACAGCGCGTTCGCGTGGGATGCGGGCGACAGGGCCTACGTCGTCATGACCGACAACGTGGAGGCCACTGACCTCGACATCCTCGACATCACCAACCCGCGCCGGCCGCGCCTGATTGCGGACCTCAACCTGAACGAATTCTGCATGCGGGGCGACGACCGCATCGACCAGCCGGAGCTGGGGCTCTCCGAGTCCTCGCTGCACGACATGATCGTCAAGGAGATCGACGGGCGCTGGATCATGCTGGTGTCCTACTGGGACGGCGGCTACGTGCAGATGGACGTGACCGATCCGCTGAACCCGGTGTGCCTGTCCGACACCGACTTCGCCGCGATCGATCCGGAGCTGCAGGAGGCGTTCCCGAACGATCCGGACATGTGGCTCCCGCCCGAGGGGAACGCCCACCAGGCGGAGTTCACGATGGACAACCGGTTCTTCCTCGCCGCGGATGAGGACTTCTCGCCATACCGCTCGATCTTCACGGTCGACACCGGTCCGAACGCCGGGGAGTTCGCGGCCGGCGAGTTCGGCTGGACCGTCCCGATCGTGTCGCTGGAAGGCCAGCAGGTGAGTGGAGTTACGGTCTACGGCGGCTACGGTTGTCCGCAGTCCACGGACGACGTGCCCACGGCAGACGAGTTCCGGGCCGCGAACAACATCAGCGCGGACACCGAGCTGATCCTCGTGCTGCAGCGCGGACCGGTCGAGGATCCCAACGCGAACTACGAGGCCTGCTTCTTCTCGGAGAAGGTCGAGTTCGCCCAGAACCTCGGCTATGACGCAGCCATCGTGGCCAACCACCACGTGGGCGCCCAGGGCGGGGATGCGCCCGACGCGCAGTTCTGCGGAAGCATGGGTCACGAGTTCACACCCGAGATCCCGGCGGTCTGCATCGGCCATCGGGCGATGCACCTGCTGTTCGGCGACGAGCCCGACTACAGCATCCCCTATGCCGGCACGGAGCCGGCGATCGGGGCCATGGGTGAGACGGTCACGATGAAGGCCGCGTTCGACGGCTGGGGCTACGTCCACCTGTTCGACGCCCGCACCAACGTGGATCTCGACACCTACGCGATCCCCGAGGCGCACGATCCGGACATGGCGTTCGGCTCGGGCGACTTCTCGGTACACGAGGTGGCCACCGACCCGCAGGACCCGAGCCTCGCATACATCTCGTACTACTCAGGCGGGATGAGGGTCGTGCAGATCCAGTGCGGTGGCGTGCCCTACGACGGGAATACGAATGTCGACACGAGCACATGTGAGCTCGTGGAGGTAGGCGGTTACCTGGATCCGATGGGCAACGACTTCTGGGGCGTGGAGGCGTTCGTCGGCGACGACGGGCGGACCTACGTGCTCGGAAGCGACATGGACAGCGGCCTCTGGGTGTTCGTTGACCCCTAGGCCACACGCGTGCGGGGGGGCGGGCGCAGCCCGCCCCCTACGCGCACTCGGCCGCCGGGGCGCTGTCCCCGGCGGCTGGGGCGCGCGGCGAACCACGAGGCGGCTCGTACTCGTGCTCGCGGCGGCCGTGCTCGCGGTCTCGCTCATGAGCGCGCCCGCGGCGAGCGCCGCGACGCGGCGAGGCACGGACACCGAAGTCCGCATCAGGTTCACGCTCGACAACCGCATCCTCACCGTGCGCGTGCTTCCGCGCGCCACCCGTCGGGTGCGCCGGAAGCTCTACGGCAAGCGCATTCGGGCCGTCTGCGGGACGAGCTTCAACTTCGACCAGGCGGTCAAGGTAAGACGCACGCGGCTGTGGCCGAGCGGCCGCACCAGGTTTCGCTTCCGCATGCGCCGCAACATCTCCCGGAACGCCAAGTGGTGCCTGATCGAGTACCCGCGCGGGCGAGACATCGCGTTCGCCAACGTCCGGTAGCAGCTCCGCCGAGGAACGCTCAGCCGACCGCGGGCCGCGACCACTCGGCCTTGTGGACGCGCTTTGCGGCCTGGTAGTCGAGCAGCGCCTGAGGGGAGTCCACGTCGCCGAGCGTGGGATGGCACGGCACGATCTCGCGGGCGGCCTCGACCCCGAAGCGCTTGGCGAGCACGCTGCCCAGCGCCTTTACCTTCATCTCACCGAAGCCGGGCAGCGCGGACAGGTTGGCGCGCAGCTCGGCCGGGCTCCCCGCCTGCGTCCAGACCCGCGCGGCGTCGCCGTCGTAGCGGTCGCGCAGGTGGACCGCGAGCTCATGCACCCGCCGCGCCATCGCGCGGGGGTAGCGGTGGAGCGCGGGCCGCCGGCGGAACACCGGCTCGAGGTCGGCCGTGGCAAGCGTGGCGGCGTCGATCGAGCCGAGCCGCTCGCGCAGCACGAGCGGGCCCTCGAATGCCTTCTGCACGCTCACCTGCTGGTCGAGCGCGAACCCAACGAGCAGCGCCATCGGATCGGAGGCGATCAGCGCATTGGCCTCGTCCGAGTCGGTGAAGTGGAGCCGTTCGGGCATCGGTTCCGATCGTAGAGAATGGCCGCCCGGCCCTCAGCCGAGCCGCCCACGCCCAGCCGGAGCGCGGCGGCGAGCGCGAGCGGTCCGTGCAGCCCGGGTGCCGGGCACCGAGGCGAGCAGGCGGTCGGCCACCCCCCGCAGTGTGTGGATGGCGTAGGGCCGCGAGGGCTGGGCGTCGGTGAGCACGGCGATCGCGAGCTTGCGCCGGCCGCTTCGCAGGAGGGCCGCCTGATGCACGAGCTCACCCCGCCCGGTGGCGCGCCAGCCGCCCTTGAAGAGCACAGCCCAGGACCTGCCTGCCGCGCGTGGCACCCCCCAGCGCTGATAGTCCACGATTCCGCGCAGCAGGGCGAGCGCCCGGCCTCGGTGAGGCCCGGCAACCAGCCTGGGCACCCGCACGAAGAAGCGAGCCATATCCGCCGCCGTGATCTGGGCGTTCGCCCAGTATCCGGCGACCGTGAAGCGCCGCGCGCGGGCTGCGCGCGCGACCTCGTTCAGCCCGGCGTCACCGACGCGGGCGTAGATCGAGTCGGCGGCATCGTTGTCGCTGCGGGTGATCATCGCCTCGAGCAGCCCGTCCGTGGCCGGGTCGAGCGCCTGTCCCTGGCGCTCGAGGCGGCGCACCTCGGCCGCCAGCAGCATCGCCTTTACAACGCTCGCCGACACGTAGCGCCTGCGTGCGCGGCGCCCCCGCAGGCGCCCCTGGGTGTCCACCACCGCGAACGAGACCTCGCCCCCGCGGCTGCGCGCGTACCTCCAGGCCCTGCGAAGCGCGACTACGGTCGGCTGCGGCCGCGCCCGCTCCCGCGCGCGCCTCTTCGCCGGAGCGCTCGCCGCCGGCCCGCCGACCTGGGCAGGCGCGCCCGACGGAACGCCGCGGTCGTCCGAGACCTCCGCGGGCGCGAGCGCCATGGCGGCCAGCAGCACGGCCAGCGCGCCGGCGGCCGCCCACAAGACGGCGCCGCCACGCGGGCGACGCTTGGCAGCCGGTCGCTTCGGCCGGCTCGCCGCGGACGCCCGCCGCTCGCGCGAGCGCCGCTCGCTCTCCCGCCATCGGCGAAGCAGCTCCTCGGAATCGGGGTCGACGCCTCCTTGCACCGCGTGCGCGAAGCCTATGGCCGCGGCGCCTGTCGGCGCTGAGCGCTCAGTCGAGCGGCCGAGCCCTTGCGTGCCCGTCCGCCGGCCTCAGCGAGCCGCCGCCCGGTCGCCGGCTCCCAGCCGGCGATTCGGACTACGCGGTCGGGGGCTACGGCACCGCGTCGATCACCCGCTGGATGCGCTGCAGCATCGGGATGCTGGGGTTGCGGTCCTCGGCGACCTTCTCGAGCAGCACCTCGAGATAGTCCGGCACCCACTCCGCCGGGAGCGTCTGCTCGACGATCGCCATGTGGGTCGAGCTCGGATACTTGTCCTCGCGGATCTTCTCCAGCAGGATGCGAACGAAGGCGGCTCGGGCATCGACATTGCTCATGATTCACCTCGCGTACGGGGACGGGTCAGAGCCCGTTTACCCGAAAGCTGCCGGCAAGCCACCCCTCGTACCAGCCCTCGCCGTCCCCGCCGGGTCCCGAGGGGCACCCGCACGGCGGCCCGTCAGCTGACCGTCTGCACCGGCACCTCGTAGAACTCCACGGACGTGCGCTGCTCGGTCCCCCCCGGGTCCA
>DASQNF010000101.1:0-12625 GCA_035645115.1 Thermoleophilaceae bacterium | reverse complement strand
AGATCAGCGGCGTGTCGCAGCGCCAGCAGTGCGGGTAGGCGTGCTCGTAGTCGCCGGAGTCGAACAGCCGGCCGGAGTCCCGCAGGGCGTCGATGATCTTGGCGTCGGCGTCGCGCACGTACAGGCCCGCGAACGGACCGGCGCGCTCGTCGAAGCTGCCGTCGGCGCGCACCGGGTTGTGGATCGTCAGGCCGTTCGCCTCGGCGAGCCGGAAGTCGTCCTCGCCGAACGCCGCGCCGGTGTGCACCACGCCGGTGCCGTCCTCGAGCGAGACGAAGTCGCCGGCGAGCACCGTGTGCCCGCGCTCGCCGTAGTCGGATATGTAGGGGAACGGCGGCTCGTAGCGCAGCCCGAGCAGCGCCTCCCCCGTCATGCGCTCCTCGATCTCGGCCCGCTCGCCGAGCACGCGCTCCACCAGCGCCTCGGCCACGATCAGGCGCTCGTCGCCGAGCTTGGCGCGCACGTAGCCGGCCTGCGGGTCCACCACGATCGCGGCGTGCGGGACGAGCGTCCAGGGCATCGTCGTCCAGGCCAGCAGCGCCACCCCCGCCTCGCCGCGCAGCGGGAAGCGGACGTAGACCGACGGGTCGACCACGTTCCTGTAGCCGAGCGCCACCTCGTGCGAGGACAGGGCTGTGCCGCAGCGCGTGCAGTACGGGACGACCTTGTAGCCCTCGGTCAGGAGCCCCTTGTTCCAGACCTCCTTGAGCGACCACCAGACCGACTCCACGTACTCGTTGGAGAGCGTGTAGTAGGCGTCCCCGGTGTCGATCCAGAAGCCGATCCGCTCGGTGAGCTCGTTCCACTCGTCGATGTAGCGCAGCACCGACTCGCGACACTTGGCGTTGAACTCGGCCACGCCGTAGCGCTCGATGTCGTCCTTCGTCTCGAAGCCGAGCGCCTTCTCCACCTCGAGCTCGACCGGCAGGCCGTGGCAGTCCCAGCCGGCCTTGCGGTGGACGAGCCGGCCGCGCATCGTCCTGAAGCGCGGGAAGACGTCCTTGAACACGCGGCTGAGGACGTGGTGCGAGCCCGGCCGCCCGTTGGCCGTGGGAGGGCCCTCGTAGAAGACGAACGGGGGGGCGCCCTCGCGGCGCCGGACCGACTCGGCGAAGACGTCGCGCTCGCGCCAGCGCTCGAGCACGAGCTGCTCGAGTGCGGGGAACGACTGGTCCTTGTCGACGGGGCGGTGGGGCGGCAGGCGGACGATTCTAGGAGGGGCCGCAGGCCCGTCCGGGCGTGGACCTACGATCCGCCCGGAATGTCGGCCCTCGATCTCGGCGACCCGCTTGCCCACCGCGCTCTCCAGGCGCTGATGCGCGCGGAGTCCGCGGTGCGCCGCCGGCTGGCGATCGAGCTCGAGCGGGAGGGGGTCTCGGCCGCGGGCTTCTCGGAGCTCGTGGTGCTGACCACGGCCGGCGGCTCGCTCGAGCTGAAGACGCTGCGGCGGCGGCTTGGCTGGAGCAAGGCGAACGCCACAGAGGTCACCGGCACTCTCGAGGCGCGCGGGCTCGTCACCCGCAGCCGGCTGGCGGTGGACCGGCGCTCGGCGATCGTGCGGCTCACTCCGGCCGGCCGCGAGATCGTCGAGCGGCTCTTCCCGGCGCACTCGGACAGGGTCAGCGAGGCGTTCGGCGCGCTCGACGAGGGTGAGAAGCGCTCGCTCGCCGAGATCTGCAGGAAGCTGGCGGCTTAGCTCGAGCGGGCCAGCTTGATGCGCTTTGGCGTGCCCGTCTCGGGCTCGGGCACCACCACGACCTGCTCGATCCGGCCGCTGTCCACGTAGCCCTTCAGGCGCTCGACCGCCTCCAGGGGCATTGACCCGAGCGACGGGATGCCGTGATCGCCGGTCACCGGCATCGCCTCGCGGTACTCGAACACCGGGGCGGCCGACCCCACTTGGCGCACGGTGTATACGAGCCGGCCGACCACGTCGAGCGTGGCATCTCCGCCGCAGAACAGGAACGCGGTCGGGTCGAGCGCGCGGATCGCCCTCACCACGCGCTCGGGCGGCAGGTTGAACGCGAGCAGCAGCGTGCGGAATCCGGCCCGGCGCAGGCCGAGCTCGAGCGCCTGCACGTGGAGCGACTCGAGGTCCAGTCGCGGGCTCGAGTCGAACAGCAGCACGCCCTGGGGCCGGCTCGCCGCCGGCACCACCCGGCGCGCGGCGTGCAGCCAGCCGGTGGCCCAGCGCATCGCGAGCTCGCGCTCGGCCTCGCGGCCGTCGCGCCCGTCGGCGAGCTCGAGCGCCGGCAGCAGTACCTCCTCGACGCTGCGCTCCACCGAGCGCACGGCGAGGCTCTCCTCGAGCACGCGGTCGGCGGAGGCCTCGTCGAACTGGTCGAAGGCGTCCAGAAGGCGGACCGGCGAGCTCGGACCCTCACCGCGCTGGCGGGCTAGCTCGATCGCGGACGAGATGTTGTGCGTCTCGTTGAGCGCGCGCCGCAGCGACTCGAGCTCGGAGAGGTCGTACTGGCGGTGGCCGCCCTGTGTGCGGCGGGGCCTCGGGTAGTCGAAGCGCCGCTCCCAGCTGCGCAGCGTGTTGGGGCTGACCCCAAGGAGCTCTGCAGCAGCATTGGTCCTGATCCCGCTCACGTCGCCTCCGTCCCGAGTGAATCGCAGCAGCGTTCCGCCGTTATTTCGCACGTCGCCGCCGCTCCCGGGAGGTGTCGCCCGCCCTTGCACAGGTTTTGGGTGGGAGCCAGGCCATCCGCTTGGAGGTTTCTCGCCGTTTGCGAGATCTTGCGCAACCAGTGCAGCGGTTCTTGCACGAGAACCGCCCGCTTTCACGATGCGCCCGAGCGGCGCCGGCTCAGCGCCTGCCGAACTCGCTCGGCTCGACGGTCACGAGCGCCGCGCGCGGCGGTCCGCAGGTGGCGATCCGGGCGGCCATCGTGCCGATCGCCGGGGCGCTCCTCGACAGCAGGCGCACCGGCAGCACCACCGGGTCGCACGGACGCTGGGCCGCCAGCTCGGCGCTGCGCGCCAGCTGGTCGTTGCCCAGGGGGCTGCTCACCAGCTCGAGCAGCGTCGTGCCAACCAGCTCATCCTGCGCACCGAAATAGCGCTCGCCCGCCTCGCTCACGGCGCGGACCCGCAACTCGTAGTCCAGGATCACGAAGGCGGCGGCCTGACCCGGCAGCGCGTCCCGCTCACAGCTCAGCACCACCCCCATTCCGCAGCGTCCACAGACCCGCTTGCGCAGCTGCGGCCGTCCGGGCGGCTCCTCCTCCGGACGGCCGCAGCGCGAGCAGAAGCGGATCGGCTTGGGGCGACCGGCCTCGGCTTGGGCCCACGACCGGTCGATGCGGATCAGAGCCGTCATTCCGGAGGATGAGACCACGGAAGCCGGCTACGCGCGGGGCCTGCCGGGCGAATGCACAAGTTCGGTCCCGAACCTCGTGCAGGAAGTCCAGGTGAACTCATCCACACGGCGCGGCGCTGCCGGCGCGGCCGCGGAGCCCTCGATAGCCTGGTTCGCGCGAGCGACAGAGGAGGCCATGGCGGTTCAGCAGCAACTGTGGGGGCCGGAGACGAGCAAGGCGATCGAGAACTTCCCGGTCTCGGGCGAGCGTGTGCCGGCTCCGGTGGTTCGCTGGCTGGGGCGCATCAAGGCCGCCGCCGCCCGCGTCAACGGCGAGCTCGGGCTGCTCGATGCCGAGCTCGCCGAGCGGATCGCGCGAGCCGGCGACGAGGTGGCTGCGGGCGAGCACGACGAGCAGTTCCCGATCGACGTCTTCCAGACCGGGTCCGGCACCTCCTCGAACATGAACGCGAACGAGGTGATCGCCACCCTGGCCGGCGCCGGCGCCCACCCGAACGACCACGTGAACATGGGCCAGTCGTCGAACGACGTGTTCCCGAGCGCGGTCCACCTGGCGGCCGTCGACTCGGCTAGCGCCGAGCTGCTGCCGGCGCTCGATGCGCTCTCGTCGTCGTTCGCGACCAAGGCGATCGAGTGGCAGGACGTGGTGAAGGCCGGCCGCACCCACATGATGGACGCCGTGCCCGTCACGCTCGGCCAGGAGTTCTCGGGCTACGCCGCGCAGATCTCGCTCGGGCGCGACCGCGTGAGCGACTCGCTGCGCCGCGCCGCCGAGATCCCCCTGGGGGGCACGGCCACCGGCACCGGCCTCAACACCCACCCCGAGTTCGCGGACCGGGTGCGGGCGCGGCTCGGCCTCGGCGAGGCGCCGCGTGACCGCTTCGAGGCGCAGGGCAACCGCGACGGGCTCGTGGAGCTTCACGGCGCGCTCAAGGTTGTGGCGGTCTCGCTCACGAAGATCGCCAACGACCTCGTGCTGATGGGCTCCGGGCCGCGCACCGGGCTGGTGGAGCTGCAGCTGCCGGAGCTCCAGAAGGGCTCCTCCATCATGCCTGGCAAGGTCAACCCGGTGATACCGGAGGTAGTGCTCCAGGTGGCCGCCCAGGTGATCGGCAACGACACGGCCGTGAGCGTGGCGGGCACCCAGGGCAACTTCGAGCTGAACGTGCGAGTGCCGGTGATCGCCCGCAACGTCTTCGAGTCGATCCGAATCCTGACCTCAGCCTGCCGGCTGCTCGCCGAGAAGTGCGTCGACGGGCTCGTGGCCAACGAGGAGACCCTCCGCCGCCACGCGGAGTCGACCCCCGCCATCGCAACCGCGCTCAACCCGCACATCGGCTACGACAGGGCGGCCGAGATCGTCAAGGAGGCGGTAACCTCGGCGCGCACGATCCGCGAGGTCGCGCTCGAGCAGGGCGTGGATGCGGCAACGCTCGACAAGGCGCTCGACCTCCGCGCGATGACCCGCGGGTCGAAGACCTAGGCCGGGCGCGCCGGGCTCAGCACGCGTCGATCCGCGCCCGCCGGTAGCTCACCAGGAGCTTGCGGCCCGAGCAGCGTCGCGTTCCGCCGGAGCGGCGGCCGCGGCTGTCGGCAGCCACCGCGGCGAGCAGGTAGGGCGCGGGGTCGATCGGCGTTCCGTACCGGCGCGCCTCGAAGTGGAGGTGCGGCCCGGTGGAGTAGCCGGTCGAGCCCACGTAGCCGATCCGCGTGCCCCCGGTGACCCGCTCGCCCACCCAGGTGGTGATCGAGGAGAGGTGCGCGTACCAGGTGGTGAACCCGAGCCGGTGACGGATCGCGACGAGGTGGCCGTAGCCGCCCTGGTTCAGCCCCACGAACTCGGTCACCCCGACGCCGGCCGCGCCGACGCGGGCTCCCCAGGGCGCCTCGAAGTCGATCCCGGTGTGGATGCGACGCCCGCCGTCGCGGGGTGCGCCGTAGCCGTCCCCGATCCGCCCGGCCACGGGGCGCAGGAAGCGCACCGGACCCTGGGGGGCGCCCGCGCCGGGCGTCGAGCCCGCCCTGAGCGATGCGATCGTGGCCGGGCCGGCCAGCTCGTCCACGGTGAGGCCCGCCGCGCTCTGGTAGTTGCGAAGCGCGGACCCGGTGACGATCCCGAAGGCGCCGTCGATGGCGCCCGGCGGGTAGCCGCGGCGCGCGAGCAGGTACTGCAGAGCGGCCACGTCCCAGCCGGCGTGGCCGCGGCGCAGTGTGCGCGCCCCCAGCGACGGCCTGCCGCGGCGCCCGAGCGCCCGGCGCGTGACGGGACCGGCTATGCCGTCGGCCGCCAACCCGCGCGAGCGCTGGAAGCGCACGACGGCCGCGCGTGTGAGCGGCCCGCGGATCCCGTCGACCGCCGCCCGGTACAGGCCGTACGAGCGCAACGCGGCTTGGAGCGCGGCGACGTTCGCACTCTGCACGGAGGAGCTGACGGCCACCTGGACCCCGGCTCGCCCCACCCCTCGCTCCGCAGCCGCCTGCTGCTCGAGCGCCGGGAGGAGCATCCCTGCCGCCAGGACCGCGGCGGCGATTCGCCCGACGCGGAACACCGCACGGATCCTGCGTCCAAATCCCCGCCGGCACAACCCCATGCAAGCGTTCCTGCAGCTCCCGCGAGCGCGACTCCGTCACCGACGCTGCGCCGAGAGGCTAGGTGCTCGTTGGGCGCGGGTTCACCGTGTCGCTGAGCCAGTCGACACCGAGATCGGGAGGAACCGCCGCCGCCTCGACCCCGGACAGGGAAATCAGCTCCTTGGCGCATGAGCTCTCAGCGCCGATGTAGGTGGTCTTGAGGTCGACCTCGGTGGCGACGCACCAGGCGTGGTCCTGTGGCCACCAGACGTTCGGCGACCGCGGCGCACCCAACGGGGATCCCTGCAGGGCGTCAGCCAGTTCGCGGACGGCCTCCACGGGCCCGGTGAGCAGGTGATGGGTGCGCTGGGGAACCGAGAACCTTGGCGCAGCACGCACCTCTGGCGGCAACCAGCCGGCCCCGTCCCAAACCGCGAAGTAGCAGGCGCCAGGAGTGCTGGTGTGAGCGGCCAGCAGGTCGGTGAGCGGATCGAGCAGCTCGCGAGGGAGGCTGCCGGTCTCGGGCGGCCGGTCGAAGACGCCGGGCTGACCCTCCCACTCGTAGCGCTCGCTGCCGGTGAGGGCTCCGAGCTGAGCTCCTGCGTGCATGCGCGTGCCGTTCGCGCCGGCGATATCCGCCCAGGCGACGCCCACTCGATCCGACCCCGCTCCCCGATACGCCGGATGAAAGACGCGCACGTACTCGGACCAGCAGGCCGGCACCAGCGACAGCACCGATTCGCCGAACCCGCGCAACCCCGTCGCGACCCACTCGGCCCCACGGGCATCGACAGCCGCCCGGTACACGCCGAGAGCTACAGGCTCACGGCCACGTATTTCGTCTCGAGGAACTCCTCGATCCCCTCGTTGCCCCCCTCGCGGCCGATCCCGGACTGCTTGACGCCGCCGAACGGCGCTCCCGCGTTCGAGACCATCCCCTGGTTCAGGCCGATCATCCCGGTGTCGAGCGCCTCGCAGACGCGGATCGCCCGCTTCAGGTCGCGCGTGAAGACGTAGGCGACCAGGCCGTACTCGGTGTCGTTGGCCTTCGCGATCGCGTCCTCCTCGGACGCGAACGACCCCACCGGCGCCACCGGGCCGAAGATCTCCTCGTGGTTCACGCGCGCGTCGCCGGGAACGCCCGCGAGCACCGTCGGCGGGTAGAAGTAGCCGCTCCCGTCCGGGATCTCGCCGCCCACCACGCAGTCGGCTCCCTTGTCGAGCGCGTCCTGAACGAGCTCGGCCACCTTCTCGCGCGAGGGCTCGTCGATCAGCGGGCCGACCTTGACGTCCTCCTCGGTCCCGCGCCCGAGCTTGAGCGAGCCCATCTTGTCGGCGAGCCGGCGGGAGAACTCCTCCTGGACGGGCTCTGCCACGTGGAAGCGGTTCGCCGCGGTGCAGGCCTCGCCGATGTTGCGCATCTTTGCGAGC
Source organism: Thermoleophilaceae bacterium (assembly GCA_035645115.1). GTDB lineage: Bacteria > Actinomycetota > Thermoleophilia > Solirubrobacterales > Thermoleophilaceae > JACVRW01. The sequence continues at coordinate 5,298 of DASQNF010000101.1, read as the reverse complement.
AGGGCGCCTTCCACGGCTGCGTCCATGTCGGCGTCGTCGAACACCAGGAAGGGGGCGTTGCCGCCGAGCTCCATGGACACGTTCAGCACGTTCGGCGCGGACGCCTCGATCAGCTTGCGGCCGACCTCGGTGGAGCCCGTGAACGAGAGCTTGCGCAGCCGGCCGTCGGCGATCAGCGGCCCGGTGGTGGCGCCCGAGGCCGAGGTCGTGATGATGTTGAACACCCCGCCCGGCAGCCCGGCCCGCTCGAGGATCTGGCCGAGCGCGAGCATCGACAGCGGCGTCTGCTGAGCCGGCTTCATGACGACCGTGCAGCCGGCCGCGATGGCCGGGCCGACCTTGCGGGTGCCCATCGCCATCGGGAAGTTCCAGGGCGTGATCATCAGCGACGGCCCGACCGGCTGCTTCATCACCAGCACGCGGCTGACGCCGTTGCCGAACTGCTTGTAGTTGCCGTCGAGCCGCAGCCCCTCGCCGGAGAACCAGCGGAAGAAGTCGGCGGCGTAGAGGATCTCGGCCTTCGACTCCGCCACCGGCTTGCCCATCTCGAGCGTCATCAGGAGCGCCAGCTCGTCCGCGCGCTCGGTCATCAGCTCGAAGGCCTTCCAGAGGATCGACGCGCGGTCGTTGGGCGCCGAGGCCGCCCACTCGGAGCGCATCTCCACGGCGGCGTCGAGCGCCGCCATGGCGTCCTCCGGCGTGGCGTCGGGCACCTCGCAGAGCGGCTGCTCGGTGGCCGGGTCGAGCACCTCGAGGGTCCCGCCCCCGGAGGCCTCGCGCCATTCGCCGCCGATGTAGAGCTTGCGCTCGACGGCGTCAACGACTGTCTGTTCCTCAGTGGCGATGCTCATGTTGCGACGGTCTCCGTTCCTAGCTCCGCGGATATGGCGATGTCCAGCGAGTAGTCGATCGGCAGCACGATCAGCGAGGGCACGTGGAGGGCGAGCGCCTGCCGCAGTCGCTCGCCGAACTCGCCCGCGGAGCCGCAGCGCCAGGCCGGGACGCCGAAGCTCTCGGCGAGCATCACGAAGTCGGGGTTCGTGAAGTCGGTGCCGAAGTGGGTGCCGAACTTCTTGTCCTGCTTCCAGACGATCGAGCCGTACTGGCTGTTCTCCCAGATCACGTTCACGATCGGGGTCTCGAGCCGCACGGCGGTCTCGAGCTCCTGGCAGTTCATGAGGAAGCCGCCGTCTCCGTTCACGGTCACGACGTTGCGCTTGGGGTGCACGAGCTTCGCGGCGATCGCAGCGGGCAGCGCGAAGCCCATGCCGGCCAGACCGTTGGCGATCAGCACGGTGTTCGGCTCGTATGCCGGGAACATCCGCGCGATCCAGAGCTTGTGCAGGCCCACGTCCGAGATCAGGATGTCCTCCCGTCCCAGCGCCTGGCGGATCTCGTAGAGCGCCCGCGGCGGCTGCACGGGGAACTGGTCGTCGTCCTTCGCTTCCTCGAAGCGCCCGAGCACGAGGTCGTGGAGCCTGCGCGAGCCGCCCTGGTGGGGCACGTGGCGGCACTCCTCGGCCAGCCGCGTGAGGATGTTGTAGAGGTCGCCCACCAGCTCGACCTCGGGCATGAAGAAGGCGTCCGTCTCGGCCGGCACCGAGTCGAGGCAGACGATCGTCTTGTCGCGCCCCGGGTTCCAGTGCTCGGGCGAGTGCTCCACGAGGTCGTAGCCGATCGCGAGCACCACGTCCGCCTCGTCGAAGCCGGCCAGCGCGTAGTCGCCCGCCTGCAGGCCCACCGTGCCCAGCGCCTGCGGGCTCTCATGCGAGAGCACGCCCTTGCCCATGAAGGTCTCCGCCACCGGAATGCCGGTGGCGCGCACGAACTCGCGCAGCGCGGGAGCGGCGTTGCCGCGGATAACGCCGTTGCCGGCCAGCGCCACCGGCTGCACGGCGCCGCGCACCAGGTCGGCCGCCTTCAGGAGCTCGCGCGCCGCCGGCTCGGGACGCGCCTGGCGCCTGCGCGGCAACGGCCCGGCGTCGATCTCGGCAGCCATCACGTCCTCTGGCAGCTCGATGTGCGTGGCGCCGGGCTTCTCGGCCTCCGCGAGCTTGAACGCCTTGCGCACCACCTCCGGGATGATCGCCGGGTCGGACAGGCGCGCGTTCCACTTCGTGATCGGGCGCATCACGCGCAGCAGGTCGATGTACTGGTGCGACTCCTTGTGCATGCGCTCGAGGTCGCCCTGCCCGGTGAGCGCCACGAGCGGCGCGCGGTCCAGGAAGGCGTCCGCCACCGCGGTCACGAGGTTGAGCGCGCCCGGGCCGAGCGTGCCAAGGCAGACACCGGCGCGGCCTGTGAGGCGCCCGTACACGTCGGCCATGTAGGCGCCGCCCTGCTCGTGGCGGACCGGCAGGAACTCGATCGAGGAGCGCGAGAGCGACTCGTTCAGGTCGAGCGTCTCCTCGCCGGGAATCCCGAACACGTGCTTGACGCCCTCGGCCTCGAGGCACTCCACGAACACGTCGCTTGCCTTGCGCTTCGACACGGGCCACCAGCGTAGTGAGCCGGCCGCCGCCCCGGCAGGCGGGCGGCTTGCCGGGCGCCGGGCGGCTAAGTTCAGCGGCGTGGCACCGGTGGCCCGCTACGCCAAGAGCGGCGACCTCAACATCGCCTACATCGTGGAGGGCGAGGGCGATGTGGACCTCGTCTGGATCCCGCCCTGGGTCTCACAGGTCGAGTACCTGTGGTCGGAGCCGGCGCTCGAGCGGGTGATGGAGCGGCTCACCCGCTTCGCGCGGGTGATCACGTTCGATCGCCGCGGCTCGGGCCTGTCCGACCCGCTCTGGGGCGCGCCGACGCTCGAGGACCAGATGGACGACGTGCTCGCCGTCATGGACGCGGCGGGATCGGAGCGGGCGGCGATCGCCGGCACGCTGGAGGGCGGGCCGATGGCGGCGCTGTTCGCCGCCACCTTCCCCGAGCGCACGACCCACCTGGTGCTCTACGCCACCTTCGCGCGAGCCACCTGGGCGCCGGACTACGAGTGGGCCTGGCGCGCGGAGGAGCGCGACCGGCACATGGACGAGCTGGTGGCGCGATGGGGGGAGGGGCTCTTGGCGGGCGGAGTGGCAATTCGCCAGATGAGCGACCCGAGCTTCATGGAGTGGGCGGGCAGGCTCGAGCGGCTGGCGGCCAGTCCAGCCACCATCCGCCGCATCTTCGACCTGATCGGAGCAATCGACGTCCGCGAAGTGCTGCCTTCGATCCGCGTGCCGGCGCTCGTGCTCCACCGCAGCGGGGACGAGGTCATCAAGATCGAGCACTCGCGCTACATCGCGTCGCACATCCCCGGGGCGCGCTTCGTGGAGCTCGAGGGCGACGAGAACATCTTCGCCGTCGGCGACACGGAGGCGATCATGGGCGAGATCGAGGAGTTCATCACCGGCGAGCGCCTCGAGCGCGAGCCCGACCGCATGCTCGCCACCGTGCTGTTCACGGACATCGTCGAGTCCACCCGCCGGGCCGCCGAGCTGGGTGACCGTAGCTGGCGCTTCCTGCTCGAGCGCCACGACGCGCTCTTTCGCCAGGCGCTCGAGCGCCACCGCGGGCGCGAGGTCAAGCGCACCGGCGACGGCTTCCTCGCCACCTTCGACGGCCCCGCCCGGGCGATCCGCTGCGCCGCCTCGGTGGCCGAGGCCATGGGCTCGCTCGGCATCGAGGTCCGTGCGGGGCTGCACACGGGCGAGCTCGAGGTGATGGACGGCGACCTCGGCGGGCTGGCCGTGCACATCGCCTCGCGCGTGATGACCTGCGCGGACGCGGGCGAGGTGCTCGTGTCCGGCACGGTCAAGGACCTCGTGGTGGGCTCCGGAATCGAGTTCGAGGACAGGGGCGAGCGCGAGCTGCGCGGAATACCTGGCGAGTGGCGGCTGTTCGCCGTGAGGTGAGCCGGCGCACCCGGGCGCCCACCGCTACCTTGAACCACTCAAGGGGTTTGGGAACCCGTCGATACCAACCCCAGCCCTCCAATGCGCCGCCCGCTCCTGCTCACAGCCCTGCTCGCCCTCGCGCTCGCGCCGGCGGGCGCCGATGCCGCAGTGCGCCACGTCATCAAGGGCGCCGGCTTCGGCCACGGCATCGGGATGAGCCAGTACGGCGCCTACGGGTTCGCGCTCGCGGGCAGCTCCTACCCGCGCATCCTCGCCCACTACTACAAGGGCACCCGGCTCACGAGCGCCCCGAGCCGGCCCGTGCGCGTGCTGCTCCAGCCCAACGACCCCTACATCCGGGTGCGCGGGGCCAGCTCAGTGGGCGGTGTCGCGATCAGGCCTGGCGCCACCTACGTGGCGCGTGATTCCGGCGGTGACGTGGTGGTCACGCGCTCCGGCGGCAGGCGCGTCGGGCGCTTCGGCCCCACGGTCGAGTTCGCGGGGCCCGCTCCGCTCCGGCTGCTCGGGCCTGCGCTCAACTACGTCTCGAGCGGGCTCTACCGCGGCACCATCGAGGTGCGCGCCGCGGGCGCGGGCGTGACGGCGATCAACGAGCTCGACCTCGACTCCTACGTGCGCGGAGTGGTGGCCGGCGAGATGCCGAGCTCCTGGCCGATCGAGGCGCTCAAGGCACAGGCCGTGGCGGCGCGCACCTACGCCCTCTCCACGCGCAAGACGGACGGGCCCTTCGACCAGTACCCGGACACGCGCTCCCAGGTCTATCGCGGCGTGACCGGCGAGAGCGTGCGCAGCGACGCCGCCGTGCGCGCCACCGCCGGGCGCATCCTCACCTACGCCGGCCAGCCCGCCGTGACCTTCTACTTCTCGACCTCCGGGGGGCACACCGAGAACCTGGAGTTCTCGTTCGTAGGCTCGCTCTCGAAGCCGTGGCTCGTGGGCGTGCCCGACCCCTACGACTTCCACTCGCCCTATCACCGCTGGCAGGCGAGCTTCTCGGCTCGCGCGCTCGGGCGGGCGCTCGGCGCGCGTGGGAGCTTTCAGCGCCTGAAGGTGCTCCAACGCGGCGTCTCTCCGCGAGTGGTGCGGGCGCAGGTGGTCGGCTCGCGCGGCACCACCACGATCACCGGCCCGAGCGTCCGCGCGCGGCTGGGCCTGCGCGACACCTGGTTCACCCACGTGCGGGTGTCGAGCTCCGCCCTCGGCCAGCGCTCCGCCCGGCCGGCGAGCTGGGGGCCGCGCCCGGCCTCGCTCGCCCTCGCCGGAGAGTTCTGGCCGGCCCCACGCGGGCGCCGGCTCGTGGTCGAGCGGCGCGTGCGCGAGCGCTGGCGCCACGCGGCCACCACCCGGACGAGCGCCGGCGGCGAATATCGGCTGGCGCTCGAGCGGGCGGGCATCTACCGCG
>DASQNF010000100.1:0-5278 GCA_035645115.1 Thermoleophilaceae bacterium | reverse complement strand
AGTCGTACTGCTTGGACATCTGCGCATTCCCTTTCGGCGCGGGTCGGCTCGTGTGGATATCACAGTGAGGGTGCCGGCGGGAGCAGCCGCGCAAGCCCCGCCGCCACCGCGTACGGCTCGCTCTCCAGCCGCCTCCAGGTGTTTCGCCGCGCCCGCCAACCCGCCTATCAGCACCGCGTCGCGGACGCGGCTTTGCTCGGAGGCACGCGGGTCCCGTGTGCCCTGCCAGCCGTCGGTCTCCACCACGAGTCGCTGTAGACCGCGAGGGCGCCGCGGTAGAGCCGGTGCAGGTGACCGGTGCGAAGCCGGGTCTCGATCGGGCATCTTCGTGACGCTCCGCGCGCGGAGCTGCCGGAACGTGACGATGCCGTGCTGGCGCTCAGCGAGCCACGACCGGGGCGCCGCTGACTAGCCGCGGACGAGCTCCTCCAGCCCCGCCTCGAGCCCGCCGTCGCCCACCTCGCGGACCACCAGCGGCAGCCCGATCGCCGTGGCCGCCCGGGTGGCCGCTGCGTGCGTGGCGTCCGTGGGGCGCTGCGCCAGCCAGATCACGCGCGTGTAGTTGCGGAAGTAGTCGTCGCGCAGCTCGGGGTGGCGGTCGAGCCCGAGCTCGCGCAGCACGGTGTGGTCGAACGTGCGGGCGAGGAAGTCGGTGAGGAAGTACGTGCCGGGCTCCTCCGCCAGCGCCTCGGCCACCTCGGCGCGCGCGAACACGTCGTAGCAGTGCTCGCCGGGAAGCCGCTCCACGCCGGCCCGCTCCAGCACGTCGTCGAGCGCCCCGTAGGTGCCGCAGTCGGCGTAGGCCACGGCCACCCGCTCGTAGCGCTCGCAGAGCGAGGCGAGCTCGGCCTCCACCGCCGGGGCGATCCGCTCCGGGCGGTTGTGCAGCAACGCCGGCAGCGGGTGAACGTCCACGTCCCAGCCCCGCCGCCTGGCGATCGCGCTCACACCCAGGGCGAGCGCCCCGCACGCCACCACGCCGATGCGACCCCGCGAGCGGCTCATCCGGGGAACGCCAGCTGGTCGATGAAGCGGTCGTTGAAGTCCTCGCGCCCGGACAGCTCGACGTAGCGGACCTCGTTCACGATCGAGCGCGCCTCGGCCCGCTCGCGCAGCGAGAGCGCGGCGATCTTCGCGCCCTCGCCCGCCACGTTCCCGGCCGAGACGATGCGCGGCAGCGCCAGGCGCGGCACCAGCCCGATCCGCACCGCGGAGGCCGGCGACAGGTAGGCCCCGAAGCTGCCCGCCAACAGGACCTGCGAGACGTCCTCGGGACCGAGGCCGAGCTCCCCCAGGAGGATCTGCCAGCCCGTGGCTATCGACGCCTTGGCGAACTGGAGTTCGCGGACGTCGCGCTGGGTCAGGAACACCCCGGACGCCACATCCTCGCCCAGCTCGGACATGACGAACACGCGCTCCTCGCCGAGCTTGGTGAGCCGCGGAGCGATCCCCGGCGCGAGCTCGGCCGCCACCTCGTCGGAGACGAAGCGACCCGAGTGGTCGAGCAGCCCGGCGCCCACCAGTTCCGCCACGCAGTCCACGAGCCCGGAGCCGCAAACGCCGATCGGCTCCACGTCCCCGATCACCTCGAGGTCGAGCCGGTCGCCGTGGATCGCCACCCCCTCGATCGCGCCCTCCGCGGCGCGCATCCCGCAGCGGATCTGCGCCGCCTCGAAGGCCGGCCCGGCCGGTGCGGCCGTGGCCACGACGCCGTCCTGGTTGCCGAGCGCTATCTCGGAGTTGGTGCCCACGTCGATGAACAGTCGCAGGCGCTTGTCGCGCGTCAGGCCGGTGGCGAGCATCCCCGCCACGATGTCCCCGCCCACGTAGGCCCCCAGCGATGGGAACGCGAACGCCGGCGCGCGCGCGTGAACGGGGATGCCGAAGTCGGAGGCGAGCAGCGTGGCCGGCGGCTCGTGGGTCGTGACCACGAACGGCGCCATCGAGAGCGGCTCTGGGTCGATCCCGAGGGCGAGCTGCACCATCGTCACGTTCCCGCAGATCGTGATCTCGTAGACCTCGCCGGGGTCGATCTCCGCCTCTGCGCAGACCTCCTGGGTGAGCTGGGCGAGCGTCTCCTGCGCGCGCAGCGTGAGCGCGTCGAGCGCACCCTCGTCGAGCATCGTGGCCGATATGCGCGAGATCACGTCCGCGCCGAACGGCTGCTGGCGGTTCAGCATCGACTGGACGGATGCGGGCGTGCCCGTCTCCAGGTCGAGCAGGTTCGCCACCACCGTGGTGGTGCCGAGGTCGAAGGCGAGCGCGTAGCGGCGCGCGGTGGTGTCACCGGGCTCGACGTCGATCAGCAGGTCGTCGCAGACCACCGCCGTGACCTCGAACCCCGACGAGCGCAGCACCCCGCCGAGCTTGCGCAGCACGGCAAGCTCGACGCGCGGCTCGAGGTCCTCGAGTGCGTCCGTCACGCGCATGAGGTCCGAGCGCTGGTCCTCGAGCGAGGGCTCGTCGAGCACCAGGTGGCGCTTCTGCACCGCCGGCCGCAGGATCACGTGGCGGCCCACGCCGACGAGCGCCGCCTTCGGCCGCGTCTGAAGCGGCGGCACCTCGATCACCACGTCGCCGCGGGCCGGCGCGCGGCAGGCGAGGCGCCAGCCGTCGCGCAGCTCCTGCGGCGAGAAAGCGCGCGGGTCGACCGCGCTCACCGGCAGCTCCCCCTCGATCACCCGCACCTTGCACTTCTTGCAGGTGCCGTGGCCGCCGCAGGTGGAGTCGATCGCGATGCCGTTCCAGCTTGCGGCGTCGAACACCGGCGTGCCGCTCGGCACGCGCACCTCGGCGCCCTCGGGCTCGAAGCGGACCCGCGCGCGCTCGGCCCCGTCGGAGGGCAGCGCGGGCTCGAGGACCTCCGGCTCGCGCGACGGGGGGGTCACGAACTCGTCACGGCCTCCGCCTGGCGCGCCCGGTGGGCGGCGATCCAGCTCGAGCCCCAGGGGTCGTGGCCGAGCAGCAGGTCCGCGGCGCGCACGCTCTCCACGCAGACCGCGGCGGTGCTCATGATCGCGCTGGTGAGCCCGGCGGCCATCGCCATCGGCAAGAAGGCCGCGTTCAGCACGTGACGCTCGGGCAGCCCGAAGGACACGTTCGACGCCCCGAGGCACATGTTCACGCCGAGCTTGTCGCGGATCAGCCGGATCGCCTCGAGCGTGGTGGTCACGGCCTCGGTGTCGGCGCCCACGGTCATGGCGAGCGGGTCGATCACTACGTCCTCGGGCGGGATGCCGGCCTCGCCCGCCGCCGCCACGATCTTCGTGGCGATCTCGAGGCGCTGCTGCGGGGTCTCGGGGATGCCGGTCTCGTCGTTGGCGAGCCCGATCACCGCGGCGCCGTGCCGCGCCACCAGCGGCAGGATCTCCTCTAGCCGCTCGTCCTCGCCGGTCACGGAGTTCACGAGCGGCTTGCCCTCGTACACCGCCAGGCCGGCCTCGAGCGCCTCGATCACGGAGGAGTCGATGCAGATCGGCACGTCCGCGGTGTCCTGCACCAGCTTCAGCATCTTCGCCAGCAGCTCCGACTCGTCCACCATCGGGATGCCGGCGTTCACGTCGAGCATGTCCGCGCCCGCCTCGACCTGCGCGTTCGTGTCGACCACCACCGTCGTAAGCTCGCCCGCGCGCAGCTCCTCCGAGAACTTCTTGCGGCTCGTCGGGTTGATGCGCTCGCCGATGATGCAGAACGGCTTGTCCGCGCCGATGGTGACGGTCGAGGACCGCCCCCTGAGAACAGTGTCCATGTGCCTCCCTTTCCAGGCCGACCGCTACGCGGGCACGGCCGTGCGCCGCCGCTCCAGCAGGTCCTTCGCCTTCTTGACCGCGGAGGAAGCGTCGGCCGAGTAGCCGTCCGCCCCCACGGCGTCCGCGTACTCCTGGGTCACGGGGGCGCCGCCCACCATCACGACCACCCGCTCGCGCACGCCTGCCTTCTCCATCGCGTTGATGTTCGCCTTGAACATCGGCATCGTGGTGGTGAGGAACGCCGACATGCCGACGATGTCCGGCTCGATCGAGTTGATCTCCTCCACGAACTTCTCCGGCGCCACGTTCACGCCCAGGTCGACCACCTCGAAGCCGGCGCCCTCCAGCATGATGTTGCAGAGGTTCTTGCCGATGTCGTGGACGTCGCCCTTGACGGTGCCCATCAGGAACTTGCCGATCGGCTTGGTGCCGGTCTCGGCCAACAGCGGGCGCAGGATGTCGAGCGCCCCCTGCATCGCGCGTGCGGCGATCAGCATCTCGGGCACGAAGTAGTCGCCGCGCTCGAAGCGGGCGCCCACCTCCTCGAGCGAGGGGATCAGCGCGTCGAACAGCATCCGCTCCGGCTCGAGCCCGTCCTCGAGGCCGTCCTCCACGCCCTTCTTGACGACAGGCGCGTTGCCTACGAGCGTCTCCTCGTAGAGCAGGGTGAGGATCTCGTCGTGGGTCATGCGGCGTGCACTCCTTCCGGACGGTGGCCGAGCTGCGCGGACAGCGCCCTGGCCTGCTTGATGACGATCGGACGCAGCTCGGCGATCCTGCGCGGGGTCAGTCGCAGCGTAGGGCCGGAGACGCTGAGCGCGGCGACCACGTGGCCGGCCTCGTCGAGCACCGGGGCGGCCACAGCGCTGAGGCCGAGCTCGAGCTCGTCAGTGGCGGTGGCGAGGCCCTCGCGCTTGACCTTCTCGAGCTCGCCCGCGAGCTGGCGGGGGTCCACGATCGTGCGCGAGGTGAGCGGCTCGAGCGGGCCGTCCAGCGTCGCGCGGGCGGCGCCGTAGGCGAGCAGCACCTTGCCGTTCGCCGAGGCGTGATAGGGCACCTTGCGCCCGACCCACTGCGTGGTGCCGAGGTAATGGCGGCTCTCCACCTGGGCCAGGTGCTCGACTCCCCCCGGGCCGGGCACCGCGAGGTTGATGGTCTCGCCTGTGGCCTCGGCGAGCGCGCTCAGCGGGCGCTCGGCGAGCTCGGCGAGGTTGCGCCCGGCGGCGCCGCGGCTCGCGAAGCGCAGCAGCACGGGACCGGCCCGGAAGCGCCCGCGCTGGCCCTGCTGCTCCACGAGCCCGTGGCGCTCGAGCGCGCCGAGCAGCCGCGAGGCGGTGCTCTTAGGGAGCTTGGCGTCCGCGGCGAGGTCGGTGAGGCCGCGCGGCGCGTCCGACTCGAGCACGAGCGTCAGCAGCTGCGCGCCGCGGTCGATCACCTGGGTCCCGGCGGAGGCCGCGGTGTTGGGGTCCGGGCCGCCGGAGCCCGTGGCCGCGTCCGGCCCTCGCCCCGCGTCTGCGCCCACGGCCGTC
>DASQNF010000099.1:0-20787 GCA_035645115.1 Thermoleophilaceae bacterium | reverse complement strand
CGACGACGCGATCGTGCTCGCCCTGGACGAGGTCAAGGACCCGCACAACCTGGGCGCGGTCTGTCGCGTGGCGGAGTCGGCGGGCTGCGCCGGCGTGGTGCTTCCGGAGCGGCGCTCGGCGGAGGTCACGCCGGCGGTCTGCAAGGCCTCCGCGGGCGCGGTCGAGCACCTGGCGGTGGCGCGCGTGCGCAATCTCGCCGACTGGCTCGGAGTGGCGAAGCAGCGCGAGGCCTGGGTCTACGGTGCGGCCGCGGACGCCGAGGTCCCGTACCACCGCCCCGACTACCGCGGCCGGGTCGTGCTGGTGCTCGGCTCCGAGGGACGCGGCCTGCGCCCGCGCGTGGCGGCGAGCTGCGACACGCTGGTCCGGCTCCCGCGCCGCGGACGGATGGGCTCGCTGAACGTGTCGACCGCCGCCGCGGTGCTCGTGTACGGGATCTTGCATTTCCGCGAGAGCCCTTGACAGGGCTCCATAACAAGGCCATACTCCCGCCCGTTCAGGCTGAAGTGGAGGTTGAGACCTCGACTCTCAGATCAAACCTGACGCCAGGGGAGGTAGTGCGTCACCGAGCTCTAGGGCCCACCCGGCCTGAGGGGAGCACTCGATGGCAGCTTCCGCGACCTTCCGTCCCACGGCGTTCAAGTCTCATTCTCAGGTCGAGCTAGATGATCATTACCTGATCGCGCTCGCCAAGCAGGGCAAGAAGGACGCCTACGACCGCATCGTCAAGCGCTACTTCGGATTCGTGCGCCTGAAGGCGTCGTCGTACTTCCTGATCGGCGGCGACGCCGACGATCTCGTGCAGGAGGGCCTCGTGGGGCTCTACAAGGCGGTGCGGGACTACCGCACCGACCGCGAGTCGAGCTTCCGCAACTTCGCGGAGCTGTGCATCACCCGCCAGATCATCACTGCGGTGAAGACCTCGACCCGCAACAAGCACACGCCGCTCAACGAGTACGTGTCGTTCTCGCAGACGCCGGCGGCCGGCGGCGGCGACGGCGACCCGACTCTCGACGAGATGCTCCCCGGGCCGACCGCGCACGACCCCGTCAACCAGGTGATCTCCTCGGAGGAGCTGCACAGCCTGGTGGCCTGCCTGTCCAGCGTGCTCTCCGAGCTCGAGAGCTCGGTGCTCTCGCTGTACCTCGACGGCCACAGCTACGAGGCCATCGGCGAGCGGCTCGAGTGCGACACGAAGACGGTCGACAACGCGCTCCAGCGCGTGAAGCGGAAGGTGGGCTCACATCTGGCCTCGCGTCAGGTGCTGCTCTAGCAGAGCCGCTCGGTTTCCAGGCCGAGCCGAGCGGGTACCCGAGGGAGGCCGAAAGGCACCCCCAAACGGAGGAGGAAGCAAATGATCGGAATCCTGTTGACAGTGCTGGTGGCCGCGCTCGTGTACCTGCTCCTCGCGGCGCTCACGGGCTCGGGAATCGTGGCGATCGTTGGCGCGATCCTCGTGCTGGTGGCCGGTATCCCGAGCGGAGGCTTCGGCTTCGGAAGCCGCTTCGGCGGCGGAGGCCGCAGGCGGGCCGCCTGAACGGACGCCCACCAAGGGCTGGGGCGCGCGCGGCACCGGCGCGCGCTCCGTCGTCACAGGGGCGCGCTCCGTCGCGCGTGTAGAGGAGCCGGCGGCGGGCGGATCGAGAGCCGGAGGCGGGATTCGAACCCGCGACCTACCGCTTACAAGGCGGTTGCTCTGGCCTCTGAGCTACTCCGGCAAGCCGCGACGGCGACCGAGTCTAGGACTCCGTGGCGCCCACGGCCGCGTGCTCGATGTCCCCGTGGCCGTTCGAGGCCACCGGCGGCACCTGCTCGAGCGGCTCGAACCCGCGCACGTCGTTGAGGCGGCGCTCGAGCTCGGCGAGCACGAGCCCGAACAGGAGGTGTCGCCACCCGGCGGCGAAGAACGCGCGGGTGTTGCCGTACAGCGGCTCGAGCTCGGAGCGCGCCGGGTGGTGGCGGTCGACCAATCCGACGAGCGCCCAGCCGCCGAGGTGCTCGGCAAGTCCGGCGGCCACGCCGGCCGCCAGCGGCGGCACCGGCAGCACCGGACGCGCCAGCGCGTACGCCGCGCCGAAGCCGGCCCCGTTGGCGAGGTGGAGGGCGAGGCCCGCGGCCGGCCAGCCGCTCCCGCGCGTGACGAGCTTGCCGAGCAGCTCCACGTCGTCGTAGCGGGTGCCGAACGTGCGCTTGTCGAGGGGCTGCTGCGCGGCCCAAACCCCCGCGGCGGTTGCGCCGGCCAGGGCCCCGTTGAGTGTCCGGCGAAGGTCCATCTCGGGCAGCGTAACGAGAGCTTCGCACGCGGGTAGCTGTTCTTCGATGCTCCGAGCGAAGCTGAAGCCGCGTGCGCTGGAGCTCTACCACGAGCGCACGCGCCGGCGGGGAGTGCACCCTCTGCTCTACTGGCCCGCGCGCTGGCTGCTCAAGTCGTTCCTGCTCGTCTACTTCCGCGAGCGCCGGCTCGGTCGTGAGCACATTCCGCACGGCGGGGTGATCCTTGCCGCCAACCACCGCAGCTTCCTCGACCCTTTCCTGATCGGCGCGTGCCTCGGCCGTCCGAGCTACTTCGTCGCCAAGCAGGAGCTGTTCCGGAATCCCCTGATCGGCTGGTTCCTGAACTGCATGGGCGCCTTCCCGGTCAAGCGCGGCGAGTCGGACGAGGAGTCCGTGGCCACCGCGCTCGCGCTGCTCGAGCGCGACCAAGCCGTGGTGATATTCCCCGAGGGCACACGCATCCGGACCGGCTCGCTGGCAAAGCCCAGGCGCGGCGTCGGGCGGCTTGCGCTCGAGAGCGGCAAGCCGGTGGTCCCGGTCGCGGTAGCAGGCAGCGAGCGCGCGCGCAACGGCTGGCGGATCAAGCCCGTGAAGGTGCACGTGCGCTGCGGCCCGCCGCTCACCTTCCCGCTCGTGGACGACCCCTCACCGTTCCTGGCGGGCGAGGTGACCGAGCGGATCTGGCCCTGCGTGCAGCTCCAGTGGGAATGGCTCGGCGGGCTGCCGCCGCTTCGCACCGCGGCCGTGGTGGGTGCGGGCTGCATGGGCACCGCGATATCGACCGTGCTCGCGCGCGCGGGCCTCGACGTCCAGCTCGGCTGCCGCACCACCTCGCAGGCGGAGGCGCTCGCGGAAGCGCGCGAGAACCGCCCCTACCTGCCGGGGGTCGAGCTCGAGCGCTCGATCCGGGTGACGACCGTCCCCAAGATCGAGTTCGCCGGGGTGGACCTCGTGGTGCTGGCGATGCCGTGCGCCTCGCTGCCCGCCGTGATAGGCGAGATCGGCACCCGGATGGACGAGCGCACCGCGGTGCTGGTGGCCTCGAAGGGACTTGTTCCGCCGTTCGGCAGCACCCCCACGGCATATGTCTCGGAGCGCGTCCGGGCGCGTGCGGTGGCCACGCTGGCAGGTCCCGCGCACGCGCGCGAGGCGATCGAGAGCGGGGCGTCGGTCGTGGCCGCTACGCGCGACCCTCACCTGCGCCGCCAGCTCCGCGACGTGCTCGAGGCCGGCGGGCTGACGGTGGAGGCCACCGACGACGTGACCGGCACCGAGTTCGCCGCCTGCGCGAAGAACGCGGCGGCGCTCGCGTCGTCCGCGGCCGCCGCACGCGGCGCCAACCTCGCCGGAGCAGCCGCCGGGCGCATCTTCGCCGAGGTCCACGAGCTGGCGCTGGCGAGCGGCGGGCGCAGCGAGACCTTCGCGGGTCTCGCGGGCGCCGGCGACCTCGTGGCCACGGCGATCGCCGCGGGCAGCCGCAACCGCAGGGCCGGGGAGCTGCTCGGGGCGGGTGTGCCCTCGAAGCAGGTGGAGGCCTCGATGGACCAGACGGCGGAGTCGCTTGCCACCGTGCCGCTGCTCGGGATCGCCTTCGAGCGGCGTGGGATCGACGCCCCGGTGACCTCCGGCCTCAGCAGCGTGCTCGGCGGAGAGACCTCGCCGGACGACTGGCTCGAGAGCGTTCGCGCCGCACGGCCGGGACGTCCCAAGAAAACCCACGCGGCCTGAGCGGAAGTAGGCTGCGATGGCGCGTGGACGAGGGCCCCGACAAGCAGTCGCTCGACCGGGACTTCTCCGACCTCTACCGGGCCCACCTGCGCGACGTCTACAGCTACTCCTACTACCGGGTGGGCAACCACCACGACGCCGAGGACCTCACCGAGCAGACCTTCCTGCAGGCCTACAGGCATTTCGAGCGCGCGCAGCGCGAGTCCGCCGGCAGGCCGTTGCGCCCTTGGCTGATCCGGATCGCGCACAACCTGGCGGCCAACTACTACCGCGACCGCTCACGCCGCCCACAGACGAACCTCGACGACGCGGCGATCCTGATCGCCCCGATGGCCACCGAGCAGGTGGTGGAGGAGCGCGAGGAGGTCAAGGAGGTCCTCGAGGGCGTGTCGAAGCTTCCGGAGGACCGGCGCGAGGCCCTCATCATGCGCTTCGCGCTGGGGATGGACAACCGCGAGATCGCGCGCTCGATGGGCCGGAGCGAGGGGGCCACGAAGGTGCTGCTGCACAGGGCGATCAAGCAGCTGGAGCAACGGCTGGCGGAGGATGGGCATGACTGACGCGGAACGGGTTGAGCGGCTGCTGCGCTCGGCGCTCCTGCCCGTCGAGCCGCCGGAGGCGTTGAGCGACCGCCTCGAGCGCAGCTTGTCGGGGCTCACGGAGGCCGCGGCCGAGGAGCTGGCGGATTGGGAGCTCTCGACCATGCGCGACCCGCGCAACTGGATGCCCACGGTCGCCGCTGTCGTGGTGGGCGGCGCCGCGGCCGCCGGGCTCGTGCTCGTGCGCGCCCGCCAGCATCACAAGAGGCGCCAGGTCCGCGGCCTGAAGGCGCTCGAGCGGAGCGTGCGCGGAGTGGCCGGCGACATCGAAAAGCGTCTGCGCAGGTAGCGCGCGGCTACGCCCCCCGCGCGCGGACCACGCTCGGCGGCGGAGAGGCGGAGGTGGCGAGCCCGGCGGCCAGGCCGGCCACCCCGACCAGCACGTGGAAGACGTTGTCCTCGCTGTTCACGGGGATCAGGTCGAGGATCTCGTCGCCGTCGCCGGCGATGAACCCGAGCGCGGCGATCACCAGATAGGTGGCGCCGAACCCGAGCGCGAAGCGGCGCGCGCCGTCGTAGGCAGAGGCGAGGAGCAGCCCGAGCGCGCCGGACGCGATGTGCACGACGTTGTGCCAGCCGTTGACGTCGAGGATGCCGAGCAGGGCGTCGCGCTCGGTCCCGTCACCGGCGCCGAAGCTCGCGTTGTAGAAGAACCCCGCGATTCCCGCGACCACCAGCGCGAGCCCGACCACGAGCGCGTAGACCTGGGCGGGCGAGCGGTCGTCCATGCTGCATGATGATTTCGCAACTGATCCGGACAACCCTCCGCCGCGTAGGACACTTGCCATGGCCAACGACATCAGGGACCTCGCCGACGAGGAGGTGATGCAGCTCGTCCAGGACGGAAGTCCGCGGGCGTTCGAGCTGATCTATGACCGCCATGGGGCGGCCGCCTTCTCGCTCGCCTACCGGATGATCGGCAACCGGGTGAGCGCCGAGGACGTCACCCAGGAGGCCTTCCTCTCGATCTGGCGCAGTCGCCTTCGCTACGACCAGGCGCGCGGGAGCGTGCGGACCTGGGTTCTCGGCATCGTGCACAACCGGGCGATCGACGGCCTGCGCCGGAACCTCGTGCACGATCGCCGGCGGGACACCCTGGAGGTGGTGGAGGAGCGCCACGAGGCCAAGGAGCGCACGGACGTGGAGGCCGCGCGCAGGGAGGAGGCCCGCAACGTTCGCAGCGCGCTCGAGAAGCTGCCGGACGAGCAGCGCAGGACGATCGAGCTGGCCTACTTCGGCGGCTTCACCCACAGCCAGATCGCCGAGCTGGTGGACGAGCCGATCGGTACGGTCAAGGGCCGGATGCGCCTCGGCCTCGGCAAGATGCGCCGCCAGCTCGCCGAGGGCCACGCGGCAGGGGGATTCGCATGACCACGAGGGACCACGAGAGCTACCGGGAGGAGGTGGGCGCCTACATCCTGGGTGCGCTCACCGACCTGGAGCGCCAGGCCTTCGAGCGCCACATGGCGGGCTGCGCCTCCTGCCGCGACGAGGTGGAGCAGCTGCGCCTGGCGGCCGACTTGCTGCCGCGTTCGGTCGAGCAGGTGGAGCCGCCGCCCTCGCTGAAGAGCTCGCTGATGGAGATCGTCGAGCGCGAGGCGGCGCCCGCGCCCGCCGCGGCGAAGCCCGCGCGGCGTCCGCGCGCCGAGCCGTTCTGGAGGCGTTTCAGCCCGCGCATCCCCGCGTTCGTCGCGGTGGCGCTGTCACTGGGCGTTCTCGCCGGCCTCGGCGTGGCGAGCCTCGGCGGCGAGGACTCACGAACGGTCGTTGCGACGGTGGACGAGGAGCGCCTGCCGGAGGCCGCCGGCACGTTGCAGATCGAGGACAGCGGCGAGGACGGGGCGATCCTGCGCGTGCAGGGCCTGCCCGCGCTCGAGGGCGAGCGGGTCTACCAGGCCTGGGTGCAGCGCGAAGGCCGCGTGGTTCCCCAGCCCACCTTCGAGGTCGGCGATGACGGCGGCGGCGCGGTGGCGGTGCCCGACGACCTGAGCGAGGCGGATGCGGTTCTGGTCACGAGAGAGGCCCGCGGAGGGGCGCGCGCGCCCACCGAGAAGCCGATTCTCAGCGTGCCGCTGTAGCTAGTGTCCGCCTCCTCGATGGAGGCCTGCTACCGCCACCCGAACCGCGAGACGGGGGTCCGCTGCTCGAGCTGCGAGCGGCCGATCTGCCCCGACTGCATGACCACGACGCCGGTGGGGATGCGCTGTCCGGAGTGCGCGCGCCAGCGGACGAGCGTGCACACGATGCGATCGAGCACGGACGAGCCGGCGCTCACCTACCTGCTGATCGGACTGAACGTGCTCGTCGGGCTCGGCGCGGTGCTGGGGGGAGCGAGCTTGTCGGGAGGCTCGATAGGGGGCAGCCGCCTGATCGCCGAGGGCGCGGTGTCGAGCTTCACGATCGACCAGGGCGAGTATTGGCGCCTGCTCACCGCCGGCTTCCTGCACGCGGGGTTCTTCCACCTCTTCTTCAACATGTTCTCGCTCTACATCCTCGGCGGGATGCTCGAGCCTGCGATCGGCCGGCTGCGCTTCGCGCTGATCTACTTCGTCTCTCTGCTGGCCGGCTCGTTCGGGGCGCTGCTGGTGGAGCCGGACTCGCTCACCGTGGGCGCCTCGGGCGCGATCTTCGGGCTGATGGGCGCGGCGGTGATCGTGCTGCGAAATCGCGGCATCTCGCTGATGGAGAGCGGGCTCGGTATCTGGATCGGGCTGAACCTGCTGATCACCTTCACCGTTCCGAACATCTCGATCGGAGGACACATCGGCGGGCTCGTCGGCGGCGGCCTCGCCGCACTGATCCTGTTCGAGCTTCGCGACTCCCTGCGGCTCCCGGACGCGGCGCCGGCGCTCCTGTGCGCTGGGCTCGGCGCGGCCGCCGTGGTCGGCTCGATCGTCGTAGCCGGCTAGCGGCGACGCACCGGCCGGGCGCGCCCCGCGCCGCGGCGGCTATCGCGCGGGCGCGCGCTCCATGTCGATCTCGATCGAGCGCCGCCCCGGCGGCGCCGGGACCGCCTCCGGGTGGAAAATGTGCCCGAGCAGCTCGATCCCCTCGACGAGCCTCGGCCCGGGACGCGAGAAGTACGCGGCCGCGTCCACCGCCACCACGCGCGCGCCGAGCGGTGCGAGCCGCTCGCGCCGGCGCAGCGTCTCCGCCGCCGCCTGCTCCGCGTAGTAGCCACAAGGCATCGAGACGACGATCTCGGGCGCGGCCGCCTCGATCTCCCGCCAGTCGGCCGTCCGCGACTTCTCGCCGGGCAGGCCCAGCACGTCCTCACCCCCGGCCAGCTCGACCATCTGTGGGATCCAGTGGCCCCCGATGAAGGGCGGGTCGAGCCACTCGAGCGCGGCCACCCGCGGCCGTGGGTCGCCGTGCACCGCGAGCTCGACCTCCTCGATGCGCTCGGCCGCATCCTCGACGAGCCGTGCGCCGGCCTCCTGCGCGCCGGCGGCCTCGGCGAGCCGCGTGATGTCCGCGAGCACCTCGCCGAGGGTCGAGGGGTCGAGCGAGATCAGCTCCGGCCGGGTGGGCAGCCGCTCGACGACGGCCCGCACGTCCTCGTACGAGACCGCGCAGACCTCGCACACCGCCTGCGTCACGATCATGTCCACCTCGAGACCCTCGAGCGCGTGCTCGTCGAGCTCGTACAGGGCCTCGCCGGCGCCGGTTCGCTCACGGACCGCCGCGTCGATCTCCGCGGCGGCGAGGCCGTCGGGGATCACGCTTCGGGTGAGCTGCGGGAGTTGCTCGGCGCCAGGTGGGTAGTCACACTCGTGGGTGACCGCCACCACGCGGTCGCCGAGACCGAGGGCGAAGAGCATCTCGGTCGCGGACGGAACCAGTGAGGCGATTCGCACGGAGACGAGCATGGCACGTCTGGACGATGATCAGATCGACGAGCGGCTGGCGCGCCTGGAGGGCTGGGAGCGCCACGGCGACGCGATTCGCAAGCAGTTCGACAACGGCGACTTCAAGGGAGCGGTGGACTTCGTGACCCGGCTGACGCCGGCGGCGGAGGAGATGAACCACCACCCCGACCTCGAGATCTCATGGAAGACGGTGACCGTCACGCTCACCACGCACTCGGAGGGCGGCCTGACGGCGAACGACTTCGAGCTCGCCTCGAGGATCGATGCCGTGGCATGACCCCCTGCTACGCTCGGCCGCGCCGCCGATGAGCGACGAAGATCGACCTCGAAGTACCAAGCGACAGGGCCGTGACGCGCCCATCGGTCTGAGATGACCGAGTTGCTGCTGCTCCTCGGCGTCGCCGTGCTGGTGGCGCTGAACGGGTTCTTCGTCGCCGCGGAGTTCGCCCTTGTGCGCACCCGCGAGGGCAGGATCGAGGTCATGCGCGACGAGGGCAAGCGCGCCGCCCCGCTCGTGCTCAGGCAGATCGACAAGATCGACGAGTACCTCTCGGCCTGCCAGCTCGG
Source organism: Thermoleophilaceae bacterium (assembly GCA_035645115.1). Taxonomy (GTDB): domain Bacteria; phylum Actinomycetota; class Thermoleophilia; order Solirubrobacterales; family Thermoleophilaceae; genus JACVRW01. The sequence continues at coordinate 11,749 of DASQNF010000099.1, read as the reverse complement.
GATCACGATGGCCTCGCTCGGCATCGGCTTCATGGGCGAGCCCGCGATCGCGAGCCTGCTCGAGGACCTGCTCGGCGACTCCGTCTCCCACGGCGTCTCGCTCGCGATCTCGATCACGCTCGCGTACCTGATCACGACCGCGCTCCACATCACGGTCGGCGAGCAGGTGCCGAAGATCTACTCGATCGTGCACGCCGAGAAGACGGCCCTGCGGGTGGCCCGCCCGCTGCACTGGTTCCGGGTCGCGTTCAGCCCGCTGATCTGGCTCCTGAACACCGCCTCGAACGGGATCCTGCGCCTCATCGGGGTCGACGCGCGCGCCGAGTTCGAGGAGGTCAGCTCCTCCGACGACCTCAAGCTGCTGATCGCGCGCAGCGCCCACGGCGGCAAGATCGACCCGGGCGAGGCCGGCATGCTGTCCGGGGTCTTCCACCTGCACGAGCAGCAGGCGCGCCAGGTGATGACGCCGATCCCCGCCGTCGTGACCGTCGACGCGTCGGAGACGGCCGAGGCCGCGCTTCGGCGTTGCGTCGACTCCGGGCACACGCGGCTCGTCGTTACCGAGGAGGACAACACCGACCGGATCCGCGGCGTTGTGCACGCGAACTCGCTCGCTCGGCGGCTCATGGCCGAGGGCCCCGACGCGGCGATCGAGGACAGCGTGAAGGACGCATTGATCGTCCCCGAGACCAAGCCGCTCGACGACCTGCTGGCCGATCTCCAGCGCGAGCGCGCGTCGATGGCCGTGGTCGTGGACGAGTACGGCCGCACCGCCGGCATCGTCACGATCGAGGACATCATCGAGGAGGTCGTGGGCGAGATCGCCGACGAGACCGACCCCGCGGTGGCCGGCGTGCGCCGTCTCGCCAACGGCGACTGGTGGGTGCGCGGTCACGTGCCGATCACGGACCTCACCGACTACGGCCTCGACCTGCCCGTGGACTCCGAGGCCTACAACTCCGTGGGGGGCTACGTGTTCGGCGAGCTCGGCCGGCTACCCAAGCGCGGGGACATGGTGCAGCTCGACGGCTACTCGCTGCGCGTGGAGGCCGTGCGCCAGAACCGAGTCGAGGCCGTGCGCATACGCAACCACCACGCGCGCGGCGAGGCGGGCCCGCGCGACGGCCTGTCGGCGCGCCCGGTGGAGCAGACCGCGTCGCTGCCCCGGCGACGCGATCGCGACGAGGGCTAGGCGGTTCCGTCCGCGAGGGCGGGTAACTTCGGATGCCAGGTGCTTCTCGTGGTGGGCAAGTTCTCGCCGACACCGGAGGTCCCATCGCTATGTGGTGCGTGAAGCTGAGCGACTCCCAGCGCGACGCCCTGCGCGCGCTGATCAAGGAGCAGGGTGATCCCGCCCGCGCAATCGGTGCGGCGCTCGAGGCGCTCGACCTGGCCCGCTGGGACGACCTCCCCGAGGCCACGCTTCCCTGGGAGCGCGTCTCGGAGCTGGCCGACCGGCAGGGGATCGGCGAGGCCGACGTGGTCTGGGACCTGGCCGGCCTCCGGCCCGCCGCCCCGCAATAGGGCCTGCGGCGCGCTCGCAGGGGTAGGCCCGGCGGCCTCCGCCCGGGCAGGGCTTCCGGCCGGGGCGCGTCGGCTCACCCGTAGGTGTAGAACCCCTCGCCCGCCTTGCGCCCGAGCTTGCCCGCGGCGATCAGCTCGCGCAGGCGCCCGGGCACCTCGACGCCGATCGACTCGCCGATGGCGGCCGCCACGTCCAGCCCCACGAAGTCGAGCAGCGCGAGCGGGCCGAGCGGGTGCCCGGCCCCGAGCGTCATGCACGTGTCGACCGTCTCCGCCTGCAGGCCGTCGCGCTCGAGCAGGCGCACGGCGTCGAAGAGGTAGGGGAAGAGTAGGCGGTTGACGACGAAGCCGGCGGCGTCCGGGACCTCGACCGCCGTCTTCCCGAGCCGCTCGCAGAGGCCGTGGAGAGCGCGTCGGGTCGCGGCGGAGGCGCTGTCGGGGAAGCACAGCTCGACCAGCTCCATGCGCTCCACCGGGTTGAACACGTGGAGGGCGCCGAAGCGGTCCGGGCGGCCGCTCGCGCCGGCGAGCTCCGCCACCGAGAGCGAGGACGTGGTGGTGGCGAGCACGGCGTCGGCGTCCAGGACTCCCGCGAGCCGACCGTAGAGCTCGCGCTTGGCGTGTGGCTCCTCGGAGATCGCCTCGACCACGATCGGGCAGCCCGCGAGCTCAGCGAGCTCGGTGACCACCCGCGCGGCCGCCTCCACCTGCGCGCGCGCGTGCTCGGCCGAGGCCGGGCTGCGGGCGCGCAGCACCACCTCGTGAGACCCGGCGGCGGCACGCGCGAGCCCGCAGGCGATCGCGCCGCTGCCGACGATTCCAAGCCGCTCCGGCGCGCCTCCGGCGGCCTCTGGGGCATTGGTTGACTGGTCAGTCAATCGAGTAGGCTTGTAGCAGAGTCGACCCCGAGGGAAGCAGCTTGATGCACCAGGCAGACGGGCGCGAGGTGGTCATCGTCGAGGCTGTCCGCACGCCGATCGGGCGCGGGCATCCAGAGAAGGGCTACTACCGGGACACCCACCCGAACGAGCTGCTCGGGAAGACCTACACCGAGGTGATCGAGCGCGCGAGCATCGAGGCCTCCGAGGTCGAGGACGTGGTCACGGGCTGTGTGCAGCAGTTCGGGGAGCAGATGTTCAACGTGGGGCGCAACGCCTGGCTGCAGGCAGGCCTGCCGATCGAGACGCCCGCCACCACCGTCGACCGCCAGTGCGGCTCCGCCCAGCAGGCCGTGAACTTCGCGGCCGCGCTGATCGCGGCCGGCGTGCACGACACGGCGATCGGCTCGGGCGTCGAGCACATGGGTCACATCCCGATGGGGGTGGGCTTCAAGTGGACCGACGACGTGGGCTCCCCCTGGCCCGCGGAGCTGATGGAGCGCTACAACCTCGTCCCGCAGGGCATTTCCGCGGAGATGATCGCCGAGCAGTGGGAGATCCCTCGCTCCGAGCTCGACGAGATCGGAGTGCGCTCCCACCGGAACGCCCACCGCGCAACCGAGGAGGGCCGCTTCGAGCGCGAGGTGGTCCCCTTCCGCGTGAACGGCGACACGTACGTGACCGACCAGGGGATCCGGCCCGACACCAACCTCGAGGCGCTCTCGCAGCTGAAGCCGGCGTTCAAGGAGGACGGCCGCATCACGGCGGGCAACTCCTCGCAGATCTCGGACGGCGCGGCCGCCGTGCTGTTGATGGCCCGTGAGAAGGCGGATGCGCTCGGGCTGAAGGCGCGCGCGAGGATCGTCGACCAGACCACCGTTGGGGTGGACCCGGTGATCATGCTCACCGGCCCGATCCCGGCCACCAGGAAGCTGCTCGAGCGCAATGGAATGACGATCGACGACATCGACCTCGTGGAGGTCAACGAGGCGTTTGCGTCCGTGCTGGCGGCCTGGCGGCGAGAGCTCGATCCGGACATGGAGCGCGTGAACGTGAACGGCGGCGCGATAGCCCTCGGGCACCCGCTCGGCTCGACCGGCGCACGCCTGATCACGACGCTGCTGCACGAGCTCGAGCGCTCGGACAAGGAAGTAGGGCTCGTGACCATGTGCTGCGGCGGCGGGCTCGGCACGGGCACGCTGATCCAGCGGGTCTAGCGCTCGGCTCCAGGCGCGGCCCGGCCCCCAGCACGGTTATCCCGCCACCTGTGCGGGTACACAAAGGCGCGTGCCGGCTTCGACTCAGGGAATGCTGCTCGACGGGCGCTACCGCGTCGTCAAGCATCTCGGATCAGGAGGGATGGCGTCCGTCCTGCTCTGCGAGGACGAGCGGCTCGGGCGACTCGTGGCGGTCAAGCGGCTGCACGCCGACAGCCCGGCAGACGTGGAGCATCGCTTCGCGCGCGAGGCGAAGCTGGGAGCGTCGCTGAACCACCCGAACCTGGTGTCGGTCTACGACACCGCCACCGACGACGAGGGCGTCCTCATCGTCATGGAGTACGTGGAGGGGGTGCCGCTGTCGCGCGAGCTGAAGCGCGGGCCGCTCACCCCGGACAGGGTAGGGCGGATGGCCCGCGAGCTCGGCGCCGCCCTCGACCACGCGCACGCTCAGGGTGTCGTCCACCGCGACGTGAAGCCGGCCAACGTGCTGCTGCGGGTCGACGGCGTGACCAAGCTCGTGGACCTCGGGATCGCTACGGCGGCGGACGGCACGCGCATCACCCGCAGCGGGACCGTGCTCGGCACGGCCGCGTACATGGCGCCGGAACAGCTCGAGGGCGGCGAGGCCGGCCCGCCCGCGGACGTCTACGCGATGGCCGCGGTCTGCTTCGAGGCGCTCAGTGGCGCGCGCCCGCGGCCCGGGCGCACACCGATGGAGATCGCCCACGCGATCGCCAGCGGGCCTGCGCCGAACCTGCTCGAGCACTGGCCGGCGGCTCCGCGCGCCGCGGCCGCCGCGCTGCGACGCGGCATGGCGCGCGACCCGGAGGACCGTCATAGCTCCGCAGGCGAGTTGGCCGCCGAGCTCGCCAGCGCCCTCGAGGAGCCGCCCACGCTGCCAAGGCGCCGCCTGCAGCGCCGCGGCGCCGCCCCGACGGCGCTTGCTGCGGCAGGGGCAGGCGAGGCCGCCCCGGCGCGAGGCGCCGCTCGCTCGGGCACGGCGGGCACCGCCGTCGGCCGCGCCCCCGCTCGTCCCGGCTCCGGTGGCGGCGCGGCAGCTCGGCCGGGCTCCACCATGGGAGCGGGAGACGCAGCCGCTCCGTCCGAGTACCGCGCGCGGCGCCGGCTTCCGGCGATCGGCCTCGCCGCCGTCCTGGTGGCGCTCGCAGCTGCGATCGCGATCGCGGCGCTCGCGTCCGGCGGTGGTGACGACGAGCCGCGTGAGGCGGTATCGGGCTCGGGTGGACCTCGCGAGGAGCGGGCCGCTGCCGGCGGCGAAGCCGAGCGCACGCTGCAGGATGAGCGGAGGGCCAAGCGCGAGCGGCGCGAGCGGCGACAGCAGCGCGCGGATGCCGCACCCACGCCCGCGCCCGCGCCGCAGCCGAGCGAGCCGGCCGAGGAGCCACGCGAGCCCGTCGAGCAGCCCGTCTCCGCCGATCCGTCGAGCGGCGCCGAGCTGAACGACCAGGGCTTCGGACTCATGAACTCCGGTCGCTACGAGGAGGCGATCCCGGTGCTCGAGCGGGCGGTGGCATCGTTCCCGGCCGGCACCGACGACATCAACTACGCCTACGCGCTCTTCAACCTCGGGAAGTCGTTGCGGCTGGCGGGCCGGCCGGAGGAGGCGATCCCGATCCTGGAGCGTCGGCTCCAGATCCCCGACCAGACCGCCATCGTCCAGCGCGAGCTGGACGCGGCCAGGCGCGACGCCGGCTAAGAGCGGCGGCGGCTGCGGCGATCGGCCCGCGCCCTCGAAGGCGCGGAGCTAGAGCTCGATCGAGCGGGCCGCCAGCTCGGGACCCGCGAGCAGCGCCACCTGGAGGTAGAGGAGGATCGGCTCGAGCTCCGGCAGGCGCTCCGCCCGACCGGCGCGGATCCGCCGCACCACCACGTCGTCCACCGCGGCCACCAGCGCCTGGAAGACCTCCTCGGGCAGCTCAGGGAGCGATGAGCGGCCGGCACGGGCCTCCTCCTGGAGCTCTCGCATCAGGTCCGCGTAGCGGTCGCGCAGCCGCTCGCGGCAGGCGGCCGCGCGCGGGCCGGCGGCGGCCACCTCGATCAGGAACACGCGCGCCAGCGCCGGCTCGGCGGCCAGCCAGCGCAGGTACACGCCGATGCCGGCGCGCGTACGCGCGAGCCAGTCGCTCTCCGCCAGGTGCGCGTCGCGCACGTGTTGGAAGAGGTCGTCGCCGGCCTGCTCGTAGGCCGCGAGGAAGCAGTCCTCCTTGTCCTGGAAGTGCTCGTAGAAGGTCTTCTTGGACACGCCCGCGCGGCGCACGATGTCGTCGATCGTGGCGGCGGCGAAGCCCTTCTCGGCCACCGCCGCTCCCACCGCCTCGAGCAGGCGCGCACGCTGCGACGCGGCTACCAGCTCGGGCTGGAGGCCGTGGCTGCCGCGCGGGAGTCGCCTTGGTATCCCCTGGGTCGTGAACGCCTCCTAGAAGCGCGGGGGCTTGTGTACCCCCTGGTACATTACCCGCAATGGACCTGACGCTCTCGCCGTCCGAGCAGGCGTTCCGCGACGAGCTGCGAGCCTGGCTCGCCGAGAACCACCCGGGCGTGGGCCCGCCCGGCGAGGACGCCGCGTTCGACCACCGCCGCGCCTGGCAGCGCAAGCTCTTCGACGCCGGCTACGCCGGGTTCTCGTGGCCAAGGGAGTACGGCGGCCGCGGCGCCACTCTGATCGAGCAGGCCCTGTTCGGTGAGGAGATGGCACGCGCGAAGGCGCCGTCGCCGGCCAACGTGCTCGGGATGGTGATGGGCGGGCCGGTGGTGATCCACCACGGCAGCGACGAGCAGAAGGAGCGCTGGCTCCAGCCGATCCTCACGGGGGACGAGATCTGGTGCCAGGGCTTCTCGGAGCCGGATTCGGGCTCCGACCTCGCCTCGCTCAAGACGCGGGCGGTGAAGTCGAACGGCGAGTGGCTCGTGACCGGTCAGAAGGTCTGGACGACCTTCGCGCACAAGTCGAAGTGGTGCATGCTCGTGGCTCGAACGGACCAGGACGCGCCCAAGCACCAGGGCCTCACCTACTTCATCATGGACATGGAGCAGGAGGCCGTGCAGATACGGCCGCTCCACCAGATCACGAACGAGCCCGAGTTCAACGAGCTCTTCATGGAGGAGGCTCGAATCCCGGACGAGAACGTGGTCGGCGGAGTCGGGAACGGCTGGGCAGTGGCGATCACGACGCTCATGAACGAGCGTGCGGGGCTGGGCGCCGCGGCGGCGGCCGGCGTGCGCATCGCGCTCGAGGAGCTCAAGCAGCTCGCGCGCGAGCGCGGCGCGGAGGGGGACCCCGTGATCCGCCAGCGGCTCGCCCAGCTCACGATCGAGGTCGAGCTGCTGCGGCTCAACTCGTGGCGTGGCCTCACCCGGATCATGAAGCGCGGGACAGCCGGCCCGGAGGGCTCGCTGCCGAAGTGGCAATGGGCGGAGATCAACCAGGCGCTGACCGAGCTGGCCGTGGACATGCTCGGCGAGGAGGGCGCCTATTGGGACTCGCCCTGGACCTACCGCCTGCTGCGCTCGCGCGCGAACTCGATTGAGGGCGGCACCACGGAGATCCTCAAGAACATCATCGCCGAGCGCGTGCTCGGACTGCCGAAGCTGCGATAGGGAGAGGCCGGCGATGAACTTCGCCTTCAGCGACGACCAGCAGGCGATCAAGCGCACCGCCAGGGACCTGCTGGCGGACCGCTTCAAGATGGACGCGGTGCGCGGCCTCGCCGAGGCCGGCGGATACGACGACGCGGCCTGGAGCGAGCTCTGCGAGCTCGGCTGGCCGGGCATCTTCATCGACGAGGAGCTGGGTGGCCAGGGCCTCGGCGCGGTCGAGCTGGTGATCCTGATAGAGGAGCTCGGCTACGCGCTCGCGCCGCTGCCCTTCCTCTCGAACGCCGCGGCCGGGCTCGTGATCGCGGCCGGCGGCTCGGACGAGCAAAAGGAGCGCTGGCTGCCCGGGATCGCGTCCGGCGCCGCGCGCGGCACGGTCGGCGTGCTCGGGCCCGACGGCGCGGCGGCGCTCGTGCCGGACGCCGACAGCGCTCACGTGATCGTGCTGTGCGGCCACGAGGGCCGCACGATCGTGGAGCGCTCGGCGGCCGACGTCGAGGTCGTCAAGACGATGGACCACACCCGCCGCTACGCGCGAGTGCGGGCTAACGGCGCCGGCCAGGCGCTCGAGGGCGAGCACCTGCCGGGCCTCTCGCGCGCCTGCGTCGCGCTGGCCGCGGAGCTCACGGGGATCGCACAACGAGCGATGGAGCTCGCCGTGGAGCACGCGCGCGAGCGCAAGCAGTTCGACAGGCCGATCGGCGCCTACCAGGCCGTGTCGCATCGCTGCGCGCAGATGCTGATGGAGGTCGAGGGCGCGCGCTCGGCGAGCTACTACGCGGCCTGGACCGCCGAGGCCGAGCCCGAGACGCTGGCGCTCGCCGCCTCGATGGCGAAGGCCTACGCGTCGGACGCCGGCTGGCGAGTGTGCACATCGGCGCTCCAGGTGCACGGCGGCATCGGCTTCACCTGGGAGCACGACCTGCACTTCTTCCTGAAGCGCGCCAGGGTGGACGGCCTGCTGTACGGCTCCGCCCAGCAGCACCGGGAGATCGTGGCCGAGCTGTCCGCTCCGCAGGCCGCGGCCGGCGTCGGGTGAGCGTCGCCGCACGCGGCGAGGGCGCGTCGTGGTCCTCGCGCTCGGCCTGGCTTCTGTCGAGCTCGACCCGCCGCGCGGCCCCGGTGCACGGGCGGCGGACACGGCTCTCAGTCCGGGCCGCGGTAGCTCGGCAGGCCCTGTTCGTGCCGCTGGATCGCCCCGCGTCTCTCGGAGCCGAGCGCGATCTCCTCGAGCCGTGCGATCTCCCGCTCACCCTCCACACGCGCCGGATGCTCGGGGTCGAGCCCCGCGACCAGCGTGCGGATGCGGTTGCGGAGCTGCAGCGCGAAGTGCGGAGTGGAGGCGCCCGAGAGCTGGCGAACGTCCTCGACGGTCGGCTCGCGGGCGCTACGGTCCGGTCGTTCGTACTCGCTCACGCCCTCGATCCTACGGCTACGGGAGCTGGCCCTGCACTGGCACCAGCTCGGTGATGGCGTCGATCCGCGCCTGTTGGGCCACGGAGATCGCGTCCTCGTCCCCCAGGATCCAGACGCGGTTGTAAACGGCCTGGCTGGGGTCGTCCTCGTAACCCGGCTGGACGCTGAGCAGGTACTCCTCGAGCGGCGGCGGGAGGTCGGCGGCGCGGTCGGTGAGGAGCAGCGGCGCGAACACCCCGCGGGTGGCGAGCGCCGCGGCCGCGGCCGCGTCGAGCGGACGCTCGGTGCTGGCCACGCTGAAGTTGTAGCCGGGCACGACCACGCCCCAGCCGAAGTCGCCCTTCTCGTAGCGCGCGAAGGCGATCGCGTTCTCCACCGGCGTCGCGCCCTCGATGCGCTCGACGGCGCGGGCGAGCTTGTCCTCCTCGAGCTGCTCCACCACCTGCTCCGAGATCACGCTCTTCGGCCCCAGCACGTACACGTTCGGTCGCTCGTGGTCCGCGATCGCCCTCAGGATCGGCGCCGGGACCTCGTCCGCGCGCACCGGCAGCGCGGAGTCCCCCGAGCGCGCCGCCCACGAGGCGGCCGGCATCGCCCACTCGGCCCGCTCGCCCGAGAACAGGACCACGTCGTCCGAGGGCTCCCCGCGGGCGGCGGAGTGGAAGCGATCGATAGCCGCCGCGCGTGCGAACGGGTCGGCGCCCTTGACCACGGCGGTCTTGAAGCCCTCGGGGCGGGCCACGTCGGGGCCCACGCGGATCACCTGGGCGTCCTTCGAGAGGTCCGAGCCCCTCGGGTCCAGGCGCTCCAGCATGTCCTCGGTCACCGCGGGCAGCTCGTCCCCCTCGGTGAGCAGGATCGGGGCGCCGATCGGGGCGCCCGCGAGAACGGAGGCGGAGATGCCGGTTACCCAGTCGTCGGAGTCCACCAGGACCACCGCGGTGGGACGGTTGGAGTCTCCCGTGGCGGGGTACAGCGCCCCGGCCACGCCGGCCGCGTCGGCCGCGGCGTCCGGCCCGCCCACCCGGGTGGTGTTGCGGGTGGCGCTCGACGAAAAGGCGGGCTCCTCGACCGCCTCCTCGTCGTCGGCTTGGACAGCCAGCTGGGGCGGGCGGCTCTCCTCGTCGCCGAGCGAGCAGCCGGTCGCCAGGGAGGCCGCGAGCAGGGCTGCGCAGAGTCGAAGCCGCATGGCGGCGGACTGTAGTGAGCGCAGGCGGGTTGCGAGGCGTGGCGACCCGTGTCCCGCAGGCCGCCGCGTAGCGTACGATTGACTGGTCAGTCAACCAGCGGAGGCTTCGCCAGCGTGGACTTCAAGCTCAACGACGAGCAGCTCGAGTACCAGCAGACGGTTCGTCGCTTCGCGCGCGAGGTGATCCGCCCCGTTGCCGTCAAGCACGACCGCGAGGAGAGCGTTCCCTGGGAGGCGATCAAGGCCGCGCGCGAGTGGCGTCTCCACGGGCTCGACTCGATCCAGCGGCTCGCCACGGACCCGGACGGGATCCTCTCGTGCATCTACGCCGAGGAGATGCACTGGGGCTGCGCAGGCATAGCGCTGGCGATCCAGGGCGGCTCGCTGGCGGCGGCCGGCATCGCGAGCTCCGGCACGCCCGAGCAGATGGGCCGCTGGCTGCCCGAGTGCTTCGGGGTGGGCGACGAGATCAAGCTGGGCGCCTACGCGGTGACCGAGCCGAGCGCCGGCTCGGACGTGCGCTCGCTGCGCACCACCGCCAGGCAGGACGGTGACGAGTGGGTGCTGAACGGCACCAAGGTCTTCATCACCAACGGCGGCATCGCCGACGTGACCGTGGTGGTGGCCACGGTCGACCCCACTCTCGGCCACCGCGGCCAGGCCTCGTTCGTCGTGCAAAAGGACACCCGCGGGCTCTCGATGGGAAAGAAGGAGTCGAAGCTCGGCATCCGCGCCTCCCAGACCGCGGAGGTGATCCTCGAGGACTGCCGCGTGCCGATGGAGAACCTGCTGGGCGGCTACGAGAAGCTCCAGAAGAAGCTCGCCCGAGCGCGCTCTGGCGAGTCCACCGGCCGCTCCTCCGGCGCGCTCGCGACCTTCGAGCTCACCCGCCCGCTGGTGGGCGCCTCCGCGCTCGGCATCGCCCAAGCGGCCTACGAGTGGACGCTCGAATACCTCGAGGGCAGGTCCGAGGAGGGCACGCCGCTGCTGGAGCAGCAGCGCATCCAGCAGGTGCTCGCCGAGGTGGCCACGGAGATCGAGGCGGCACGGCTGCTGGTGTGGCGCGCCGCCTGGATGGGCCGCGCGGGGATCCCGCTCACCGGCGGCCAGGGCTCGATGTCGAAGCTGAAGGCGGGCGACGTCGCGATGTGGGCAACCACCACGCTGATGGACCTGGTGGGCCCGTACGCCCAGACGAGCGAGTGCCCGCTCGAGAAGTGGTTCCGGGACGCGAAGATCTACCAGATCTTCGAGGGCACGGCGCAGGTGCAGCGGCTCGTGGTGGCCAAGATGCAGATCGAGCAGGCGCGAACCCGCGCTGTGAGCGAGTTTGCGCCCGAGGGCAGCGCCGTCGCGGAGGTTGTCGCGGAGACCCTCGCTCCCTAAACAGGCTTAGCAGGTCCAAGGGCGAGATCCTCAACGCGCGTGGACCGCCATCCGGGACCAAACGCAGCATCACCGCGGCCGGCATACCCGGCTCCAGCGTCCAGGCAAGCAGGATGCCGCCGCGAGGCGCTGCTGCCGCTTTGGACGACGACGAGGAGCAGCGGAGCCCTCATGGCCAGCGGACTGCTCCGATCCGCGCTAAGGGAGGCGCGATCGACGGCCGTCGTGGGCGCACGATGAGCCGCTTCCGCGGCCCGGCGCCAAGGCAGTCGGCTCGGCGCCCCCGGTCTGCCGACACTCTCCCTCAGCCAGACGCGTCAGCTTCCGCGCGAGGGCTGACCGCTTCAATCCTTGCGAGAGCGGATCGAACCCTCTGCGCCTCGGCCTCGAGGTACTCCAGCCGCCCCTCCAACCGCTCGCGAACGGCCCCGACCGTCTCCGACGCGCAACCGGGACATCTCTCGTCCACAGAGGCGAGGTCGTCGGCCAGAAAAGCGAACAACTCGAGCAAGGTCACGCCG
>DASQNF010000098.1:0-8933 GCA_035645115.1 Thermoleophilaceae bacterium | reverse complement strand
TTGCATGACAGAGGGGCCAGAGGGCTCCGGCAGAGCGCTCCGTAAGCCGCTCGGACGTCACCGCGCGCGCGCCGCCGACGACCGCCCGATCGCAGGCACCGGCGGGGCGTCCTCGAGCCAGCGCATCACGTGCAGGTCGAGCGAGCGCGGCAGGAAGACGTCGACGGAATGCTCGAGCGGCCCACCCTCGGCGTCGCAGGTCACGTGCTCGATCTCGAGCGCGGCGGTGGTCTCGTCCACGGCGAGCGCGCGGCCGACGCGGTCGCGTCGCGTCACTACGCGGGCCTTGATGTGCGCCCGCGTGTAGGCCACCGGCACACCGCTCGCGAGGAGCAGGTCGAGCACCATCTCGCCGCGCTCGAGCGCGGCCCGCATGCGCGCCTGCGAGGGGAGCCTCACGCGCGGGTTCACCACGTCGCGCATCCAGGCGCCGGGACGCTCGTCGAGCAGCAGCACGCGCGTGAAGGTCGTGGCCGGCAGCCCGACGTCGACCGCGAAGACACCGGCCAGCTCCTTGCCGAGCGGCAGCTCCTCGATATGGAGCTCCCCGAGCTCGATCGCCACTCCCCGCCGCCGCGCCAGCTCGCTGTACGACACGAGCTTCTCGAGGCCCTCGTCGAGGGCGGTGGCGCTCGCGCGTCCCACGTAGGTGCCGCTGCCCTGGCGGCGGACGATCTCCCCGCTCTCCTCGAGCCGCCGCAACGCCGTCCTGAGCGTGCCGCGCGAGATCCCGAGATGCGCGGAGAGCTCCTGCTCCGGCGGCAGCCTGTCGCCCGGGCGGTGGCGGCCGGCCCCGAGCCAGGAGCGCAGGGCCTCCTCCGCCACGTCCACGAGGGACGGCTTGCCCGGGCGGGCGAGGGCGGCGGGCTCGGCCCCGGCGCTCATCTCAGAAGAGCCCCACGGTGCGCCCTTCGGCGTCGATGTCCACGTTGATCGCGGCGGGCGTCTTGCCGAGCCCCGGCATCTGCTGGATGTCCCCGCAAAGCGGCACGAGCCAGCCCGCGCCCGTGTAGGCGCGGATGTCGCGGACGGGCAGGTCGAAGCCCTCCGGAGCGTTCAGCAGGGCGGGGTCCGCGGAGAGCGAGAGGTGGGTCTTCGCCATGCAGATCGGCAGCTTGTCGAGCCCGTCCTCCTGGTACTGGCGCATCTTGCGCTGTGCGTCCAGGTAGAAGACCACGTCCTGCGCGCCGTAGACCCTGCGCGCGACCTTGCAGATCTTCTCCTCGATCGAGTCGTCGTCCTCGTAGACGAAGCGGAACTCGCTTGGCTGCTCGCAGGCGTCGGCCACCGCCTCGGCGAGCGCGGCCGCGCCCTCGCCGCCGCGGGCGAAGCCGTCGTTGACCTCGGCGCCGGCCGCGCCGGCCTCGAGCGCGAGCGTGCGCACCAGCTCGACCTCCTCGTCGGTGTCCCCCGGGCGGCGGTTGACCGCGACCACGCAGGGCAGGCCGAAGGTCTTCACGATGCCGAGGTGACGCCGCAGGTTGGCGAACCCGTCCTCTATCGCCTGCATCGCCTTGGTCGAATCGACCCGCGGGTCGTCCTCGATCCCGCCGTGGTGCTTCAGCGCGCGCACGGTCGCAACGAGCACCACCGCGCTCGGGGTGAGCCCGCCCTTGCGGCAGACGATGTCGAAGAACTTCTCCATCCCCATGTCCGAGCCGAAGCCGGACTCGGTGATCACGTAGTCGCCGAGCTTCTGGCCGATCAGATCCGCCACGAGCGACGAGTTCCCGTGGGCGATGTTCGCGAACGGCCCCGCGTGCATGAGGCAGGGCTGACCCTCGAGCGTCTGGATCAGGTTCGGCTTCAAGGCGTCCTTTAGCAGCACCGCCATCGCGCCGGCGGCGCGCAGGTCCTCGGCCGTCACCGGCTTGCCGCCGTCGAAGGAGTGCGCCACGGTGATCGCGCCCAGCCGGGCGCGCAGGTCCTGGAGGTCGCGCGCCACCGCCAGGATCGCCATCACCTCGGAGGCGGCAGTGATGTCGAAGCCCGACTCGCGCGGATAGCCGTTGGCGCGGCCGCCCTGGCCGAGCGTGACCATGCGCAGGGCACGGTCGTTCATGTCGAGCGCGCGCTTCCAGCCCACCCGCAGGGCGTCGATCTTGTGCGGGTTGCCGTGCAGGATCGAGGCGTCGAGCATGGCGGCGAGCAGGTTGTTGGCGGCCCCGATCGCGTGGATGTCCCCGGTGAAGTGGAGGTTCAGGTCCTCCATCGGCACCACCTGGGTCATGCCGCCGCCGGCCGCGCCGCCCTTGATCCCGAACACCGGGCCGAGCGACGGCTCGCGCAGGCACAGGAGCGGCTCCTTGCCGATGTGGCCAAGGCCCTGGGTGAGCCCGACGGCCGTGGTGGTCTTGCCCTCGCCGGCCTTGGTCGGGGTCACGCCCGCCACGCAGACGATCTTGCCGTCCGGCACGTCGTGCATCCGGTCGAGCACCTCGAGCGAGACCTTGGCCTTGTAGCGGCCGTAGGGCTCGAACTCGTCGGGCGTCAGGCCGGTACGCTCGGCGATCGTCTCTATCGGCAGGAGCTCCGCCTCCTGCGCGATCTCAAGGCTGCTCTTCATCGACTCTCCTCGGTTAGTGGCTGACCGCGGCCGCGGCCAGCTCGGAAACGAGCTTGTCCTCGTAGAAGCGCTCCAGCGCGAACGGCGCTATCAGCTCCGGCGTCCTGCCCGTGGCCGTCAGCTCCGCCAGGGTCCTCCCCACGATCGGCGCCGCCTTGAAGCCGTAGGTCCCCCAGCCCGAGCTCACGTGGAAGTTGTCCACCGAGGTCTTGCCGAGGATCGGGCTGAAGTCTGGGCTGAGGTCGCAGAGACCGGCCCACGAGCGCAGGATCCGCGCCCGCTCAAGCTGCGGGAACAGCTCGAGGGTGTGGCGCGTGACCTCCTGCATGAAGTTCAGCGTGCCCTGCATCCGGTAGGTCGTCCAGGGCTCGATCTCGGCGCCCATCAGGAACTCGCCGCGGTCTGTCTGCGAGATGTACACGTGCATCTGCGAGGAGACGATCACCACGTCGAGCAGCGGCTTCAGCGGCTCGGTCACGCACGCCTGCAGGATGTGCGTGGTGATCGGCAGCTGCACGCCCGCCATGTCCGAGATCAGCGAGCTCCAGCCGGCCGTGCAGTTGAGCACGGTGCCCGCCTTCACGCGGCCGCGGCTGGTCTGCACGGCCTCCACGCGCCCGTTCGCGCGCTCGATGCCGGTGACCTCGGTGTAGGGGTGCACCTCGGCCCCGCCGCGGTCGGCCCCGCGAGCGAGCCCCCAGACCACGGCGTCGTGGCGGATCACCCCGCCGGGCGGGTGGTAGAGGGCGCCCTGGATCGGGAAGACCGCGTGCGGGTTGTCCACCTGCATCGCCGGGGCGAGCTCCTTGATCTCGTCCGGGTAGACCAGGCGCGAGTCGATCCCGTGCAGGCGGTTGACCTCGGCCCGGTTGGCCATCACGAACATGGCGCGGTCGGAGTGCGCGAGCGTGAGGTGGCCGTTCTGCGAGAAGAGCAGGTTGAAGTCGAGCTCCGCGCCGAGTCGCTCGTAGAGCTTCAGGCTGGCGTCGTAGAAGCGCGCGCCCTCCGGCGTCTTGTAGTTGGAGCGCAGGATCGTGGTGTTGCGGCCGGCTGCGCCTGAGCCGATGTAGCTCTTCTCGAGGATCGCCACGTCCGTCACGCCATGGTCGCGCGCCAGGTAGTAGGCGGTGGCGAGGCCGTGCGATCCGCCGCCGACGATCACGACGTCGTAGGAGTCCTTCAGCTCGCCGGGCCTGCGCCACATGCGGCGCGTGCGGAAGAGGTCACGCATGCACTGCCGCCTGCCCCACAGGGTCCAGGGCGTCCACCCCGACGGGCCCGCCGCCGAGCGCCGCGGCGGCGTCCGCCACCACCGTCCACATGTAGCGCCCGAGCGCGGCGCCGAAGAGCATCAGGTAGCGCTCCTCGCCCTCGCGCAGGATCGCTCCCGCGCTGCGAGCAACCGAGCCTGGCCGAAAGCCGCCTACCGGCGTGACCTGCGGGCGCAGGTCGATCGCGGTGAAGCGCGCGAAGGTCTCGCGGGCGCCGGGGCCTGCGATCGCCAGCGCGCCGAGCGACGAGCTCAGGTCGATCACGCTCGCCAGCCCAGGGGACGACTCCGCGGCCTCCTCGAGCCGCTCCCGCAGCCCCGCCGTGGATGCGGCCTCGCAGAGCACGAGCGCCCGCTCGCGGGTGTAGGGGCACCACCAGGCCCCGTCCGAGCGCAGCGCCGTGCCCAGCTCGAGGGCGCCGCCCCCCGCGAACGCGGCGAGCTCGCCCTGCAGCTCGATCTTGCCGAGCTGCGATAGGTCGGCGAAGCCGACCGCGGCGCGGCAGCGCTCCCGCTCGGCCTGCGGGTCCTCGAAGCGCACCGCCACGTTCCAGCCGTCGCGCCGCTCGAACACGGCGCCGGCGGCGCGCGCCTCCCGCTCCATCGGGGATCGCGCCGGTGCCGCCTCGGAGGTCGAGAGGAACTCGAAGCTCACGAGCGCAGCACCTCTCCGTCCGGGTCGTAGAACGGGGTAGTCACGACCTCGGCCTGGAGCTTCTTGCCCTCGTCGGAGATCGTGACCCGCTGGCCGTCCTTCGCGAGCGCCGCCGGCACCCAGGCCATCCCGATCACGCCCCCGAGCTGCGGCGAGTGGCGGGCGCTCGTGACCTGACCCATCGGGCTGCCGTCCACCGGCATAACGACAGCGCCCTCGGTCGGCACGTGACCGTTGGCCATCCGGAAGCCGACCAGCGAGGTCTCGGGCGGCTCCTCGGCGTAGCGCTCGAGGGCCCACCGGCCGATGAAGTCCTGCTCCTTGTCGAGCTTCACGATCCAAGGCATCGCCGCTCCGAACGGGTTCGACTCGGAGTCCGTGTCCTGGCCGATCAGGATGTGCATCTTCTGCAGGCGCAGCAGCCGCTGGGGTTCCAGCCCGAACGGGCGCAGCCCGTGCCCGGCGCCCGCGTCAAGCAGCGCGTCCCACAGGTGCTCACCGTGCGCGGACGCGCAGTGGATCTCGTACCCCACCTCGCCGACAAACCCGATCCGCAGGATCAGGCAGGGCACGCCGGCCACCTCGGCGCGCTTGCCGTCGAGATAGGTGAAGCCCTCCGCCGAGCAGTCCAGCGGCGTCAGCGTGGAGATGATCTCGCGCGCCCGCGGCCCCGCGAGGTTGACCGCGGACAGGCCCTGGGTCACGTCCGTGATGTGCACGTCGAGCCCCCAGTCGGCCAGCCACCAGGTGAACCACTCGTAGATCGCGCCGGCCCCGCTCGAGGTGGTGGTCACGTAGAAGGAGTCGTCGTCGAGCCGGCAGATCGTGCCGTCGTCGGTGATCCGGCCGGCGTCGCTGGCGATCACGCCGTAGCGCACGCGGCCTACCTTCAGGTTGGAGAAGCGGTTCGGATAGAGCCGGTCGAGCAGCTCGCCGGCGTCCGGGCCGCGCACGATCAGCTTGCCGAGCGTGGACACGTCGATCAGACCGGCGGCCTCGTGGACCGCGAGCGCCTCGCCGCGCGGATCTCCGTAGTCGTAGGCGCGCCGCCAGTCGCCGGCCCAGAGCACGTTGGCCCCGAGCTCGCGGTGGCGCCCGTGGATCGACGAGCGCTTGGCCGGCTCGAACGGCCGGCCGGCGAGCACGCCCATCGGGACCGCGTGCCAGGGCGGCCGGGCCGTGGTCGTGCCGACCTCGGCCAGCGTCGTGCCGGTCTCCTGCGCCATCAGGCGCACCGCCGGCAGCTGGCACATGCGCCCCTGGCACGGCCCCATCGTGGTGGTGGTGTAGCGCTTGGAGAGCTCGATCGAGTCGTAGCCCTCCTTGACGCTCAGGTGGATGTCCTTCGCGGTCACGTCCTCGCACAGGCAGGCGAAGCACTTGCCCTTGCGCCTGCTCGTGACCGGCGGCGGCACGGCCGCCTGCGCCGGCCGGCCGTGATCGCGCGCGAGGGTGCGCCTGCCCTCCTCGGCGCGCGTGTGGGAGAGCTCGTCTCCGAAGCCGAGCGCGTGGGCGGCCTCCGCGCCCGCCACCGCCCCGGAGAGCTCGGCCGAGGCGAGCTCGCCCGCGCCGGCCACCTCACCGGCGGCGAAGGCGCCCGACGGCACGTGGGTGAGCGCGAACTGGCCGCGCTCAGTGTCGTAGCCGGTGCGCGCGCCCGACTGGGAGAGCAGCGAGGTGGCCGGCGCGCTGCCCCCGGAGACCACGAGCAGGTCGCATCCGATCGCGCGCTCGCCCTCGCCGTCCGCGGCGTCCGGACGCCCCAGGACCACGCCCTGCAGCCCGCCGCGCCCGCGCGCCTCCAGCACGGTGGCGCCGCGCATGAGCGCGACGTTGCGGCGCAGGAGCAGCTTGGCGGGCCCGGACGCTCCACCCGGACGCAGGTCCGCGACGCACGCGATCTCCACCCCCGCGTCGAGCAGCGCCAGCGCCGCGTCCAGGCCGCGGTCGCAGACGGCCGCCACGACCGCGCGAGTGCCCGGCTTGACCGCGTAGAGCTCGACCAGGCGCAGCGCCCCGCCGGAGAGCATCACTCCGGGGAGGTCGTTGCCGGGGAACAGCAGCGGCTGCTCGATCGCGCCGGTGGCGTACACGATCCGGGCGGCGCGCACCTGGTGCAGCGTGTCGCCCTGCCAGACCGGCACCAGCCCGTCGAATGCGCCGAGCGCCGGCGCGTTCTCGAGCAGCTCCACCCCGGCGAGGCGGGCGCGCTCGGTGAGCTCCCGCGCACGCTCGCGCCCACCCTCGGCGAGCAGCCGTCCGCCGGGCTCGGGCCCCTCGTCGGCCAGCACCACGTCCGCGCCGAGCTCGGCCGCCGCCGCCGCCGCGCTCAGGCCCGCGGCGCCGCCGCCGACGACGAGCACGTCGGCGTGACGGCGGCGGTACTCGGTGCGCCACTCGCGCTCGGGCTGGGACTTGCGCAGCCTGCCGAGACCAGCCGCACTGCGCAGGACCTTCTCGTAGAGCGGCCACAGGCGGCGCGGGCGGATGAAGGTCTTGTAGTAGAAGCCGGGCGGCGTGAACGGGCCTCCGACCACGTCCGTGGCGCTCATCAGGTCGAGCTCGAGCGAGGGCGAGGCGTTCATGTGGACGACCTTCATGCCCTCCCGGACGGGCTCGGTGCAGGCGCGCACGCCTGGCGCGTCGTCCACCTGGACCAGGCAGTTCGGGCACTGGCCCGCGCAGCACATCAGGCCGCGCCGGCGGTGGTACTTGAAGCTGCGCGAGAAGGTCCGCTGGCCGGCCGCGAACAAAGCGGACCCGATCGTGTCGCCCTCGTAGGCGCTCACCTCGTTGCCGTCGAAGCTGAAGCTCAGCGTGCGCGAGCGGTCGATCCGCTCGCCCTCGCGCTCTGGCAGGCGGCTCACGCCGCGTCCTCGGGCAGCTCGGTGAGCAGCACCTCGTTCGTGCGGGTGTCCCGCTCCGCATAGAACCAGGCGCCGCAACCCGAGCGGTGGACCCACCACTCGCGCTGCACGCCCGCGACGTTGCGGCGGAAGTAGTTGTACTCGCCGAGCTCGCGCTGCGAGGGCGTGCTCCGCGGCCGCGGGTTCAGCTCGCCCCCGAAGCCGAAGTCGGTGACCTCGCGGGGGCCGCAATTTGGACAGGTCAAGACGTAGGACACGGCGGCGCCGGGCCGATAGTAAACAAATTTGTCTAAGCGGGCAAGCCGGGCACCCAGGGCGTGCCGGCCAGGGGAACGCGCGCCATGGCGGCGGCCTCCACGCTCAGCGCCACCAGGTCCTCGGGCTCGAGGTTGAGCAGGTGGGACTTGCCGCAGGCGCGGGCGAGCGTCTGCGCCTCGAGCGTCATCGTGCGCAGGAAGTTGGCGAGCCGGCGGCCGCCGAGCTCCGGGTCGAAGCGGGCGGCGAGCTCCTCGTCCTGCGTAGAGATGCCGGCCGGATCGCGGCCCTCGTGCCAGTCGTCGTAGTAGCCGGCGGACGTCCCGATCTGCTGGTAGCCGTCCTCGTGCTCGGGCGAGTTGTCGCCCATCGCGATCAACGCGGCCACGCCGATCGAGACCGCGTCCGCGCCGAGCGCGAGCGCCTTCGCAGCGTCGGCGCCCGAGCGTATCCCGCCTGAGACCACGAGCTTGACCTTGCGGTGCACGCCGAGCTCCATCAGCGCGTCCACCGCGGGCCGGATCGCCGCCAGCGTGGGTATGCCGACGTGCTCGATGAAGACCTCCTGCGTGGCCGCGGTGCCGCCCTGCATGCCGTCGAGCACCACCACGTCCGCGCCCGCCTTCACCGCCAGCGCCACGTCGTAGTAGGGCCGCGACGCGGCGACCTTCACGAAGATCGGCTTCTTCCAGTCGGTGATCTCGCGCAGCTCCTGGATCTTGATCTCCATGTCGTCCGGTCCCGTCCAGTCCGGATGCCGGCAGGCGCTGCGCTGGTCGATCCCCTTCGGCAGGTCGCGCATCTCGGCCACGCGGTCGGAGATCTTCTGGCCGAGCAGCATCCCCCCGCCGCCCGGCTTCGCGCCCTGGCCCACCACGATCTCGATCGCGTCCGCTTTGCGCAGGTCGTCGGGGTTCATCCCGTAGCGCGAAGGCAGTAGCTGGTACACGAGCTGCTCGGAATGACCCCGCTCCTCGGGCGTCATGCCGCCGTCGCCGGTGGTGGTGCTCGTGCCAACCGCGCTCGCGCCTCGCCCCAGCGCCTCCTTGGCGCGCCCGGAGAGGGCGCCGAAGCTCATGCCGGCGATCGTGATCGGGATCTTCAGGTGCAGCGGCTCGAGCGCGTGCCGGTCGCCCAGGACCACGTCCGTGTCGCAGCGCTCGCGGTAGCCCTCGAGCGGATAGCGCGAGACGCTCGCCCCCAGGAACAGCAGGTCGTCGAAGTGCGGCAGCGGCCGCTTGGCGCCGAAGCCGCGGATGTCGTAGATGCCCTCGCGGGCGGCGCGCTGGATGGCGTGGATCGCGTCGCGGTCGAAGATCG
>DASQNF010000097.1:0-9732 GCA_035645115.1 Thermoleophilaceae bacterium | reverse complement strand
GCTCACGGACGGCGCCGTGCGCCGCGCCCGCGGCTTCTTCGACCTCTACGACGCGTCCACCCAGCTCGGTTTGCTGCCGGCCCGCGGCGGGCTGGGCGAGACGGCGCTGCTGGTGCTGCGCGGGTTCGGCTTCCGCCGCCGCCCGCTCGAGTGACGTCAGCCGGGGGCTCACCCCCCGGACCCCGACAATTGGCCGGTAGAAGTTCTCCAGACGCAGTCTCTGCCGCTCGGGCGGCCGGCTACTTGACCGTGATCGTGCCGGCCATGCCGGGCGCGTGCACCTTGCACACGTACTCGTAGGTGCCCGGCTTGTCGAGCGACAGCTCGAAGGTGTCGCCCTCCTGCATCCCGCCCACATCCCCCGAGCTGAAGTCGGCTCCCGGGCCCGAAGTCTTGTGCACGTCGTGCGGGACCGCCTCGTCGTTGGTGAACGTGATCGTCTCGCCGGCCTCGACCTCGATCTCGGACGGATCGAACTGGATGCTCTTCATCGATACGCTGGCGCCGCCACCGCCCCCGGCCTCCCCCTCCGCGCCGCCACCGCCGCCGGCGCTGCCCTCCTCGGCCGGCTGCTCGGTGTTGGCGGCGTCGTCGCCGCCCTCCTCCTCGTCGCCGCCGCAGCCGGCGATCACGAGGCCGAAGGCAAGGCAGGCCAGCAGCAGTGCGATCCAGCTCTTCATCTCGGGACCTTTCCGGGTGGCCACGGGGGCTAAAGCCTAAACCGGCCGCGCCGGCGGTCCTCACGAAATTTCGGTTAAGCGACGAGCAGCTCGAGCAGCGCCTTCTGCGCGTGCAGCCGGTTCTCAGCCTGGTCCCAGACCGCGGAGCGATCGCCGTAGAGGGCTCCCTCGCTGATCTCCTCGCCGGGGTGGGCGGGCAGGCAGTGGAGCACCAGCGCGTCGGCTCGCGCCCCGGCCAGCAGCCGCTCGTCCACCCGGTAGGGGGCGAGCAACGAGCGCCGCCGGGCGGCGTCGTCCTCGTCGCCCATGCTCACCCAGACGTCGGTGTAGATTGCGTGTGCGCCGCGAACCGCCTCGGCGGGCTCGAGCGCCGGCGTGCCGGGGAGCGAGAGCTCGGGCGGTGTGGCCACCGCCACCTCCACTCCCGCGATCCCTCCCGCCACGAGCAGCGAGCGGGTCATGTTGTTGCCGTCGCCCACGTAGGCGAGCTTCAGCCCCTCGAGCGTCCCGAAGCGCTCGAGCAGCGTCATCAGGTCGGCGAGCGCCTGGCAGGGGTGGTGCTCGTGCGTGAGCATGTTGATCACGGGAATGCCGGCGTGCTCGGCCAGCTCCTCGACCGTCCGGTGCGGCCCGGTCCTGATGCCAAGCGCGTGCACGAAGCGCGAGAGGACGAGCGCGGTGTCCCGCAGAGACTCGCCGCGGGCAAGCTGGAGCTCCTCGCCGCGCAGGACCAGGGGATGGCCGCCGAGCTCGAACACGCCGGTCTCGAACGACACGCGCGTCCGGGTGGAGGGCTTGTCGAACAGGAGTGCGACGCTGCGGCCCTCGAGCGCGCGCGAGCCGAGCCGGTCGGCCTTCAGCTCGATCGCGCGCTCCAGGAGCCGCCGCTGCGCTGCGGTCGTAAGCTCCCCGCCCGTCAGGAAATGCCTGGTAACCATGCGACTCCTAAGCTGGAACCTCTACCACGGTCGCGACTTCCCGCCCGACCCGACGCTGTTCACCTGGCGCTCTCGGCTGCTTCGCAGGACCGAGCGAGGCGTCACCCACGCGCAGGTGAACCGACCGCTGCTCCGTGAGTACGCCGCCGTCCTCGACGGCTTCGAATGGGACGTGGCGCTGCTGCAGGAGGCCCCGCCGCGCTGGTTTCGCGAGCTCGCGCGCCGCACCCGCTCGAGCGGCACGCGCGTGCTCACCTCGCGCAATTGGCTTCCATCGCTCCAGGACGCGCTGGCCGACTGGAACCCGGACCTGATCGCATCGAGCGAGGGCGGGTCGAACCAGATCCTGGTGCGCCATCCCGGGCGCGTGCTCGAACGTCGCAAGCTGACGCTCGCCTGGTGGCCCGAGCAGCGGCGGATGCAGTGGGCGCGCCTGGAGCTGGGCCGGGCCGCCGGCATGCGGCTGTGCGCGGCCAACCTGCACGCCTCGGCCGGCCTCCCGGAGCGCGCCGCGCGCGAGGTGGTGCGCGCCGCCGAGTGCGCGCTCGCGTGGTCGGCCGGCGACCCCCTGGTTTTCGGGGGCGACCTCAACCTGCGCCCGCGGCGCAACCCGGAGCCGTTCGCCGAGCTGCGCGAGCGGCTCGGCCTCGGCGAGCCCACGGGCCCCGACGCGATCGACCACCTGCTCGTGCACGGCCTCGACGTCCTCGAGCGCCCGCGCCGGGCGCCCCCGGAGCGGCGCGAGCTGAGCGAGCCGGACGGCCTGCGGATCCGGCTCTCCGACCATGCGCCGGTGAGCGCCCGCTTCGGCGCAGCCGCGGCGAGATCGAGATAGTCCCGCTGCACGCGAAGCGGAGGAGCAGAGGCGGGGGCGGAGCCGAGGGCCGGACTCCCGTGCCGCTAGCCTCGATCGCCGATGAGTGGGACCGAGCAAGCTGAGCGCGCACGGCCTCGCGCGGGCGACGAGCTCGAGCTGACGATCGACCGGCTGGCCCACGGCGGGGCCGGCGTGGCGCGCCTGGACGGTTACGTCGTGTTCGTGCGCGGGGGCGTGCCCGGCGACCGCGTCCGCGCACGCGTGACGAAGTCCAAGCGCTCGTTCGCCGAGGCGGACTCGGTCGAGCTGCTCGCTCCCGGCCCGGATCGCATCGAGCCCCTTGCGCCGCATCCGGGCGCGCCCTGGCAGGTGCTCGCCTACGAGCGCCAGCTCGCCGAGAAGCAGGATCAGGCCCGCGACGCGCTCGAGCGGATCGGCGGCTTCGAGCACCCGCCGGTTGAGCCGATCGCACCCGCGCTCGAGCGGCTGCACTACCGCAACAAGCTCGAGTACTCGTTCGGCGAGGACGAGCGGGGCGAGCTCGTGCTCGGCTTCCATCGCGCGGGCCGCTGGGACCTGATCGATCCCGTCGAGCGCGACATCCTCGCCTCCGAGCGAGTGGACCGCCTGCGCGCCGCGGTGGGCGACTGGTGCCGCGCAGAGGGGCTCAGCGCATGGGATCGCCGTGACCAGAACGGCCTCCTGCGGAACCTGGTGGCGCGCGAGGGGCGCCGCGCCGGCGTGCTCCAGGCGCGCCTCGTGACCAGTCCCGGCTCGAGCCTGCGCGTGGACGAGCTGGCCGCCGCCTGCCCCGCGGACTCTTTTCTGTGGACGCGCGCCGAGGGCGTGGCCGAGACCACCCGCTCAGGCGAGACCGAGATCGTGAGGGGCAGCGCCTACGTCGAGGAGGAGCTCGGGGGGCTGCGCCTGCGCATCTCGCCGGACGCGTTCTTCCAGACCAACACCGAGATGGCGGAGCTGCTCTACCGCCAGGCGGCCGACCTGGCCGGCCTCAGCGGCCGCGAGAAGGTCCTTGACCTGTTCTGCGGCATCGGCACGATCGCGCTCCTGATGGCGCTCGACGCCGGTGAGGTCTGGGGGGTGGAGATCGTGGAGTCGGCCGTGGCCGACGCGATCGAGAACGCACGCCTCAACGGGATCGACAACGCGAGCTTCTTCGCGGGCGACGTGAGGCTTGCCATGCGCCCGCTGCTGGAGAAGTCGGGGCGGCCGGACGTGGTGGTGGTGGACCCGCCGCGCGCCGGCCTCTCGCAGAAGATCGTGCGGCGCGTGCTCGAGGCCGAGGCTCACAGGATCGTGTACGTGTCCTGCAACCCCACGACGCTCGCGCCGAACGCACGGCAGATCGTGGACGCGGGCTACGAGCTGCGGACGGTCCGCCCGGTGGACATGTTCCCGCAGACGCCGCACATCGAGTGCGTGGCGCTGCTGGAGAAGCGAGGCTAGGGCGCCTCCTCCGCGAGCGGGACCTCCTCGTTCGCGTGCACCGTGCAGAGGAACGGCCCGTCGGTCTCGAGCGAGGCGGCGATCTCGGCATCGGTGAGCGGTGTGCCGCACTCGGCGCACTTGCGCTCGATCACGGGGTCCACTCCTTCGCGCTCTTCGAGATCCATCAGCCCTCGCTTTCATCCGGGTCCCCGCCGCTCACCACGTGCGTGACGGGCAGCCCAGTCGCCGCTTTCGCCTTGCGCGGCAAGTCTATGCCGCCGGCCCGCGGGTCCGCCCCCAGGGAACCCCCGGCTGCCGTCAATAGGGCGGGACGCCCGCGTACCACTCGCCGAGCGCCCGGAAGGCGGCCCAGAAGTCGCGCTTGGCGTGCTCGTCGTCGAGCGAGGCGTCGATGTCCGGGGTGACGAGCGCCTCACAGGACGGGGTCAGGCGCTGGACCTCACCGGGGGAGTAGTCGAGCTCGCGCGCGAGCGGCACGCTGAGGTTGTTCAGCTCCTCGAGCGCCTCCCGGCCCATCACCACGACCATTCGCGGCTGCACGATCGCCAGCTCGGCCACCACCCGCGCGCGGCATTCGGGCGCCGAGTCGTCGGTGTCGTGCACCGGGCACTTGACGAACACGGTGCCGTACACCGCCAGCGGGTCGATCCCGAGCCGCTTGAAGCTCTTCATCAGCGCGCTGCCGGCACGCCCGTAGAACGCCACTCCCTCCTCGATCTCGGCCGGCCGGGGCGCGAACTTGAGCAGCATGATGTCCGCCTGCGGGTGGCCCGAGCCGAGCACCGGCATCAGGTTGCCGCGCGGGCAGAGCTCGCATCCCTGGATGTCGCGCGTCAGCGCGTTGAGCTCTCGGATGGCGCGCTCGAGGTACTTCTCGCGGATCTCGTCGTCGGTCGCAGGCACCTGACCGGTGTGATTGGACGGACCGCCCTCCGCTCCTTCGCGGCGCATCACTTCTTGCCGCGCGTCTGGATGAACTTGAGGGCCTGGACGTACAGGAGCGACTGGCGCTTGCGCACGATGTCGGCGTCCCGCAGCGACTCGAGGAACTCCTCCGGTCCGTTGAAGTCGCGCATCCTGATCTTCACCGAGCCGAGTCCCTGGGCGACGTGCGAGTCCGAGCCGGCGCCGGCCACGATGCGGTACTTGCCGGCGAAGCGAGCCGCCTCCTCGTTGAAGGCCGAGAACGCGACGCGCGGATTGAAGACCTCGATGGCGTCGATGTCCTCGACCACGTCCAGCAGGTGCTCGTAGTCCGGGACCGCGTGCATGCGGTCGAAGGGATGCGGCACGTAGACGAGGCCGCCCTGCCGGCGGATCTCGGCGATCGTCTCCTGCAGCGTGAGCCCGCGCGGGATCTTCTCCTCTATGAACAGTCCGATCACCTCGCCCTGGTCGGCCGTCTTGACCTCCTCGGCCACGATCACCTTGATCCCGTTCGCGCGCTCACGCGCCTCGAGCGCCCCCGAGATCTCGTTGTGGTCGGTGACCGCGATCGCCCCGAGGCCGACCCGCTTGGCGGTGTCCAGCAAGGTGCCGACCGGCGTGGCGCAGTCCGGGGAGTGGTCGGTGTGCATGTGGAGGTCCACGTGGATGAAGTCGCGCTTCGCAAGCCGCCCGCGCACCGCGGCGCTGCCGTCGCCGTGGCGGCGGCCGGCTATCCGCCCGTAGAGCTCCTCGAACTCGCGCGCCGTGCGCGACCACTCGAGCTGCGGGTGCGCGGCGGCGATCCGCTTCGCATACGAGGCCACGAGCTCCGGTTGGCCGATCAGGCGCTCGAGCTGGGCGGCCAGCGTGAGCGCGTCGCGCGGCTCGAAGAGCGGACCGAGGTCGCCGTCGCGCACGGCCTCCTCGTACTGCGGGAGCCTCGACACCACCGGGACGGCGCCGCCCGCGAGCGCGCGCAGCACGAGCTGGGGCGCCGGTGCCGCGCCGGTCGAGGCGGCCACGGCGATGGTCGCTCGCGCCAGGTGCTGCGCCTCCGAGCCGTCGGCCGGCCCGGCCAGTCGCACGCGCTCGCGCAGCCGCCGCGACAGGCTCACCGCCGGCGCCGAGGCCGGGTCGCGCAGCCAGATCGTCGCGCGCCAGTCGGGCTCCACCGGCAGCCTGCGGAGCGCGCGCAGGAAGAGCCGCAGCGCGGCGCGGTCCTCCTCCGCCGAGAGCACGATCTCGGGCGGGCCGCCGTCCTCGTGCGGCCGCGCGAGCAGGTCGGCGCCCGGGTGGATCACCTCGTAGCGGCCGGGGAAGTAGCGCTCCACGAGGTCGCGGGTGGCGGCGAAGCTCGCCGTCCGCCCGTCGAGGCGGCCGAACAGCAGCTCCACCATCTTGCGCGCGACCTGGGTCGAGACGAAGCGCTCGGTGGTCGAGTGGAACGTGCCCACGTTCAGGGCGCGCGAGTGACGCAGCGCCGCCGACGCGGCGCTCGGGCCGAACGGCTCGTGAACGTGGACGAAGTCGAGCTCGGCTCCGTCGAGCAGGCTCTCGAGC
This sequence comes from Thermoleophilaceae bacterium, assembly GCA_035645115.1. Classification (GTDB taxonomy): domain Bacteria; phylum Actinomycetota; class Thermoleophilia; order Solirubrobacterales; family Thermoleophilaceae; genus JACVRW01. The sequence goes on along the minus strand of DASQNF010000097.1, from coordinate 3,340 downwards.
GTGCGGGACACGTCCAGCGGCAGCGACACCGAGCCGCCGCGGCGGAACGGAAGCGACTGGCCCACGGCCACGACGGACGCGCACCCGGGATCGCTGAAGATCGCGTCGGGGTCCCCCTTGAGCGCGCGGACCTTGTCCCTCCCCTCGCGGATCAGCTCGCGCGACTCCGAGGGAGCGATCACGACCACGCGGTGCCCGCGTGCGCACAGCTCGTCCGAGAGGCGCTCCACGAAGCGGTTGACCTCGTGGTGCTGTTCCCAGGGCCAGGGAGTGACCTGCGCGATCGACAACGGCCCTACCGCCACGCTGCGCAGGCTATCGCCGGCGCGCGCGCATCCCATGCGGTGCCCTACCTGATGTGCGCGCTTGCGGTGCCGGGCGCGTAGCCCGGCTTCCGGGCCGTGGCCCGGTAACGCCCCCTAGCGAGGCTGAACCTCGCCGTGCCGTCGGGGCCGGTCGTCTTGGACCCGCCACCCACGAGCGCCACCTTGGCACGGCCCACGGGGTCGCCGGCGTCGGTGACCGAGAACGTGACCTTGCCGTTCCCGTGGACCTCGGCCTTCAGGGTCAGCCCGGGGAGGACGCGCTGGTGCCAGTTGGCGGTGCCGCCGGCGGCGTCCGCGAGCAGCAGCACGTCGAGCGCTCCGCGCGAGCCCTCGCCGGTCAGCTCGAACATCGACTCGGTGCCGCGCGGGGCCTTCACCCTCACCACGCGTCCGAAGCGGGTGGCCTCGGGGTTGGAGCGAGTGGCGTACACGGCATCGATGGGCGAGCGGCGAAACCAGAACGCCCACAGCCGGCCGGCGGGCCCGGCCGCGATGGAGACCCGCAGGTCACCCCTTCGCCCGAGCACCATTCCCGTAGCGGCGCCCACGTTCCAGACGGCGGCCCTGCCGAGGAACTCGCTGGCGCCCTGCGTGTAGGCCACGAACAGGCCGGGCGCGCCGATCCTGCCGCTCACCCCGACCGGGTGCCCGAGCTGCGCCGCGCCCGACCTCGGGATCACGCTGCGCGCGCCGCCGGGGGCGGCGTAGGCCACGCCGTCGGCGTCGAGGAGGTTGGCCGCGACGATCGCCTGGCCCGACTGCGAGTCCACCGCGACGCCGGCGTCCACCGGGCTGTCCCCGAACAGCTCGCCGTCCCCCACGGCCGGGTCGAGGCCGAGGTGGATGCCGGACGCGGGGGCTCCCCACGCGCTCAGGAAGCCGCCGGCCAGGCGCGCCGCGCCGATGCCCATGGCCGCGTATACCGACTTCCTGGCGGGCGAAGTGATGTCGGAGACGGCCGCGGGCGCCGTCCAGGTGGCGCCGCGGTCCGTGGAGGTCGAGCTGGCGAGCGCCCCGCTGAGCGGGCTGCCCGCCGCGAGCCCGGCGAAGAACATGCGCAGCCCCTCCGGGGTGGCGAGCACGACCGTGTCGTCGTTCACGCCCTGCGCGTAGGTGTAGACGCGGGTCGGAGCGCTCACCGTCCTCGCGTCCCTGGAGAGCGAGCTGTGCAGCACGCTCCCGGGGCTCCGCGTCCAGGACACGTGGAGCACGCCGTCGGACGTCCGCGCGAGCGAGGCCTCGAGGGTGCTCGCGTCCGCCTGGCCGATCCCCGTGACCCTCGTCCAGCTGCCGGGGGACCCACCCGCTGCGGCCGCCGGGAGCGCCAGGGCGAGGAGTGCGCCGGCCGCGGCGACGCCGCCCCTACGAGCGAGACCCGCGCGTCTCAGCTCGCTTCCTTGGCCTTCGGCTTCGGCTTCGCCTTCGCCTTGCCGGGCAGCTTCGGCGCGCCGCCGTACTCCGCGATGAAGCTCTCGACCATGTCGCGCGCGACCGGGTCCGGGTGCTGCTCTGGCGGCGACTTCATCAGGTAGGCCGATGCCCCCGTGAGCGGTCCGCCGAGCCCGTGGTTCAGCGCCAGCTTGCAGCAGCGCACGGCGTCCGTGACGATTCCGGCCGAGTTCGGCGAGTCCCACACCTCGAGCTTCGCCTCGATCGTGAGCGGCACGTCGCCGAAGGACTCGCCCTCGAGCCGGATGTGGGCCCACTTGCGGTCGGTCAGCCACGGCACGTAGTCGGAGGGGCCGATGTACACGTCATCGGTGGGCAGCACGTGGCCCATGATCGAGGTCACGGCCTGTGTCTTCGAGATCTTCTTCGACTCGAGACGCTCGCGCTCGAGCATGTTGTAGAAGTCCATGTTGCCGCCCACGTTCAGCTGCGAGGTGCGCTTCATCTGCACCCCGCGCTCGTGGAAGAGCCGCGCGAGCATGCGGTGGACGATCGTGGCCCCCACCTGCGACTTGATGTCGTCGCCGATGATCGGCAGGCCGGCCTTGCGGAAGCGCTCGGCCCAGTAGTTCTCGCACGCGATGAACACCGGGATGCAGTTGACGAAGCCGCAGCCGGCCTCGAGCACGTGCTCGACATACCACTTCGTCGCCTGCTCGGATCCGACCGGCAGATAGGAGACCACCACGTCGGTCTTGGTCTCCTTGAGGATCTCGACGATGTCGGCGGTCTCGCCGGGCGCCTTGGTGATCTTCTCCTTGAGGTACTTGCCGAGGCCGTCGTGGGTCATGCCGCGGTGCACGTTCACGCCGAGCTCGGGCACGTCGGCGAACTTGATCGTGTTGTTCTGGCCCGACCAGATCGCCTCGGAGAGGTCCTTGCCGACCTTGTCGGAGTCGACGTCGAAGGCGGCCGTGAACTCGATGTCACGGACGTGGTAGCCGCCGAGCTCCACGTGCATGAGCCCGGGCACGCGCTCGTTGGGATCGGCGTCCTTGTAGAACTCGACGCCCTGGACGAACGAGGACGCGCAGTTGCCCACGCCGATGAGGGCCACGCGCACCTTGTCGGTCTGATAGCGCGAGCCGCCGTTGGTTGAGAACGAGTCGGTCACTGGCTGAAGGCCTCCTGGAGCTGCTCAATGGGGGAGCGGCCTCCCTGCCGGGAGGCCACCGCGGGAACGAACCCGGGAACGACGGGGCGGTTACACCGACGCCTCGCCCACTACTGCGCGGAGCTGCCGGCGCACGTGCCAGACCCGCTGGGCGGTGGTAAAGACCGTCAGGGCGGCCATCACGTAGATCGCCGGCTCGAGCAGATCGAGGCCGGGCACGAGCTCCTCGGCGCCGAGCACCAAGCCGATCGAGAGGATGACGACCCGCACCGGGCGGGAGGCTATCCCCACCTTGCACTCCAGCCCGAGCGCCTCGGCGCGTGCGCGCGTGTAGCTGACCGAGAACGAGCCCACCACGGCCAGCACGGTGGCGGCGGTGGCGAGGTCGTCCTGCTGCTGGGCGAAGTAGGCGGCGATCGCCGTGAGCACCACGCCCTCCGACACGCGGTCG